>JBDTZW010000456.1:0-11494 GCA_040004905.1 Acidobacteriota bacterium
TCGCCTGATCGAAGCTCTCACGCTTCTGGATCGAATTTCGAATAGAGGGCAGAACATTGAGAACGTCCTCGATCGCCTCGGCTTTTTGCTTCGGGATAGCGAAGTTTCGCTCCTTCATCGAGGCATCAAGGACGAATTGAAGATAAGGATAGGCCTTTCCACGGGCTTCGTTATATGCCTCGGCGCCGTTTTTACGTACAAAGTCGTCAGGGTCCTGGCCCTTTGGAAGCACGAGAACCTTTACCTCGAAATCCTGCGGCAGAAGGTGCTCGACTGCCCGCCTCGCCGCTTTAATACCGGCGCTGTCGCCGTCGTAGTTGATCACGACCTTTTTCGTATAGCGGCTGAGCAGTTTTGACTGCTCGGGTGTGAATGCGGTGCCGAGACTTGCTGCTGTGTTTTTGATCCCAAATTGGGCGAGAGCGATAAGATCGAGATAGCCCTCTACCAATATCGCGAATTTCTTTTTGCGAATCTCTTCGCGGGCCTGAAAGAGTCCATAGAGATGCTGGCCTTTCGTGTAAGCCGGCGTTTCGGGGGAATTCAAATACTTCGGCTGATCATCGCCCATTGCGCGTGCTCCAAAGGCGATCGGATTACCGTTGATGTCCAGGACGGGAAACATTATCCGTCCGCGAAAACGGTCGAAAACGCGGTCTTTTTCTTCGTTTACCGAAACCAGGCCGCTCTCTTCGATCAACTTATCGTCGATGTTTTTTTCGCGAAGAAGATTCAAAAGCGAATCCCAGCTGTCGGGGGAAAACCCGATGCGGAACTGCTTTTGAATTTCTTCGGAGATACCTCGTTTTTCGAGGTATTCGCGGGCCGCCCTGGCATGCTTGTTTTTTGCCTGAAGTTCGATCTCCCAGAATTCGAGGGCGATCTTGTTCAGCCCGACGATCTGCTCCGAGATCTTCTTTGTTTCCTCGCGTTTCTTCTTGCTGCGTTCGTAGCTCTCGTCATCGATCGGCTCCGGCAGCATGATGCCGGACATCTCGGCTACGCGCTTTACAGCTTCAGGGAAGTTAAGTCCTTCCATCTCCATCAAAAAATTGAACGCCGTTCCACCTTTGCCGCACCCAAAACACTTATAAAAACCCTTCGCCGGATTCACCGAAAACGAAGGCGTCTTCTCCTGGTGAAACGGACAGCAAGCCATCCAATTCGCCCCTTTCTTCTTCAGATCCTGCGCGTACGGCTGGATTATCCGCACAATATCCGCCCGGTCTTTCAGATCGTCAATGAAGTATTGGGGATAAAGCATTATCAATTCTTAGAATTCCGAGGCGTTGGTTTAGGCTCTAAATCGCCTCTTGGAACCAGCCAAAATTCTATTTCCGGCTCTTCACGATTTCCACCGTAAATGGCTCTTAGTCGACTGCTTGGAATCTTGAAATTGTTCGCTAAATCGCTGACCGCATAATTGGCTATCCTTCGACCGCGCTTTGAGTCCTTGCCGAACGCTGTGTAAACGATGAGGAAACCGCTCAAGGACTTGTTTTCTTTGAGAGCTTTGGCAAACAACCCCCGATTAGGACTAAACCCGCATCCGAGATCGTAAAAACCATCTGAATAAATGTCTGACTTCCTCGACCAATTTTTATTGAAGTCCGCCCAGCTATGGTCGAACAACGTCGGCTTCTTGTAATCGTCTTGTGCGAACAGTCCCGTTGGCTTAGGCTCATCGGAACCTGGAGGAACAAGCCAGACTTCGAAGTTCATTTCGGGAAGATTCTCGCCTCGAATGATCTTGACGCGGTCGGTAAAGTAGCTCGGAATTTGGCGGAATCGCGGATATACCTTTGTGATGTACTGGATGTATTTAACGTTTCGACCCTCGGCGTTGCGGTCCCCATAAAAAAGAATCACCACTTTTGCGCTTGGATTAGCGTTGAGTTGGTTCAAGAGGTTATCAAGCCGGGCCTCCATATCCTCACTACAGATCTTGCCAAACTCATCGATTTGAAGCGCCTTCGGCCTTTCTTGAGCCGATGTTGGAGTCATTAGAGAGAAGCAAAATAATATTAGAAGGAGAACCAGGATTTTACTGGTCTGTTCCACGGTTTTCGCAATTTTTATGCAAGCGGTTTTTGTCCCATGTCCCAGTGTCCCAGAGTTCCACACGTAGGCTAAACGCGCTGGGCTTGTCCCGGTCCGGACATGGTCGCGGGACAGGCAAATTATTGCGCACAATAGATTTAACCCCTTGTCCCGCTGTCCCGGTGTTTTTTTCGTGTCCCGCTTGTCCCGCGGCCTGCGGGACAGAAAAGTGTCCTGTAAGTAATTGTACTTGCTATGTTTAGCCCGTCCCGGGGTGCGCATGTCCCGTTGTCCCGCCGTTTTTTTACTGAGCGTGGACGCACGGCGTGGGATCGGGTTGTGTTCCACGGTTTTTGCAATTTTTGTGGGACAGTCGTTCATGCTTATCAGGTTCCTAATCATATTACTATTGGCACGCGCCACGAAAAGGCACCGCGTCAGTGCCTTCCGTGACAGAGTGTATCATAGAATGCACAATAAGCAAGATTTTCTATTACTGTTTCAATTGGGCGATCGTCGCTCCGTTGCCGCCCTGGGAACTGGGGGCGAACGCGAAGTTTTCAACCAGGTCGTGGTTTTTTAGGAAATGGTGGACGAAGTTTTTAAGGGCGCCGGTGCCGAAGCCGTGGATGATGCGCACGCGCGGAACGGATGCCATGTAAGCTTCGTCGAGGAAGCGGTCGATCTCGTAGTCAGCCTCGGCGGTGGTTTTGCCGATGAGATTGAGTTCGGCGGAGACGTCGGGGGCGTCGAGGGAACGCATTGGCGTTGTGGCATGCGTGCTGGGCCCTACTTTCTGGCCGCCCGCTGACGCAGGTGGTTCTGACAACTGGAGGTTTGCGATCTTTTCGCGGAGGCGCATACCGCCGACGAGGACTTCGGCGACTTCTTTCTCGATCTTTTCCACGGTCCCGATGTTCCCAAAGGAGGTGATGACGTGAGAGCCGACGGAGATCGTGCCATCGTGCGTGGGCGCTCCCGATAAGCCCTTACCTACGTGTGGGCTACTTACACCGGTTCTACTGACGCCCGGGCTGCTGGCACGCGGACTGCCGACACTGCTCATCTTGGACACGACGGCCCGATTCAGTTCGGCTTTTCTCGATGTGCGTTCTTTTTCGAGTTTGTTCCTGAGGGCTTTGTCCTCGAGGGTTTGCATGAAGGCCTTTGACTGGCGTTCGAAATCGGCTACGGTGCTTGCGAGTTCCTGCTCGAATTCCTTCTGGCGCACCTTTTCTTTTTTCCCGGCTTCAATCTCGAGCGTTGCGAATTTCATCGCGGTGGCTTCGCGCTCCTCTTCGAGCGCGATGCGGAGGTCTTCGGCCAGCCTGGTCTCGGTTTGGAGCTTTTGCAGGTAATTTTCTGCTTCCTGGGCCGAGATATCGAGATGTTCGCGGGCTTCGGCAATCACTTCGGGTCCGATGCCGAAACGCTTTGCGATCTCGATACCGGACGAAGCTCCGGCGAGGCCGAGCAGCAATTTATATGTAGGCTGGAGCGTTTTTAGGTCAAATTCGACCGAAGCGTTCACAATATTTTCGTCATTTGCGGCATACATTTTTAAACCGCGATAATGGGTCGATGCGATGACCTGAGCGCCTTTTTTTCGGAAATGATGGACTATGGCGACGCCGAGCGCCGAGCCTTCTTCCGGGTCGGTGCCGGTCCCGGCCTCGTCGAGCAAGACAAGGGCTGGCGGTACGCATTCGCGGATCATTTCGGCGATGTTCGACATGTGCGAAGAGAATGTTGAGAGATTCGCAGACAACGATTGGTGATCGCCGATGTCCGCGAGGACCGACCGGTAAAAGGGGATCGTCGCTTGACTGGCTGGCACAGGTAGTCCAGAGATGGCCATAAGGCTGAGCAGCCCAGCGGTCTTTAGGACAACAGTTTTTCCGCCGGCGTTAGCGCCGGAGATGATCATGACCGCGTGTTGTTTGGTCAGACTAAAAGAGCTCGGCACGATCTCCGATTTCGAGGAGGGCACACTAGCTACTGCTCGTGTTTCCGACTTAGCTGACCGCTGATCGCTGCCCGCTGACAGCTTTTTCAGATTTTCCTCTAGCAGCGGGTGCCGGGCCTCGACGAGATCGAGTTTGTTGTCATCGCTGATCTGGGGGACGACGGCTTTGAAGGAGCGGACAAATTCGACCTTTGTCTTTATGAAATCGAGTTCGGCGACGGCTTCGACGGCGGCTTCGACGGCCGGGAGCTGTTCGCGAAGCTGTTCGGTTAATTCGAATAAAATGCGAGCGATCTCTCGTTCTTCTTTGCCGCGAAGATTTTGGAGCTCGTTGTTTGCCTCGATGGCTTCGAGCGGCTCGACGTAGACGGTTTGGCCGCTGGACGAAGACCCGTGCGCAACTCCGACAACCTTTCCTCGAAAATCGGACTTCACCGGAATCACGAAGCGATCGTTGCGGACGGTGACGATCGCGTCCTGGATCGCGTTGCCGGCGGTACGCATTGCGGACTCGAGAGATTTGGTCAGGCGTCCACGCTGAAGGTTGATCTCGCGTCGCAGGCGAGCAAGTTCTGGCGAAGCGGAATCATCTATCTCGCCGCCGGGGAGAAGCTTTTTGTTGATCTTGTCGATCGCCGCTAGGAGCGATGGCGGAAGATCTTCGACGATCTGCCAAAGCGTCGGGGCAAATTCCTTTTCAGGCTGCAGCGACGAGCGGGCGAACAATGCTTGGTTGCAGACGCGGGTGATCTCAAGCAGGGAGAGCGGTTCGAGTGTTGCGTTTTTGATCTTTAGAACAGCGACGGCGTTGGTCGGGTCGTCGAGGCCGCTGAACGACCAGGAGACCTGCTTTTCTTCGTTGAGAGCTATTGTCTCTGTGATCGCCGCCAAAGCCTTATCGAGGTCCCGCCGTGATTCGATCGGGCGCAGCGACGCAAACCGGTCAACACCCATTGGTGTCTGGGCATTGCGGCTGACAAACTCAAGGAGCCTGGCGAATTCTAAGATTTCTAGAGAATGGGTCACGAAAAGTTATTCGGCGACTTCGATGCCTTTCCAGAAGGCGACGTAGCCTTCGATATCTTTGGCATCGTCTTTTGCTTCGGGATAATACCAGGCGGCGTCGCCGTTGGTTCTGCCATCGACGACGACGTCATAATAACTCGCCGTTCCTTTCCAACCGCAGACGGTGTGCGTTTCGCTCGGTTGAAAATATTCGGTATTCATTGCGTCTTTTGGGAAATAATGATTGCCTTCGACGACAACGGTCTCATCGCTTTGGGCGAGAGTTTTTCCATTCCATGTAGCTTTCATAAGTTTATTGATAAGAACCTCGCTCTGATCTCGGGTGTCGGTACCATGCAGACTTCTTTTCGTCCAAATAGTTTATAACGGTTGCGGGCGAACATTCGGTAGAAATAGTCTCGGATGGCCTTCGGAACGATCCGGAAAATGCCGAATAGCCACCACGCGCCGCTCAGGCGGCTGGCGACCCGGAGCGGTGCCGATGAATACATGTAGGCAGCCTCGTCCTCGATCAAGATTATTGAATCGATATTCTCACCGATCGCGAATTTCTCCCGCAATTCGCGGCCCGCATCGGACTGGAGCGTAGCGAACTTGAAATATTCGCCGGGATCACGGGCAATTATGAAGTTGACCGAGCCGTTGCAGAAATTGCAGATGCCGTCGAAGAGGACTATTGCTCCCATTTACAAAAGTTTACATTAAATCGACCGCGACGCTTAGTGTGTGTTTGGCGAACGGAAACTTTTCGTTTATCCTCTGCGTAAAAGTTATACCTTTAAGCTGTTCCAGTTTGTCTTTCCGCTCAGAAAAGTTATGAAAGTAAAGCTCTTCCTGTTCGCGTTTGCGGTTATCGCTTCGCTGTTTGGGATCTCTGTGTCGGCCCAGTCGGTCGCAATTACAAATGCCCGGATCGTAACCGTTTCGGGTGAGACGATCGAAAAGGGAACGGTCGTGGTTCGTGACGGGTTGATAGAATCTGTCGGGGCGAATGCGAAAATTCCGGCGGATGCCCAGACGATCGATGCGACCGGGCTGACGGTTTATCCCGGATTTATTGATGCTTTGACGAGCCTAGGGCTGCAGGCGCCGGCGACCCCGCAGCCGACAGGGGGCGGACGAGGCGGAGGCGGAGGAGCGGCGGCGGCGGTTGCGGCGGGGGTACAGGCACCGACGTCGAATTCAAATTACGCGCTCGGGCTGCGGCCGGAATTGACGGCTAGCGAGGACATTCGGGCGGGAGAAAGCCAGTTTGACGCTAACCGCAACGCGGGGTTTACAACGGTGTTGAGTGTAGGTCGAACCGGCATTTTTAATGGCCAGTCGGTGCTGATCGACCTTGCCGGTGATTCGGTTTCGGAAATGGTGATCAGATCGCCGGTGGCGGAACATATCTCGTTTGCCACGATCCCCGGGCAATATCCGGGTTCGCTGTTGGGGACTTTTTCGGAATTGCGACAGATGCTGCTAGACGCACAACGGCAGCAGCAGATCTTGAAGATGTACGCGGCGAATCCGAGAGGCATGAAGCGGCCTGAGGCCGACAAAAGTCTCGACGCATTGATCCCCGTTTTGAACCGGCAAGTACCGGTGGTTTTTAACGCGAATACCGTGCGGGAAATAATTCGTGCGGTCGATCTCTCGAAGGAATTCAACCTCAAAGCAATGATCGCTGGCGGTCAGGAATCCTGGAAGGTCGCGGACAGGTTGAAGGCCGCGGATATGGCGGTGCTTTTATCATTGAATTTGCCGAAGCGAACGACAGCGACCTCGCCCGAGGCCGATCCGGAAAGTCTGGAGGTTCTGCGTTTTCGAGCTGAAGCACCGAAGTGTGCGGCTAAATTGGCGGCGGCGGGAGTCAAGTTCGCGTTCCAGTCCGGTGGTGCGACGGCGATCGGCGATTTCTTTACCAACGCGGGCAAGGTGGTGGAAGGCGGTTTGAGCAAGGATGCGGCGGTGCGGGCGATGACGCTCGGGTCGGCGGAGATCCTCGGTGTAAGCGACAGATTGGGCTCAATAGAAGCTGGAAAGATCGCGAATCTCGCGGTGGTAAAAGGCGATGTTTTTGCACGCGAGAGATTTGTTCCTTACGTCGTGATCGACGGCAAGGTGTTCGAGCAAAAGGAACCGCCTAAAACCGATGGTAGGCCCGGCGGCGGACGCCGCGGCGGCCAAGGTGGTGGCGGCGAAACGGCGGCGGGTGCGCCGAATATTAGCGGTACCTACAGCATCACGATCCAGGTCCCGGACCAGAATTTGTCGAGCACGTTGAATTTTACACAAAGCGGCGGAATGCTGACGGGGACGATGGTCAGCGAATTGGGCACGAGCCAGATTCGTGACGGGCACGTGACCGCGGACGGATTTTCGTTCAGCGCGTCGGTGCAGTACGGCGGAACGGCGATCGACATCACGGTGAAAGGCTCGGTCAGCGGAAACCAGATAAGCGGAACGATCGATTCGCCGCAGGGTACGGTGCCGTTTGCCGGAACAAAGAATCCGTAAGCAGAAAACGGAAGGCGGAAGGCAGAAGGCAGTGGTCTGAGAATAAAAGTCATATGAGAAAATTTACGGCTTCATTTGTTTTGTTCCTTATGTTGATCGGCAATGCCCGGTTTACTGCGTTCGCACAGGCGAAGAATGAAATACTGATCAAGAACGGCACGGTGCTTACGGCTTCGCACGGGGCGCTTGAGGGCACTGACATTCTTATTCGCGACGGAAAGATCGCGAAGATCGGCAAGAATTTGAATGCTGCAGCCGGTGCGCAAACGATCGACGCCACGGGTAAATTCGTTTCGCCGGGGATCATCGACTGCCACTCACACTTAATGCTGGACGCGATCAACGAAGGTTCGCTTTCAGTGACCTCGATGACGCGGGTCAGGGACGTTCTCAACACGACTGATATCGGTATTTATAGGGCCTTGGCGGGCGGAGCTACAACCGCGAACCTGCTGCACGGTTCGGCAAATTCGATCGGCGGACAAAACGCGGTCGTCAAATTCAAATGGGGCAAGCCGGTCGAGGACTTTCTGGTAAAAGACGCTCCTCCCGGAATCAAATTCGCTCTAGGCGAAAATCCGCGCGGCACGAATTTTTCGCAACCCGGACGCCCGCAGCGATATCCACACACACGGCAGGGCGTGATGGAAACGGATCGCGACGCTTTTCTGCGTGCCCGCGACTACAAGCATGCGTGGGACGATTTCAAAGCCGGAAAAACCAAGGTGCCGCCAAGACGTGACCTCGAACTCGAGCCGCTGGTCGAGGTGATCGAAGGCAAACGGCTTGTTCATGCGCACGGCTATCGATCGGACGAACATTTGAATCTAATGCTGCTCGCCGACGAATTTGGATTTCGCGTTGCGACGCTGCAGCACGGGCTTGAGGCGTACAAGATCGCACCGGAGATCGCCAAGCACGGGACCGGCGTTTCGATCTTTGCGGAGTATTGGGGGTACAAGCTTGAGGCATACGACGCGATTCCGTATAACGCATACATCCTCTGGAAGAATGGCGTGATCGTCTCGATCAATTCTGATGATGACGGACGCATTCGACGTTTGAATGAAGAAGCCGCAAAGGTGATGAAATACGGCGGCGTTCCGGAAGAAGATGCTTTGAGAATGGTGACTTTGAATCCGGCGAAACAGCTAGGGATCGATAAACGAACGGGTTCGATCGACGTTGGTAAAGACGCCGATCTCGTGATCTGGAACGGACATCCGTTCAGCATTTATTCGCGGGTTGAGACGACGATGATCGAAGGTGAAACGTATTTTGACCGGACCAAGGACATTCAAAATCGTGCGGCGATGCAGAAGGAACGCGAAGATCTGGAAAAGCTCGACGTAAACAAAGGACCCGCGACGGGCGGAGCTCCTCCGCGCATACCGACGGAGAAAGTTAAGACCGATACTGACGATGCTGAGTACGGTGATGGAGGAAACCAGTAATGAAGTTAAAAGTGAAAAGTGAAAAGGTAAATGGTTTTCTCTACATGTTTCTGTTCCTGCTGGTTGGCGGCTCGTGTTTTTCGGTCGTCGGACAGAATGACGGGTCTGAACAGAATCAGACCGGTAAGGCGGGCACGTTCGCGATCGTTGGAGCGCGGATAGTAACTGTGTCGGGGGCAACGATCGAGAACGGCACGGTGATCATTCAGAACGGGAAGATCGCGGCTGTCGGCGCTAATGTTTCTGTGCCGTCGGGAGCAGAGCGGATCGATGGAAAGGGCCTGAGTGTTTTCCCGGGAATGATCGATGCGAACACGAATCTGGGATTGTCGGAGATATCCCTGGGAGTTCCGGGTTCGGTCGATACGACTGAAACCGGCACGATGAACGCGAACGCCAAGGCGATCAAGGGAATTAATCCCCATTCGACGCATGTCAACGTGGCGCGGGTGAACGGCGTTACGACTGCGGGATCGTTTCCGACCGGCGGAACGATCTCCGGACAGGCCGCTGTAATAAATCTGAATGGCTCAACACAGGATCAGATGGCGGTCTTGCCGACGGCCGGGCTCGTGGTCAACTTCCCGCGCATAGCGACGTTTGGCGGTTTTACTCCGGGACAGGGACGGCAACAGATCGATTTTAACGAGGCGATTCGACGTCGTGATAAGGATCTCGAAGAGTTGAAGAAGATCTTCAAGGACGCCGAGAATTATGCCCGGGCACGCGAGGCTTCGGCCGCTGATAGCTCGCTTCCGTATGTGAAAACGGACGAGAAACTCGACGCGATGGTCCCGTACATTCGCGGGCAGAAGCCGATATTTTTCGTAGCTGAGCGTGCGAACGACATCAAGGGCGTAGCGAAATTTGTCACCGACATGAAGGTGAAGGGCATTATCGTCGGCGGACAGGACGCCTGGAAGGTCGCGGACGATCTTAAGAAAAATAATATTTCCGTGATCTACACCGATATCTATAATCTGCCCGTTCGAGATGACGATGCCTATGATTACATGTTCGAAGCACCGTCGAAAATGCAGAGTGCGGGCGTCAAGTTTTGCATTTCGACGGGTGATGATGGACCGGAGGTCCGCGACCTGCCGTATCAGGCGGGAATGGCGGGTGCGTTCGGCTTGGCGAAAGATGAGGCGCTCAAATCGGTGACGCTCTATCCGGCACAGATACTCGGCATCGATGATCGTCTCGGTTCGATAGAAATCGGGAAGGTTGCGAATATCGTAGTAACGGATGGCGATATTCTCGAGCCGCGAACGAGCATTAAATACCTGTTTATCGAAGGTCGTCTGCTCCCGCTCACCAGCCGCCACACCGAGCTTTTTGATAGTTTCAAGGACAGGAAATAACCTGACATGGGTTAAAAAAAAGGCTGGCCGGGTGTTCGGGCCAGCCTTTTTTCTTTTTTACTTCCAAACGATGTGAAATGTTTTTAAGGCTCGCCTCTTACGGTGATGAAGGAAGTTTTTTCGCCATTGGAGGAGCAGCTATATGGGAGAAACATGGCTTGACGCACGAAACTGGTTTTACAGGCCCAGCGTGGGAAATCGTTGGGACGAGCGATTTCGCGGCGGGCGATTCGATTCGTATTTGGGACGGAGCTCGCACCCCACGCAGAATCATGTCCTTAAGCTATTTTTACGCATATATTTGAACCCTGTCGCTAAAAACGCCAAGCCGAACGCTATCGACGGCAATAAAAGATCATTTCCGCTAAAAGATTGGACGCCAAGAGGCTTTGCCAAATTCAAAGAGGAATTCGAAAAACAGAGTCGGCTGTGGAACCACCGTTTTTGGCTCATACCGCCGAAGTTTTTTTCGACGGGCGATACTTCGCAGGGCGGGCGCTTTGTACGGCCGAATATCGAATGCTACGTATCTACAGAGTTGGTCGACTCTCCTGGGGCCGCGCATCGGACGGTCGACGCATACAACATCGATACTGACGAGGTCAAACGTAGGAATAACGCCGACGATGACAGCCCGTATCTCGGAAATTTCAGGTCGGATGACCGGCATATTGCCTCAACCGCCGTCAGCACCGGACCGCGCACTTTCGAAATTGACGACGAGGGCGACACCTACACGATCGAGCATCATTACACGATCGCGCACGAGGTCGGACATGCTCTCGGGCTGCCGCATATTGGGATAGCAAAACACACCGAAAAATGCGAGATGGCACTACAATTTTCAAAGGACAAGACTCCGGTCTCCAAAATACCACTTGATATGCGAGGCGCGGGTAATGCCGACGTATGTTACGGAAAGCACGATAGTGCAAATCTGATCGTCAACATCATGGGAAAAGGCTATAAATTCGAAGAGATAAACGCAATGCCGTGGAAAAAGCGGATCGCGATCCACACCAACACTTTAGCGAGTGATTGGAAGGTCAGTCTGGTAATGCTGCATCCGCAGGTAGTGAGCGAAAAGGACAGACATGCGGTGAACCAGCGGAAATGGATCTCGATGTAAAGAAATATTT
>JBDTZW010000138.1:0-11427 GCA_040004905.1 Acidobacteriota bacterium
CTCCGTCAACGATCAGAGCACTGCCGGTGACAAATGCGGCCTCGTCACTTGCGAGGTACAGTGCCGCCGCGGCGATCTCTTCCGGCATTCCCATTCTCCCGACGGCTTGTGTGGCGGCCATGTCTCGATAGGCTTTTTCGGGATCAGGATATTCGCTCAGGCGTGCCTTTACAAATTCGGTCGCGACACGTCCGGGACAGATGCAGTTTGCCCGTATACCGTTTAACGCGTGGTCTAACGCGAGGCACTTTGTAAATCCGACGACCGCGAATTTCGTTGTGCAGTAAGCCAACCGGTCTTTGATCGCGACGACTCCTCCGATCGATGAAGTGTTGATGACAACGCCGTGCCCGCGTTCCAGCATCGTTGGAATGAATGCCTTGGTCAACGCAAACATCCCGCGCACGTTCACGGCCCACAGCCTGTCCATATCGTCGACAGTCGTTTGCTGGATCGTGCCGACATGCCCGACACCAGCGTTGTTTATGAGGATATCAAGCCTACCGTGATCGGCGTGGACCTGACTTGCGGCCGCCGCGCAATTCAGATCCTCCGTAACGTTGAGACGAATAAATTTGGCCTGTCCACCGACCGCCTTTATTTCATTGACAACCCTCGGCCCGTTGGTTTGGTCGATGTCGGCCACATAGACAAAAGCTCCCTGCTTTGCGAATGTGACGGCCATGGCCTCGCCGATGCCCGATGCAGCACCGGTTATCAGTGCGATCTTCCCGGTTAGGTCGAACATATTATTTCGCTGCCCTCACCGGATTGGAAAGTACGCCGAGACCCGCTATTTCGACCTCGACCACGTCGCCGTCCTTCATATAAACGGGCGGCTTTCGAGCGAATCCGACGCCAGGCGGAGTCCCCGTCGCGACGACATCACCGGGCTCAAGCGTGATGAAACGAGTGAGAAATTCGATCAGCTCGACGACACCGAAGATCATCTGCGCAGTCGTCGAATCCTGCATCGTTTCGCCGTTCAAATGCAGCTTGATCGAAAGGTCCTGCGGATCGGGAATCTCATCCGCGGTAGCGACATATTCGCCCATCGGGGCAAAGGTATCGCACGATTTGCCGCGCTGCCATTGTCCGTCGGCAAACTGAAAATCGCGGGCGCTGACATCATTAAAATTCACGTAGCCGAACACGTGGCGTAGAGCATCAGCCTTCGCGACGGTCCTCGATCGGCGGCCGATCACGAAGGCTAGTTCTGCCTCATAATCCAACTCCGTGCTGCCCTCAGGCACGATGATCGCCTCTCCCGGGCCGATAACACAGGACGTGAATTTGGAAAACACTATCGGCGATTTTGGTATCGCGATTCCGCTCTCTTCCGCATGATCGCGATAGTTCAGCCCGATGCAAATTATCTTTCGCGGTGCGGGCACGGGCGATATTAGATTGACCGAATCACGGTCGATAAAGATTTTGCCGGCCGCGACCTCGGATCTGGCGTTCGAAAGAAAATCAGTGTCGAGATCAAAGCATCGCATCACCGCGGATTCATCAAGCGGTTCGTCCCAGACCAAATGGCTGAGATCGACAATCTGCGAATCGGAAACGAACGCCCCCACGCGGAGGCCGCCCTTACTCTTGCCCTTAAATACAGTTAGTTTCATCTCCGCTCATTATATAGGCTATTCATCCATCCTTCATCCTCGAAGGGCGGGCTTCGACGCACGGGTTCAGCGGTCGACTCGTTTGCAGGCCCGCTCAATGGGGGTTCAAGGCGGCTAGGAGTCCGTGGATATGACGAGTGATAAATTATCGGTCCCGAAGGTCTTGGGGAATCCCTTCAGATGGTCTCCGGCGACGACCGGCGCATTAGGAAAAGCCGGCCAGCCTTCTATTCGGTTTCCAGGATCAAGTCTTCGTTTAAGACATTCTGCACATAGAACCGGCTTAGCTCGACCCCTTAGATACCGCCGGTAGAGATGCGAAGAGACTAGAAATATTGTCCGTGAAAAAATCGTTAGTAGTATCCGATCCGTTGAGTCGTGAGAAAATGTGATCAAAGTTCTCCTTTGTTCATATGGCTTAGACGCCGCGTTCGCGGGAACTGTGAGATCGGGCTCATCGTCGGATCTATCGTTAATATTTTCGTCGAAGTCACTGTTCGGCCCAAACAGTTGAAAGGTGGGGAGTGCGCCGTTGGGAAGGCTGTGTGAAGGTAGGTTCGTCTGAGAGCGGATCGCTCCCGGACCGCGCGGTAATATTCGCGATCGTTCGTGCCAAGAGCTTTTCGCTGGTCGCGATCACCAACCTGCCGCCCGCGATCGGCTTCGACGGCAACTTGATTCGCCGTGATGCCGTTGCCCAGGTCGTCCTCTTCAAAACGTGAGCTGTTTTGCATAAGTTGCGTTGCTGCAAAAAGCTCGTCCGAAACCGGGGCAAGAAAACGAGATCGAGCTGGCCGATGTCGTAGATGGTGAGCGACGCCCGGCCATCCGCAAAACCTGCTACTGTTTCGAGATCGATGGGAAAACCGGCTCCATCGCGAACTCGTGCCACCGGCTGGCAAGTTAAGCCCAAATTACGGTTTGTCAGCTCGTTAAAGTTTTTACTGTCGAGATACTTCGCTTTCAGCTGCGAATCGTCCAGCGTTTTATCAACTCGGGCAGATCCGAGAACTGCGCATAAACCAGTGCTCCGCGTAAGGTCTTTTGCCGGAAAGAACGGATCGTTTTTGGCTGCCCACCGATCTGGTCTGCCGCGGAAAGAATGCCCAGCAGCTCATCGTCCTTTTGCGGTGTCTCAGATTCGGCCAGCTTTAAGGCGGCAAACTGACGCTTGTCGTTCCAACTCAGGGACGTAGCAAGGGTATTCGCGTTGGGCGAGTCTGGAGACCTCGGGATCAAGTTCGAAGGTTTGCACGGGATTGGCTGGGTCCGTTAACGCTGTGAGGCGCCCGTGCGGGGCGTATGCAAAACCGCCCCCGCCGAACCGGAGGCCGCCCTTGGAACGGCCGACACGGTTCGAGCTGACTACGTACGCACCCGAAACGAGCGACGCCATCGCACCTGCGATCCGCCAGGATTTTTTGTCGATGCCGGAGGCACGAGGTATGACGATGAGCGAAGCCTTTTGCTTTCCGTATGCGCGGGCGCGTTCATTGAACATGGCCTCGGTACACAGGAGCACGCCGACCTTTATCCCGAGAATATCGGCAACCTCAAAGCCTGAGCTGTCGCCGGCGTACCATTCGGTTTCGAACCATCCGTGCTCGTCGGGAAAATGCTGTTTGCGATGAAGCGAACGCGACAGGCCATCTTCGACCACGAACGCTTCGTTAGCGAGCCGTTTTCCGTTCCAAACGGGGCGCGAAGAGATAACGGCGGGAACTCCGAGATCAATCAGCCCTTTCAACCCTTTTTCATGCGCACGAAGACTTTCGCACGCTTCGTCCTCGGAAAACGTGGGACCCTCAGCCAACCACGGCCCGAACGGGAGTTCATTGGTGACAAGGATATCCGGTGCGGCGGCAGCGACGGAGTTTTTCACGTCGGCCCACTGTTCGTTATCGGTCGAAAGGGCTTCGGGCCATTCTACGAAAGCAATTTTGAGCGGTTTCACCATATTCCTACGCGGTCCTCGGGTTTCAAAAATAATTTATCGCCGGGTGCAATGCCGAACGCTTTGTACCAGTCGTCGATATTGCGAACGGTATCGCTACGGTATTCGCCGGGCGGATGTGTATCGGTCGCGACCTGCCGGCGAAGTGCGGCTTCGGTCTGCAGCCTCCGCCATCGTTGCGAAAATGCAATAAAGAAACGTTGTTCGCCCGTCAGACCGCCGATCACAGCGTCGGGCTTGCCATTCAAGGAAAGCAGATATGCGTCGTGGGCCGTCCGCAATCCGGCGAGATCAGCGATATTTTCGCTCAGAACTTGATCACCTTTTAGACAGAGATCCGGCAGCGGACAATAGGCGGCAAATTGCGCTGAAAGCTTTGATGCAGCTTCGTGGTATTTGGCTGTGTCCTCGGCGGTCCACCATTTTCCGAGGCGGCCTTCGTCATCGTAGATGTTACCGAGCTCGTCGAAACTATGGCTGATCTCATGTGCCATGCCCGCACCGGCGGAACCATAATTTGAGGCGACATCGCCTTTGTAGTCGAAATATGGCGGCTGCAGGATCGCGGCTGCGAAGAATTCAACGTTTGGACTGAACATAATGACCGCGCCGGGAATTTGCGGAACGATCGACCACTCGTATGGCTTGACGGGCTTTTTCAATAGTTCAAGGTTGTGTGCTCGATTGAAAGACTCCGTACGTCGCATATTGCCGAGGGCATCACCGCGGACGACATCGAACGATGAATAGTCGATCCAGACATCAGGGTAGCCGAGCCCAATCTTGAACGCAGCGAGCTTGGCCAACGCTTTTTGTTTTGTCGCGGGCGACATCCAGGAGAGACTTGGAATACGCGCGCGGTATGCGGTGATCAAACTCGCCGCCATCTCGTTGGCTTTCGCCTTGGCCTCCGGCGGGAAGTACCGTTGCGTATATAGTTGGCCAACCGCCTGGCCGAGAGCGGCATTTGTGGCGGTGATGGCTGCCGTGCCGCGGTCGGGAGGATGCGTAGCACCAGTCAGGGTGTTGCCGTAAAATGCGAAATCTTCGGCCGAAACGTTTTTGGGCAGGACATTTGCGTAGTGTTCGATCAGGTGGAACCGAAGGTAGTCCTTCCAGGTATCGACGCTGTCGGCAGTTATGAGGGCAGACGTTCCGGTCACCGCCGTGGGCTGCCAGACAAGAAAATCCGATTGTATGGAAAGTCCAGCAGATCGAAAATAAGCGTCCCAGTCCATTCCCGGAGCATTTGCGGCAAAGTCCGCGCGTTTCCAGGGATTATTTTGTTTGAAAACGTCGGCTGAATCGGAGTCAGGGGCGTGGCTTCGTGCGATCTGGACCTCGAGCGCCAGAATTGCGGTGGCTTTCGTTTCGGCATCGGGAACGCCGGCTAGCCTTAGGATCGCGACGATGTGTTGTTGATACTCGGTGCGTAGCTCAGCCGACTTAGCGGACTGATCAAGATAGGCTTCCCGGTCTGGCATTCCGAGTCCGCCCTGCAACAGGTGCGGGAGATTGTGTTTTGAGTCTTCAAAACCTTGATTGATCAAGACGCCGAAAATGTGGTCGGCGTTGGCGGTGAGCCCATCGATTTCGCTGTTCAAAGTCGCGCCGAGGTAGGCGGAAAGCGAGGCTTTGTTGGTGATGGCCGCGATCCCGGCCATGTCGTCGGCCAGCGGTGTCAGGCCCTTTGCCTCGATCGCATCGGTATCCGTAAAGCTCGCGTAATAGTCGCCAGCTTTTTGAGCAGCACTTCCCTTTGCAGGATGCGCGGCGGCAGCCTCGATTATGAGATCGTGAACCCGCTTGGCGGTTGATTCGCCCATGATCGCGCGATTATCGAAGGTGGGGCGGCCGTCGGGAATCGCGGACCTTTTTAGCCAGGCTCCGTTGGCATAACTGTAAAAGTCATCGCCAGGTTTTACGGTGCGATCAATGTCGTCGATGACCGCGTTTTGCGCCAAAGATAGGCTGACCGTTGAAAAGAGCATCGCAGTGACAAGCAGTGCAGAACGGAGTTTTGGAGATTGAGTTTTCATAGCAAGTGACTTTATCCAATTAGATGCAGTCGCATTGGACGTTTGCGGACGTGGTTCGCTGAAAGAGATGAATACTGTCAAAGCATGTCCGAAAACGTCCATCTTTAGCATGCGCTTCGGCTATAATCGTGAGGCATGACATTAGACAGGCAGGTATGTTCACGAGCGAGGCTGTCGCGCGATTCGCGGTTTGACGGCAAGTTTTTCACGGGGGTGCTCAGCACAAAGATCTATTGTCGGACGATCTGTCCGGTACCTACCGTAAAAGAAAAAAATGTTCGCTACTTTCCAACTGCGGCCGCGGCGGCTGAGGCCGGTTATCGTCCGTGTCTGCGCTGCCGGCCGGAATGCAGTCCGGGAACTCCAGCATGGTTCGGGACCTCGAACACCGTTTCGCGGGCGCTCCGCATTATCGAGGAAAGCGGGCTAGAGGATGGAGGTATGGAAGGTCTTGCGGAACGGTTGGGCGTAAGTTCGCGGCACCTTCGGCGCCTATTTATCCAGCATCTGGGGGCGTCGCCGGCGGCGGTCGCTAAGACGCGTCGGCTGCACTTCGCCAAGAAACTGATCGATGAGACCAGGCTGCCTATGACGGAGATCGCGCTCGCGTCAGGTTTCGGATGCGTTCGCAGATTCAATGCCGTTATAAGCAAAACATACAAGCGAACGCCCTCCCACATTAGGCGTCTCGCGAACCAGAAGGCGATCTCGCCTGAAGATTTCTATACTTTTAACCTACGTTTCCGTCCGCCCTACCATTGGAGAGGAATGCTGGGGTATCTTGCGGAACGAGCGATTCCCGGCGTCGAGGCCGTTAACCCGAACAGCTATCGCCGGACCATTTTGGTGAACGGCAGGAGTGGGTTTTTTGAGGTTTCGCCCGACAAGGATGTCGACGCTGTTACCGTGCACGTGCGTATAGCAGATTCGCGTCTTCTTTACCAGATCATTGAGCGAATCCGAAATATGTTCGATCTGAACGCGGACTGGGCCGCCATAGCTGAAAGCCTCGGTAACGATCCTACCTTGTCATCATTTATTCAAGCAGAACCTGGGCTGCGTGTGCCAGGTTGTTGGAACGGCTTCGAACTCGCAATCCAATCGTTCCTAAACCAATGGGTGACGCTGAAGCGCTCGGTGGCGTTTTCGGGCCGAATCGCGGAGTCATTCGGCCAGCGTATCTCGGATGTAGATGGACTCGAATTTCTGTTTCCCACTCCTGAGATCCTTGCTGACGCCAACCTGTCAGAAATTGGTCTGAGCGAAGAGCGATCGGAAACGATTCACGCTCTCGCCAGGGCAGTTCGCGACGGAGCGATCAGCTTTGAAAAAATTGACGACGCGGATACGTTCATCGAGACCCTTAGTGAAATTCCCGGCATCGATAATTTGACCGCACAATACATCGCGATGCGGGCCCACAGCAATCCCGATGTCTTTCCGACCGCAAACGCGAATCTCTTTCGCACGGTCGGTCTGAAAACCCTCGACGAGTTAGAGAAACGTGCTTCTGCCTGGCGGCCCTGGCGATCCTACGCCATCATGTATCTCTGGTCTAGAGCGAAGGATACTAAGGGCGGCGACCAATTGGGAATGTCCTGTAACGCGAAGGCTCTGGTGCCATAAGTGCTGTCATCTGTAATTGTTGGCTGTTGCGAACGCCAAGGGTTTCGTTCATCACGAATCGGGATCATGTTTTGTGATTTTGCTCGGCTCAGGGGAACTCGCGTTTTGATGGTTATACAGCTATAAACGTCAGCACGAGCGACTTGCCTCTTCAAAAACGAATCCCCTTTTTAGCGTGATTTTCCCCAACAATCCGAAAGCAAAAAGTATTCAAGGTTTGTATGGCGACGAAACCGATACAATTTGGGCGGGGACGAGAAACACCCTATTAATCGGACGAGAACTCGGAGCTCGAAGCCGTCGATCTTGGCAATCCGACGGCGCAGGACCAATCGTGCCAGCAAAGATACGAAATACTAGGTCTTCGACGATAGACGCGACTTATAAAAGTGCTTTATGAATTTCTTTTTTGGGAACTGCCACCAGCCCATGCGGTATTCCTCGGCTTCGTTTAGCGCTTTCTTTGCTGTCCATCCGTCATGCGTGATACGGTACGCGGCGATTACCGCGCCGGTCCGATCAGCGCCGCGTCTGCAATGAACAAAGATCGGCTGACCTTCATTCTGCTCGATCAGTCGGAGGACTTCGTCGAGGTCGGCGATCCTTGGTTTACCCCAATCCGCCATCGGTATCCCCACGTAATTCATTCCGGCTTTTTGCACTCGCAGCTTTTCCTTCCGTGCGTTCGAGTCCTCACCGCGGAGGTTCACGACCGTCTTGACTCCGCGTCTGGCCAATTCGATTATTCCCGCCTCGGTAGGCTGGCCGCCGCGATACAGCACTGGACTCACGGACCCGAAATTTGGAAGGTCTTTGGTCCCTCCGTGATCCTGACCATCGGCCAGGAGCGCGGCAATTTGTATTACCAACAAAGTAGATAAAACCGTTATAGCGTTCATATCGAATTCCCGTTGTCTCTAATCCGAGCCGAATCTGCGCACAACATCGTGAACGGCAGTCATGTAGTCCTTGAGATAGGTATCCTTCTCGACGAAAGGAACTTCGCTGCGAATGGCGGCGTAGATCCTGCGAGTTCCTTCGCCAAGCGAGCCGTTGCTGCCGAGGATGCGTTTGCGGAAATCGACGGCTTGGGCGGCGCAGAGGAGCTCGATCGATAAGATGTTTTCGAGATTGTCCGCGACCTGGCGTAATTTTAGGGCGGCGGTCGCTCCCATTGAAACGTGGTCTTCGACATTTGCCGAACTGGGAATCGTATCGACGCTTGCCGGGTGGGCGAGAATCTTATTTTCGGTGCAAAGAGCGGCGGCCGTGTATTGAACGATCATGAAGCCGGAATTGAGGCCACCGTTATCGGTCAGAAAGGCCGGAAGAATATGCGCGTTGGAGGCCTCGTCTGTGAGGCGCATCGTCCGGCGTTCCGAGATGTTGCCGAGCTCTGAAAGTGCGATCGTTAGGTAGTCGAACGCAAGGGCGAGCGGTTCACCGTGGAAGTTTCCGCCGCTGAGAACTTCGATCTCTGTGTCCGCATTGATCTCCGGCTTTGGGTCGCCCGCTGAGGCGGGCGGTTCTGTCACAAAGATCAGAGGATTGTCCGTAACGGCATTAAGTTCCAGCTCTATAAGCCATTCGGCGTAGGCGACCGCATCGCGGCAGGCTCCGTGGACCTGCGGAATACAACGAAGCGTATAGGCGTCCTGAATATTCTTGGGGTCGTGTTCGCGAACGAACCCGCTACCGTTCAAGATCTCGCGAAGATTCTTCGCGCATTCGATCTGGCGCGGATGCGGACGCAGAGCGTGAATGCGCTCATCGAATGCTGAGACCGTTCCGTGAAGCGCTTCGAGGCTAAGACACCCGGCGACATCGGCGACGGCGGCGAGGCGTTTTGCCTTCCAGGTTTCCAGTAGCCCAAGCGCCGTCATTACCGTAGTACCGTTCGTTAGAGCAAGCCCTTCTTTTGCGGCGAGCGTTAACGGTTCGAGGTCGGCCTGATTTAAGGCTTCGGCTCCACGTAAGCGCTCACCTTTGAATTCAGCCTCGCCCTCGCCGATGAGTACGCACGCGAAATGAGCGAGCGGAGCAAGATCGCCGCTGGCTCCAAGACTTCCCTTTTCCGGAATGATCGGATGAACGCCACGATTGAGAAATTCGAGGATCAATTCGAGTGTCGACAGGCGAATTCCCGAAAATCCGCGTGCGAGCGTATTCGCACGAATGAGCATGATCGCCCGAACCGTCGGAATATCAAACGGATTTCCGACGCCGACCGCGTGACTGACCACAATATTTCGCTGCAGCAGCTCGACCTCTGCGGGACTGATTATCTTGTCCTTGAAAGCCCCAAACCCGGTCGTGATACCATAGGCGATCTCACCGCGCTCCAGCAGGACCTCGACCGCTTTTGCCGAACGATTTACCTGGGCTTTTGAATCTTCAGAAAGCACAATACTAGGTTCGCTCGGCATACCGTACGCGACCGCGATCACTTGTTCAAAAGTAAGGCTTTCGCCGTCAATTACAATTTCAGACATCTATTTGGTTTTAACTACCTCGCCGTTTTTTATGAGCGTCGAGATTAGGTTTCCACCAAACTCATAAACGATCTCGCGGTGGTCTTTGGTTTCATAGATCAGCACGTCCGCCCTATTTCCGACTTCTATCGAGCCAACCTCGTCGCCCAATCCGATAGCGTAGGCCGCGTTTATCGTAGCAGCGTTAAGAGCCTCGACTGGAAGCAGCTTTTGGTAACGGCAAGCGATTGCCATCGCCATCGGCTGCGACGGACATGGAGCCGAGCCGGGGTTGTAATCGGTCGAGAGGGCTATGGCACAGCCGGCGTCTATCAACTTCCTGGCGTCGGCAAACTCTGATGAACCAAAATTGAAATTCACCGGCGGCGTCACTACCCCGATCGTTTGCGACCTCGCGAGCAATTTTATCTCGTCATCTGATATTGCATCGAGATGGTCGATCGAGGCCGCTCCCATTTCGATCGCCAGGCGGCTGCCGCCGAGGTTGGTGAACTCGTCGACATGGGCTTTGAGCTGGAAGCCGAGGCTTTTGGCCGTTTCGAGGATCTTTTTCGATTGGGCGAGCGTGAACGCGCCTTTCTCACAGAAAACGTCGCAGAAAAACGGGCCTCGCCTGTAGAAGGCTGATGAGACGAACCATTTCCACGCGCTCGAAAGCATTGTGTCACAGATCAGGTTGACGTATTTTTCCGGATTATCTTTCGATTCCGGCGGTATAGCGTGAGCGGCGAGAAATGTCGGAACGATATCGATCGCATGTGTTTTATCAAGCTCTGCGATCACCGCAAGCATTTTTAATTCTGTCTCGGCATTAAGCCCATAGCCGGTTTTGATCTCGGCAGTCGTGGTGCCGCAGGCAAGCATTTTGTCCAGCCGCATGAGGCCTTGCTCAACTAATTCGTCGACAGATGCTTCGCGTGTCTGGTTAACGGTCGAGATTATTCCCCCGCCATCCGCCAATACTTCCAGGTAGTCCGCGCCTTTTATCTTTAACTCGAATTCGTCCAACCGGTCGCCGGCATAAACGATGTGAGTATGCGGATCGACAAAGCCGGGACATACGACGTTTCCCGCGGCGTCTAGTGCGTTTGCCGCATCATAAATCGATTCCAGATCGGATGCCTCGCCTACGGCCACGATCTTTCCATCGTCGACCGCGATCGCCGCGTTCTCGATCATTCCAACATCGCGCATCGCACTCCCGCGCTTCGGTACCGACGAAGCACAGGTGACTAGTTGTCCGATATTTGAGATAAGGAGGTCGACGTTCATTCAATTCGTTTGAGAAATACTATCACGAAGGAGGCCGCTGAGAGTATTCGCGAACGTTTTCCGATGGCTCATTGCATATGCGAGGCATTTACGATAATTTGCTCGAAACACTATCAAGGAGAAACCAAACTTTATGCAGCAAACGACACAGGTAGCGCCGGACCTATTCTGGGACACAATGGTCGCGTTTCAACGAACAGCGGCCCTTAAGGCGGCGGTCGATCTTGCGATCTTTACACACATAGCCGCGGGCAGCAAAACGACGGCCGCGATCGCGTCGGCAACAGACTCGGCCGAACGCGGCGTGCGCATTTTGTGCGATTCGCTAACGGTGATGGGATTTCTTCATAAAAATGGATCGGAGTATTCACTGACGGACGCTTCCGCGATGTTTCTCGACAAAAAGTCACCCGCTTATT
>JBDTZW010000195.1:0-3385 GCA_040004905.1 Acidobacteriota bacterium
CTATCTGTCGGCATCATCGCGAACAACAAAACGAAGTGCACAATTATCGGCCTGTTCTTGAGCATGTTTCTAACCTTCGAACTGCGTCTTAACAAGTGGCTTCGTGATCTATCGGGCCGAAAAAACATCGTCCTTTCAAGGCAAAGTGTTCTATAATCGCGATATTCTCTTAGCGAAGGATATATTTACCTGTAAGGCACTTTATTCGTCTCGCGGATTTTCGGAAAAGTTTCGGAAAAGAATTGGAAAAGACCGACGGCAATAAAAATGGGGTTTCGGCGAACGGCCATAGGCTGGCCTTCGACGATTTTGAGGTCGATCCGACGAATCGTTTAGTATTGCGCTCCGGTGAAGTTGTGCCGTTGACGGGAAAAGTGTTCGATCTCCTCCTCGCCTTTCTCGAGAATCCAGGCCGCCTGCTCGATAAGGAAGAATTGATCGAGAAAGTATGGCCGGCCGACTTTGTCGAAGAAGGTAACTTGGCCCGCAACGTCTCGACTCTTCGAAAAGCCCTCGATAGCACGGACAGGGACAAATATATCGCTACCGTTCAGGGTCGCGGGTACCGTTTTGCTTCTCAGGTAGAAAGGGTTGGAGAAAAGAGCATTCCAGATCGGCCGGATAAATCTGTTTCGGAGGAAAAACGTCAGACCAGGTCGCGTCGATCGAACTCTACTTATTATTGGGCCGCGGCGGCCTCTCTTTGTCTTCTCGCTAGTGCTCTTGTCGGCTGGAGATATTTTCAACCAACGGTTAAGGCTCTCGACATCGGCTCACCTCGGCAAAACCGTTTGACAACCGGCGGCAACGCAAAAAAGGCGGCGATCTCCGCCGACGGGCGGCAGGCGGCTTATTTCGAGCGCGGGTCATTAAAAGTTATCGATATACAGACCGGTGTCGAAACGCGGATCAATCCGGACGATACGACGTCAAATTACATCGAGGTATGCTTCTCGCCGGATGGAAAGCAGATCTTCTATTCGGTAAAGAAAAAGGGAGGCTCCCCGGTGGGTCTTTATCGGCAACCGCTCAGCGGCGGAGAGCCGCAATTGGTTTTGGAAGATATTTTCGGAGGTGTTTCTTTTTCGCCGGCAGGTAAGATAGCTTTCGTCCGTCGTTATCCCGAGCTTAACGAATATGCCTTATTGACCGCGGATGCCGACGGTTCAAATGTCGCAAAACTCGCGAGCAGCCGTTGGCCCGAGCATTTTAATGGCACGCCGGCGTGGTCGCCGGACGGCAGCACGATAATTTGCCCCTCGATCAACGTCGAGAGCGGATTCAAATTTTCGATCAGTTCGGTATCAGCGGCCGACGGCCGTGCAAGAACCATCGACTCACAGCGATGGACATGGCTAGGCTCGCTAGCCTGGATACCCGACGGTAGATCGATCGTACTGGTGGGGCAAGGCCCCGAGGCCGTAAATTCGCAGATCTGGAAACTCGATCTCGCCAGCGGGGCGGCGAGGCAAATAACCGATGACACATTTGTTTACGATTCCCTGAGTGCCTCCAGCGACGGGAAAGCCATAATTGCGATCAAGAAACGGCAAGAGTCGCACGTTTGGCTCATCGGCGAGGCGGAAAAAGAATTGACGACCGGATTCGACAAATACGATGGTGTTGGCGGTATAGCATGGCCCTCTCCGGGGGTTATCTACTTCCACTCTCGTGCAAGCGGAAAAGATGCGGTTTGGCGAATGAATACGGATCGCACCGCCGGCGAAATGCTCGCTGCCGACACGGGCGGTGGGTTTGCCGTTTCACCGCATCAGACAAGCCTTGTCTATCAAGGAAAAATAGGCGATGATCTTTGCCTTTGGCAGATGGACTTAAAGAGCGGAGCGGCGTCTAAACTAACGGCGAACGGCACCGATATGACGCCGGGGTTTGCGCCCGATGGAAAGAGCGTCGTCTACGCGCACTACGGCGACAAACTGATGCTTTACCGTACAAATATAGACGGCACGGACGTGAGCAAAGTTTTTGATGATTACCGGACGATAATCGCTCCGAGCGTATCGCCCTCGGGCCGCTACATCGCTTTTGCCTTCAATCAAGCCCGATCCAAATCGCTGCAAAGCGGCCTCGCGGTTATCGATAGTCAAAGCGGTAAATTGGCGCACTCATTCGATATTAATATCAATCTGGGGAATATTTACGAACACCCGACGGTGCAGTGGTCCAGCGACGAAAGCTCTCTCTACTATATTTCCGTTGAAAACGATGTTTCCAACCTCTGGAAATTGGATATCGCGGACGGCAGCCGATCGCCCATCACCGCCTATAAGACCGGCAGGATTTTCAATTTTGCAACTGGTCCCGGCCTTAACGAATTCGCCCTTGCCCGCGGAATCGTTGAGAGCGATGTTGTACTAATTGATTAGAATTAGCCGGCTATCTTTCGCTAAAATCATCAAGTTTTATCGGAATTGCTATATACCATCCGGATCCCACCTAACATCAAAGTTAACCTGCCGATCGATGCTTCCTTTATTCAATGGGAAGTGTGGCTTGTCTTTCTGTGAGTAGATGTACGAAGTGGCTAGCCGCAAAATCAATCGATCCCATCATTCGACATGATTACTTTTGTTTCATGGTTGGGGAAAACGCATTTTTTCCCAAACTGGGCGAGGAGGATAGAAGGAAAATCAGATCAGATCGGGGCAGGCCCGTTTTGCCGAAAGGCCCTGCAAAAGTGCCGGAGCGTAGTTGATCAAGAAAACTCGGACGCGAGTTTTTACACGATTTACCCGGCCTTTGAAACGCGTCTCACATAGTCTCGAGTTCCACCTTCAGGTGGCCCCACTCGTGAAAAGCGGTCTGATAAAGCGGAAACTCAAGACTTCTTCGTCTCACCTCGCTGGCTGCGTCAGGTACATTGTTACGACGAGCAAAAGAAAATATGGGACGAGGACGGCGGCTCCGGGATAATCCTTCGCGATGCGCTGGCCGAAGAAGAGTGAGACGATCGACAGTGCCCCGAGCACCGAAGCATAAAAAATGATAAGCGTCGAACCCGCGACGATAAAATAAATAAGACCAGCCGCCGCCAAGATCCCTGTCCCGATTTCCATCAGCGTCATCGTTCCCAACATCACGGGAACCATCCCGGCCAGAAACGTTTTTGAGAAATGAGACGTCAGCCAGCCGAGATTCCCTTTCCAGTCGAAGATCTTGTCGAGCCCGGACTGGATAAAAAGAACCGAGACGAGCACCGAGCAAAATAACGCGGGCAGGTTTTTTATGATCTCATCGATATGCATTTTACGGAGCTGAGACGCGTTTACTTGCGAACGGGTTTTTGCATTAGTGCCTCGATCTCGTCAGGGTCCTTCGGCACCTTGGCCGTCAGGTTTCGGTTACCTTCTTTTGTAACGAGCAC
>JBDTZW010000051.1:0-3385 GCA_040004905.1 Acidobacteriota bacterium
ACGGTATCGGCCATACGCGTTGGGCAACGCATGGGCGGCCGACCGAGGAGAATGCCCATCCGCATCGTGACCAATCGGGAAATGTCGTTGTCGTTCACAACGGAATTATCGAGAATTACCTGCAGCTAAAGGAACGGTTAGCGGCGTTGGGCCACGAATTCAAAACGGAGACCGATACTGAAGTGGTCGCCCACCTCATCGGCCATTATAAAGACACTGAAAATTTATCGCTCGAGCTTGCGGTGAGAAAGGCAGTTCAGGAATTGAAGGGGATTTTCGCCCTTGCGATCATCTCGGTCGATGAACCGGACACGATCATCGCAGTGCGCGAAGGCCCGCCGGTGGTGATCGGCCTGGGCGATGGCGAGTTTTTCGTCGCGTCCGACATTCCGCCTATCCTTCAGCATACACGCGACGTTTTCTTTTTAGGCGACCGTGAGATAGCGGTATTGACGAAAGATTCGGTTCGCGTCACGGATTTCGACGGCAGCATCATCGAGCCAAAACAGCAGCGAATCACCTGGGACCCGATCATGGCTGAGAAGGGCGGCTTTAAGCATTTCATGCTCAAAGAGATCTACGAACAGCCGCGTGCCGTTCGCGATACTGCCCAGGGCCGTATTTCGCTGGACACCGGAAAGGTTTATCTCGACGAAATGAATATTTCCGAAGAAGATTTCCGTTCCGCCACGTCGATCAAGATCGCGGCCTGCGGCACAAGCTGGCATGCGGGACTCGCAGGCAAGTACATGATCGAACAGCTTGCACGCGTCCCGGTCGAGGTCGATTACGCCTCGGAGTTCCGATATCGCGATCCGGTTTTGTCGGAGACCGATCTGCTGATCGTGATATCGCAATCGGGCGAAACCGCCGACACCATCGCCGCAATGCGGGAAGCAAAGCGTTCGGGATGCAAGGTGCTAGCGATCTGCAACGTGCAAGGTTCGATGATCCATCGTGAGGCTGACGGTACCATCCTGACCCATGCCGGACCCGAGATCGGCGTAGCGTCTACTAAAGCGTTCACCTCGCAGATGGTCGCGTTGTATCTGTTCGCACTATATTTGGGAGAGCTTCGTGGCAAGATCGACGAAGAGAAAGCAAAACGCCTGTCACAAGATCTCGCGGAGCTTCCGCTAAAGATCGAACAGCTTCTCAACGATGCTGACTCGATCGAAGAGCTGTCGAAAGAATTCTTTCGTGTTCAGGATTTTCTGTATCTCGGCCGCGGGATAAATTTTCCGGTCGCGCTCGAAGGAGCCCTGAAATTAAAAGAGATCAGTTACATTCACGCCGAAGGCTATCCGGCGGGCGAAATGAAGCACGGCCCTAACGCCCTGATCGATGAGAAACTCCCGGTCGTAGTGGTCAATACTCGCGAAGAAGGGAACGCGGCGAGCGAGGTTCGGTATGAGAAAACGCACTCTAATATCGTCGAGGTAAAGGCGCGGGACGGCATCGTTATCGCCATCCTGACCGAAGGCGATGCAATGAGCTCAAAAGTCGCGAACCACATTATCGAAATTCCGGAAACGTCCGACCTGCTCGGCCCGATCCTGTCCATCGTGCCGCTACAATTGTTGTCGTACCACATCGCTGTCCGCCGCGGCTGCGACGTCGATCAACCCCGAAATCTGGCGAAATCGGTAACGGTGGAGTAAAGATTGCCTTTAGTTGACGAAATTAAGAATGAGATCAAGGCCGCGTTCGCAGGGGTGACGCTGGACGGCGGGATTAGCTTAAATCAAACCAAAGTCGTCGACAATTATGGACGCGATTGCACTAATGAGCAATTTGCCGCACTCCCGCTGACGGAAGTAACTGACAACTGGACCAAGATTCCAACTTCGACACTAGATGAAGCGAACTGTTTGGCCCACTTTGATCGAAAGGGGTTCAAATACTATATTCCTGCCTTAATGCTTAGGCTATTAGACAATTATGATGTGGATTCAATGATGACGATCGGAACACTCTCAATACTGTATCCAAAGGTAGAGTCTTGGCAATATTTGTATTCACTTCTTTCGCCGGAACAAACAAAAACTGTTGCGCATTATCTTCAAGCCCTTCCGACTCTCGTCGAACTCTATGGCGGAGACAAGCCGGTTGTTGAGAGAGCGTTTCGCAATTATTGGTCGAAATTTCTTAGCGAAAAATAGATGAAAGCTATCGTCGTCCGTGAATTCGGCGAACCCGAAGTGATGAAGTTAGAGGACGTACCTACGCCTGAACCGGCGGGCACACAGGTGCTCGTGCGAGTGAACGCCGCCGGGGTCAACCCGGTCGAAACCTACCTTCGCACCGGAATTCACGCACACGCCCCCAAACTACCCTACACTCCAGGAAAAGACGCTGCGGGAATCGTCGAATCGGTCGGCGAAGGTGTTGAGACATTCAAACCAGGGGATCGCGTTTACACGGCAGATTCGCTGACCGGAACTTACGCTGAATTCTCATTAACCGACGAAAGGCAGTTGGGCATACTTCCAGAAAACGTCGGCTTTGAAGAAGGGGCAGGTGTATGGACGCCTTACGCAACGTCCTTTCGTGCGTTGTTTCAAAAGGCGGATGCAAAAGCCGGTGAGATGGTTCTTGTCCACGGAGCCTCCGGCGGTGTCGGAATCGCCACGGTGCAGTGGGCGAAGAATGCTGGGCTTACCGTCATCGGCACCGCTAGCTCGGATGACGGTAAGAAACTCGTCGCCGATCAGGGAGCCGATGCGGTTTTTGATCATACCGACGAAGATCATTTTGGCGATATTCGCGAATTTACGGGCGGTAAGGGCGTTAACGTCATCATTGAGATGCTCGCGAATATGAATCTCGAACGTGATTTTGAAGCTCTCGCGATGTTCGGGCGAATCGTGGTCGTGGGCAATCGCGGCAGTCTCCAGTTCACGCCTCGTCAAGCGATGACGAAAGACGCGACCATCTACGGCATGTCGCTGTTCAATTCCAGCCAAGCCGACCGCGAACAAATGCACGCGGCGATCTTTGACGGCCTGCAAAAAGGTTTTCTTAGGCCATGTATCCGTTTTTCGGTCGCTCTCGGCGACGCACCTCTTGCCCATCACGAGATCATCGAAAAGAAAGGATTTGGCAAGATAGTTCTCGTGCCGTAAAAAAACCTTCGAGAAAAAAAGGCGTTGGCCAAACTGGCCAACGCCTTTTTCAATTCTGCAATACGAATTTTATTCTATCGGGTCCGCCACAAACTCGAGGCCGGCCAGATCCTCGTTGACGGTCATCGTTCTGGGCGGTCCTGAAAATGTGTATTGCTTTGATGATGTAGTGACGACGTACGTTTGACCCGCAAAAAGACCGGGGACCGTAAAATAACCAAACGGATTGGTCATCACGATCTTCGGATCCGGCAGGGTTG
>JBDTZW010000005.1:0-3363 GCA_040004905.1 Acidobacteriota bacterium
TCCAATCGATCGCGATCAGCTTTTTGTCGTCAGGTTTCGGTGTGGGCGATGGCGAGGCATTTGCGCTAGGCCCGCCAGCTTTGGGTTTCTCGTCCGCTTCCTTTTTGTCCTTGTCTTCTTGTTCTTTCAGTAGAGCAAATTCTTCCTTGGATAATCTTGAACGGTCGAAGGCGGCCTTGGTGAAATACATCTCGTAAACGTCGCCCGACGTCGAACCGCCCCCCTGATTAAGAGCACCCTCGCGGTCCGAACCCCAGATCATTACCTTGCCGTCCATGGCCCATTTAGGCTGGAAATCGTTGTAGCCGCTCTGGGTCAGGTTATGCAGCACACCGCTTCCGTCCGCCGCGACCAACCCGACCTCCGGCGTAAAGATCCTCTCCTTCGGCCCAAACTGGACCAGCAGCCATTTGCCATCCGGAGACCATTGATAATACTGATCACCGTCCGCATACGAATAGTTTCTGTCTGCCGGAAGAACAACATGGGACTGCTTCGAAGCGATATCGAAAACCCTCAGCGTGTTTCGGTTCTCAAGATAAGCGATCTGCTTTCCGTCCGGCGAAAAAGCGGGCTGGAATTCTTCCGCACTCGTCGCGACGACCGGTTCATCCTTTAAGACCGTAGAAACGCAAAAATACAGTTCTTCTTTCCTCGTGATCGCCGAAGTGTACACGTTCCAGTTATTGTCCTTTTCAGCCGCGTACACCAGCGAACGTCCGTCGGGACTGAAACTAACACTGCGTTCCTGCCACGGCGTGTTCGTGATGCGCTTTACCATCTTGCCGTCGATGCTGCTGACAAAGATCTCGCCGCGAAAAATGAATGCGAACTCCTTTCCATTCGGCGACAGTTTCGCCTCAGTAAAACCGCCGTTGACCGGCACTATGCGTTCGATAGAATCGCGGCCGTCGGCTCCGACGCGGATGCTGAGTTTTACCGGATCCGAACCCGGTTTCTGCGTGTACAGCTCTCCGTCAAAGCTAAAACAAAGCGTTCCGTTTTTCGCCCGTGTCAGGAACCGTATCGGGTGCTTGGTAAAATGTGTCACGGCCGTCGATTTGGCCGGGTTAGCGAGGCTGCTCGTGTAAACATTAAAGCTTCCGTCTTGCTCGCTGAGGTAGTAGAAATCGTTGTCGTTCGAATCAAAAACGGGATTTCGGTCTTCGCCCTTGAAAGTTGACAGCTGTGTGTACTGTTTCGACTTAAGATCGTATTCCCAGATGTCCCGAGTTACCGCCGACGTATGGTGCTTGCGCCAATCGCTCTCATAGCCCTTGATATCGTGGTAGATCAGCTTGTCGCCGGTCGAGTTCAAGGTTGCGTCGAGGGCCGGCGTTGTCAAAACCTGCGAGACCCGACCGCCATCTGCCGGTACGCTGTAAAGCTCGCTCATCAGCCCGATCGGAAACTGGGCATTGCTCGACACATCCTGCCTGGCCGCGCTGAAAAGCACGGCGGAATCATCGGCCGTAAATGTACTCGGGATCTCGCGAGTCGAATGAAACGTCAGTCGTTTGGCCTCGCCGCCGGTTGAGGGCATAACAAAAACGTCGAAATTCCCGTAGCGGTCAGACGCAAACGCAATGCTCTTGCCGTCGTGGCTCCAGACAGGAGCAAATTCGTAAGACTCGCTAAGCGTAAGCGGTGTTGCCGATCCTCCGGCCGATGGGACCGAATAAATATCACCCTTGTACTCGAACAAGATCGTCTGGCCGTCAGGCGAGATCGACGGATAACGAAGCCATAAAGCCGGATTCTGGCTAAAAACGGCTGCGGCAAAAACGACGATAAACGTAAGCAAGTGCGTGATCTTCATAGATATTTCGGTGCGGGCCTGGCAGTAGAACCCGGCGAACCCCTCCAAAGAGTTTCAAGACCTAAAGTTGTGTTAATTCGGATCCCTGGCGAAAGAAAATACAAGTAGCAGGTAATACGAGTCAATTGGCGAAAGGTTCACTGAGATCTAAAACGGCGCAAAAAAGAGCAGTCCCAGAGAGAACTGCCCTTAGTTACTGAAATGTTAAGTTGTAGCTACGCGGTCGGCACGACAAAGAACTTATCTGCTATCTCCATAGCAAAACCCGGTTTCTTAGGCTTTTTGCCATCGTCTCCTTTCGGGGGATTGCCCTTAGGAGGTTTATTACCGGGATTGACCACTGGCGGATCGCCTTTCGGCGGCCGTTTTTGATCATCATTCTTCTGAGCGCAGACCGCTATTGAAAGACCGATCGCGATCGCACAAGTGAAGAAAATTTGCTTTAAAACTTTCATGACTAAAACACTTCCTTTTTCTCCTAATACCACGCATGGAGGAAAGGTTGGAAGATGCGTCCACTTGCTAAATATGCAATTCGGGTGCCACGCACAGTATATGACGAAGCAGGCCTTATTTTAGTTGGAAAGATTCGTATCCCCAACATATATGATTTACAAAACTTTACGTTTTCGGTTGCCGTCATACGAAATAGTGAATTTTCAGGCAGGAATATGCTCGTAAAGCGTTAATTCCGCTTTGCTGGTTCTTTGACTCAACCTTTATGCCAAACTAGAATCGGTCGTAATGACAGAAACAAGCGAGGGGAGGACTGGATATTCCACCGACCGCCTGCGGGCAATTCTGGTGCTGATCGCGACGTTCGGAACGATCGGTTTCAATTTTATGTCCGCGGCGGGTTATATCAACGGCGTCACGCCGGAAGTTATCTCCGACAGGTATCCTACAATAGTTACACCGGCTGGATATGCTTTCACGATCTGGAGCGTGATCTATCTCGGCCTAGTTGTTTTCAGCATCTATCAACTGCTTCCCTCACAGACAGAGAGATTTCGGGCGATACGGTCGCTGTATATTGTGTCGTGCGTCCTGAACTGCATTTGGATCTATTTCTGGCACGCCGAAGCGCTCGCCGTTTGTTTCGTCGTGATATTCGGGCTCTGGTTTACGCTGATGCTGATCGTTTCACGCTTGCGGGTTTATCGCGGCATCGCCGAAACATGGATTTTGCACGCTCCGTTTGGGATCTATTTCGGCTGGGTAACGGCGGCGACGCTCGTCAATTTTGCCGTCATGCTCGGTTACCTCGGCAAAATGCCGGCCGAAAATGCCAGTGTCTGGCTCGGGTCCGGTTTACTGCTTGTCAGCGCCGCCGCGGCCGTTTTTGTCCGCATCCGATACTTGAACTTCTTTTTCCCGCTGGCCATTGCGTGGGCAGCTACGGCGATCGCGGTAGAGAACAGCAGCTTGACCTGGATAGTAGTCGCGGCCGCGGCCGTTGTCGTGGTGGCCCTCGTAACAACCGGAAGCGTCGTCACCACGCTGAAGGATTCAACCAGTGAATAACGGCAAGATCTGCATATCGG
>JBDTZW010000338.1:0-3359 GCA_040004905.1 Acidobacteriota bacterium
CTTTTTCGGGGCTCGATCCGGTAAACGTGGAGTTCATGATCGACGTGCTAGCGGAGTTGAAAACAAAGGAAAAGACGATCATGTTTTCGACGCACCAAATGGAAACGGCCGAAAGACTGTGTACCGACATTCTGCTTATTAATAAGTCGAAGAAAGTGATCGGCGGAAGCCTCAGGCAGGTGAAGGAAGGTTATGGGAAGAATTTGATCGCTCTGCGTGGGGAGAATTTTGGCTCGGTGTTGGATGATAAAGCTTTGGTTGCTAAGATCGCTGTCCATGCTGATGAGTTGGAGGTGCAACTTGTGGATGGAGCGGATCCGCAAAAGCTGCTGCATGACCTGGTATCGGTAGGTGCGGTCATTACGAAGTTTGAGAAGATCGAACCGAGTCTGAATGATATTTTTATCGATCAGGTGGGCGGCGCGGACCTTGAAGCGTCAAAGGCGGCATAGTGGGACAAGTTTAATGAGAAAATTTCTTGCGGTTGTAAAGCACGAGTATCGAAAGATCGTTTTGAAGTGGGCGTTTTTGATCGGGACGCTGCTGATGCCGTTGCTCGCGTCTTTGTTTGCGGTGGTGCCGGCGATCATTTTTTCGCTGAAGGGCGAACCGACGCGGATCGCGATCGTTGATCCTAGGGGGAAGATCGCCCCGCGGATCGAGGCGAATTTGAGTTCTGAAAAGATCGCTGCGAAAGCTGAAAAGCAGGCGCGCGATCAGACGTCGAACATCAGCCTGTCGCAGCAGGACCAGATAAAACGCGGCTCGCGAAATGCGGGCGGCAATTTTATCTTTATCAAATACGACGACACGGGAAAGAGTGCCGACGAGGTCCGCTCGGCGCTGACGCAAAGCATTTCTGACAACATGCTCGACGCGTATCTCATCGTTCCGCAGAATTTCGACGCGGCCGATGCGGTGTTTGAATTTCGGTCGCGCAAGGCCGCCGATTTCGTTTCGAATGGTTCGTTCGAAGATGCGGTGAACGACGCTGTGCGTTCGCAGCGGCTGGCGGACGCCAATATAAGCGAAGACAAACTGCAGGCATTGAGCCAACATATCGATCTGGAAAAGAAAGGCCTCGACGAGAAAGGCGGCGAAAAGGATGTAGATGGTGTGATGGCGGCATCGTTCGTGATCGGGCTGATGATCTATATCACGCTGGCGATCTACGGGCAGGCGATCATGGCAGCGGTCGTTGAAGAAAAGGAAACGCGGATCGCGGAAATACTTTTTTCATCAGCACGCCCGTTCACGCTGATGCTCGGAAAACTGGTAGGCGTTTGCCTTGCCGGATTGACGCAGCTTGCCATATGGATCGCGTCGGTCCTGGTATTGATAACAATAATTGCGGCCCAGGCGGGAACACTCGATTTTCTGCCGAAGATGCCCGAGATCACGCCGCTGATGGTCGTGTACTTTTTCATCTTTTTTATCCTCGGGTATTTTATTTACGCTTCGATATTCGCGCTCATCGGTTCGATCGTGACGACGGTACAAGAGGGCGGGCAGTTCGCGTTCCCGCCGATCATGGTAATGCTCGTCGCTTTTTATTTCAGCTTTGTGGTGATCCGCGATCCGAATTCGAGCCTCTCGTTCTGGGTGTCTATCGCTCCCTTCATGGCACCGATAACAATGCCGGTGCGGATACTCGCTGAGATGCCGCCATTCTGGCAGATCGGTTTGGCGGTCCTGGTAAACGGCGCCGCGATCGCGGGACTCGTTTGGCTGGCGGCCAGAGTCTATCGCACCGGAATGCTGATGTACGGAAAGCGGGCGACGATACCGGAGGTTTGGAAGTGGATACGGGAGAGTTGAGACGTGAGGAGTGAGAAATGAGAAGTGAAAAATGAGAGGGCTTGGGGACGGAAGACGGATATAGCGTATTTGGTTTCCGCTTTTAGATACTTCTGACATGAGCGTCGAGATAGAGAAGAAATACCGGTTGGGGGATGTCGATGTCGGGCGGGTCGAGGAGGCTTTGGCGTCGGTGGCGGCGGTTTTTGCCGGTGAGGAGTTTGAGGAGAACACTATCTACGGCGGCGGCGTTTTGGATGAAGACCGTGCGGTATTGAGAATTCGGAAAGTCGGTGACAGGGCGATCCTTACTTATAAAAAGCCGATCGATGGCGATTCCGAGATAAAGCATCGGGTCGAGTATGAGTCGGAATTTTCTGATATTCCTGCGCTTCGGGAGATAGTCGGGAATCTCGGTTTTACCCCGCGGTTGGTCTATGAAAAACGGCGGAAGACATGGCGGTTCAACAAGGCGGAGATAGTTGTCGACGAGCTTCCGTTCGGACGGTTCATGGAGATCGAAGGGACGATCGTGGAGATCGAAAATGCCGAGAGTGAATTAAAAATAGGCGACCTCGAGGTCGTGCATCAGACGTACCCGGCGATCGCTTCCGCGTTGGGTGTTGAAAGGAATGGCGTGATCGAGTCGAGGTTTCCTGATAAACCGTAAAGCTATACCCTCATTTTCTGCACAAGCCCAAGGATAGTAGAGATAAGGTGTTCGGGTTCGAACGGTTTCGTGTTGTAGCCGTGGAAGCCGGCCTCGACCGCGCGCTGGCGGCTCTCGGGCGAAGCGAATGCGCTGAGAGCAAGTGCAGGGACGTTCCCGCCGTTTTCGGGCGGCAGTTCGCGGATACGGCTGATCATCGAAAATCCGTCCTCGGCTGGCATTGCGAGATCAGAAATGACGACATCGGTGCGGCCTTCGGGGGAACGAACGAGCATGTCGATCGCTACGGTCGCCGAATCGGTGCTCTTGACGCGGGCCCCGTTCTGCTCAAGGAACAAATGAAGCACCTCGCGCGAATCCGGATCGTCCTCGACCAGAATTATGCGCAGTCCGTCGAGCGGACGTTCGCGTCCATCATGATTTTCGAGCGGTGGTGCGGCGATAAGATCTTTTGACGCCGAAAGCGGGATCGTTACGGTAAATTTTGAGCCGTGGCCCGGCCCCTTACTCTCGGCGACGACGCTCCCGCCGTGTTTTCCTACCAGAATATTTACGATAGACAGGCCTAAGCCCAGACCGCTGCGGCTCTCTTCGGTGGCGGGATCAGCCTGGGAAAATTGGCGAAAAATATTGGGCAGTGAATTTTGCGAAATGCCTTTTCCGCTGTCGCGAACGGTCGCGATAGCGGCATCGCTCGTCGTTTTGATGTCGACCGTTACGTCGCCGCCATCGGGCGTGTACTTAATGGCGTTCGTGATGAGGTTTGTAAATACCTGCTGCAGCCGGCCAGCGTCGGCAAAAACGTTGATGTTGTTGCTGTCGGACGCGAATTCGTACGTCAGATTTCGCGATTCGGCGCTCGGCTTTTGAGCGTTGAACGAAACCTTGACCA
>JBDTZW010000093.1:0-11304 GCA_040004905.1 Acidobacteriota bacterium
GGTTTTCGCCCGTACTTGTGAAGGCGACGCGCGATCCATTGCCGGAAATAGTGACGTTCTTATTGAATATTGGACTCGCAATTGTGCCTCGCGGTGTTTTTGTGACCTGAGCCAGTGCTGAAGCCGCTCTTAGATAGGTAAATATCTCGTCATTATCCTGCCGCGGGTTGGCGGGCGGCCCGGCGTTGCCAAACGTTGGAACCAGGTCGCGAGTTGATACAAAGGCAAGGGCATTGCCATCATCATTGATACTGGCGTCGTGGTTATCGTCGGCGATGAACGGCCCGGTGGTCGTTGTTCCAGCTCGCGGGAGCTGACTCGGGGCCGTATTCGTGACTCGGATAAATGTTCCGCCCGTCAGGTCGGTCAAGGGGATCTCATCACCAGCTGACAGATCAGCAACCGGAGCGTACGCGGGGATCTGGTATATCCACATTTCCAGATTGCCGTCCGTGGTCAGCGGGTTAGTTCCTGGCGTCGGTGTCGGAGTTGGTGTCGCAGGCGGCGTCGGGGTCGGACTGGGGGTCGGTGTCGGAGTCGGGGTCGGTATCGTGAAAGAATTTCCGTTAAAGCTGCCTGGGTTTGTCGCGTCGGGAAGGGCGGGTGTTGAGGTGGTGGCATTGGATGAAAAAGCAATATACTTTCCATCGTTGCTGATCACCGGACGCGTATTAACGATCTCGACACGAACATTGTTCAAAGAGTCGAATCCCTTGTCGTCATAAAGCACCGATTTGGTGTCCGTGATCTGAAAAATGCGCCGCTGTGCATAATCGAACAGGAAGATCTCCACGTTCCCGTCCGCATTGCGCGGATTTTCGGTCGCGAGATCCCCGCGAGATTCGAAGACGACGAACCTGCCGTCGCCGCTGACGCCGCCGATAAAAGTTTCGGCGTTAGAATTGGTTATTTGAGCAAGGACCGAATCAGCCTGGGCTGAAGCGGCGGTCGCGGCAATAAACAAAAATAGAATGACAAAAATAAAAGAAAAGGAAAGCTTCACGAACTCCTCCAGATCAAAACCTTTTTTGCAGTGATCACGAATAAATTACGAGCACAAAATACTAAAGTCTATGTGTAAACACGATGTTCCGCAAGCAATGCGGTTCGAAAACGTGGAAATGTCGCATTTAGAACAAGTGCTTTGATGCGCGGATCGGAGATTTGGTTTGTCAATTTCGACATTAGCTATATCATTCAAACACGGATACTTACAGTAGCGAAATGGGTATTGGCCGAAAGATAATGGTGGTGGCGGGCGAGGCCTCGGGTGACCAGCACGCCGCGAAGGTGGTGCATGAGCTGCGCGCGATGATCGAAGCGGAGGTCGAGTTTTTCGGCTCGGCTGGCGAAAAGCTGCGAAATGAGGGCGTCGAAGCGATTGTCCGGGCAGATGACCTTTCAATTGTCGGGCTGCTCGAGATCGGCCGGGCTCTGCCGGTATTTATGCGGGCGTTTCGACGATTGACGGCGGCGGCGAAAGAAAGGCGGCCAGATGTCGCAATATTGGTCGACTTTCCAGATTTTAACCTTAAGCTAGCAAAGGCACTGAAAAAGCAGGAAATTCGCGTTGTCTATTATATATCGCCGCAGCTTTGGGCGTGGCGGAAATATCGGATACGGTCGGTACGAAAGTACGTTGACCAGCTGCTCGTGATCCTGCCATTCGAGAAAAAATGGTTCGCCGATCATGGGGTCGAGCACGTCGAATACGTCGGCAGCCCCCTCGCCCGCGAGGTGCACGCAAATATTTCGAAGGAGCAATTTTGCGAAACACACGATATCGATCCGGCGAAACCCATAGTCTCACTACTTCCCGGAAGCCGTCACAAGGAGATCGCGAGAGTTCTGCCGGTCATGCTGACCGCAGTGTCGGAAATGTCAAAAACTGACCCCGATATTCAATTTCTGATCGCTCTAGCCGCGGGACGAAAACAGAATGAGATCGACGAAGCGATAGACAGCTTAGGCCACGAGATCAAGCTGCCAAAACTTCTGAAAAGCATCTATTCTGAAACCTACGACGCCCTAAACGCTTCCCACGCCGCGGCAGTGACGAGCGGGACGGCGACGCTTGAAGCAGCGATAATAGGCACGCCGATGGCAGTCGTATATAAAACGTCCGCGATCAACTATCGGCTCCTGCGGCCTCTGATCACGGTCGAGCATTTTGGTTTGGTCAATCTTATCGCGGAAAAAAGGATTTCGAAGGAACTAATCCAAGGAGACTTTACGACTGAGAGTCTCTCCGCGGAACTGCTCAGACTTCTTGAGCCGGTCAACAACGCTATCGCGAGGGCAGAGCTTGCTGAGGCAACAGAAAAACTTGGTCACGGCGGAGCGTCAAAACGAGCAGCCGAGGCCATCGTTCGGGTAATGGAAAAACCTTGATCGGCGTCGCCTGAAATGATTTTGTCTCCTGTTCTTATTCTGATTGGAGGATACCTGTGTGTTCCAGTTTTCTAATTATCCCATCTACGTAGTTTACTCGCTCCACCGGCAACAGGCTGTCGATCCGATAGCTAGACAATACGGCCGGGAAATGAAGCAGGCCGGCGACTCAGCCGTGGCCGGCGTGAAAGCGCGCGATTTCGACCGCTTCCAACGGCAGATCGCCGTCTATCGCGAAAAGCGAGCTTTGATCTATGCCACCTCGGATTGGGAACTGATCGAGGATATCGGGTCCAAATACACTGGCGAGATCCGTGATTACGAAAACCGGATCAGGCACATCCTGACCACGATCTCGCATACGAGTGTGGGGCAGATGCTGCTTAGGCATATCAGCCATAGCCCTTCAAATTCGAAAATTTGGATAGTTCCCGCGACCTGGACCAACCTTTTGGCCAAGACCGAACAGATGATGGATGAAGAGGGCGGAGGGATCAGAATTCGCATCAATCCTGCACCTTTGGGTGCCGACGCTGAAGAGACACTATTCCATGAATTGGTCCATGCCAAGCGATACGCGTGGAACCAGTTCCATCACCATAGCTTTGAAGGCAAAGAGATCAATTCCGACTTCAACGGAAGCAGTGAGGAGTTTATCGCGACCCAACTCGAAAACGTCTATCACGCCTCGCGAGGTTTTTCGGACAAATACAGTGCGTACCTCGGTTCAAGTTTGAGGAAGGACGCCATGTATCAATACATCGCAGAGAACTACGAGCTGACCCAGGCACTGAAATATTTTCTCGATAACGACCTGCTGGTGAAAGAGGCTGCCTCGCTTAAGCAGCCGGAATACAACCCGTTCCGTGATATTGCGGCTATCCAGAAAGCCGCTCACATCGGGGATGAGTATATGAAGACGCAGTGGACTAACGATGAGTAATTCACGTCCTATGCTGCGGTTTTTCGCGAAGAGTTTCCGCGGACTGGACATCTAACTATTCTGTTTTGCAACGCTTATTCGCCTAAAAAGCGTGCCGTCGGTGAGGTTGAGCGTGCCTTCCATTTTATTACTGGTGAACACCAAAGCTAACTATTTTTCATAGTATGCGACCTTTCGATAGGAGACCGTCGTGCTCTCCGGCATGGCGGCGTTCGTAAATCGCGAGACGCTAGTTCTTTTGGTCCAATTTCCGTGATCATCGAGATCGTACGTATATTTTTCAGCTTGGATAAGTCGGCCATGCGATGTCAACGCCATATCGGACGGCGGGCCACTCGAGCGATAAAAATATTCATAAGTGCTAACTTCGGCTCCGTCTGAGGACAAAACGATCTTCTTAGTCATACGTTTCGAGGCGTCGAAGTAATATTTGTATCTCTGACCCAGATCGTTGAGCTCGAATGCCGGACCGCCATTCTGCATCTTAGGTGTGTAGGTATCCTCGGTCATAGAGTTTTCTGCAGCGTCAAACTTAAAGACACTTGCTGACAGTGACGGGAGCGATGGCCCCGACTTACTAAACGCGGATGTTGTCTCCGACGAGCATTTTCTGACTCCGTTCTTATCGTATATACACTGCTTTTCGGTTGACGACCCTTCGAAGGTGTACATCGCGTATGTCAGTCGACCATCTTTATCAAAAACGAAATAGTGAGAGCCAGGGATAACTTCCTCTTTGGTCCTGCCATCCTTGACCGAGATCGTGGAAATTTTCTCGTCAAGACGCTTAACTTTTCCGCTCATGCCTTCGAGATCCACCGCGGAGAATTGGGGAAACATTGGCAATGTTAGCAATCCTGACCACAAAAATAGTTTTAGAAGATTTGAGATCATAAGAAGTTGGGAGCGCAACAGTGTTCGCAGCTTTCCCTTAGATGTTGTTTTTCTTTAGCCGTTCTTTAAGGTCCCTTACGTCAGCCTTTAAGCGGTCTATGCCTTTCACATGTGCGTTCTGCCTTTTATACTCATCGAGCGGCTGGACGGGCGTGCCCCACCAGACTCCGGCGCGGACGATCTTGCCGGGCAGAACTCCCGCCTGCGAGCCGATGACGGCGCCGCTTAATACGCGGGCGTGGTCGCCCATTCCCACCTGGCCGCCGATCACGCAATCGTCCTCGATAACGGTGCTGCCGGAGATGCCCGTTTGTGCGGCGATCACGACATGTTTTCCAACCTGGACGTTGTGGGCGATCTGGACGAGGTTGTCGATCTTGGTGCCTTTGCCGATGCGGGTTTCGCCGAGAGCTCCGCGATCGATGCACGAATTTGCCCCGATCTCTACGTTGTCCTCGATAACGACCGTTCCGATCTGCGGAAACTTGACCAACTGATCGGTCTCGCGAACAAATCCGAAGCCATCCGAGCCGATAACAACGCCCGCGTGAAGCGTTACCCGACTGCCGAGCGTGCAACCGTCCTCGATAAAAACGTTGGAGTGCAGGACGCAGTTCTTGCCGATCGTCACGTTATCGCCGACCTTCGCTCCCGCACGAAGCTGTGTTCCGTCGCCGATCACCGAACCTTCGCCGACGCAGGTAAAGGCGCCGATAAAGACTTCTTTCCCGATCTTCGCGTCCTCAGCGATCACCGCGGACGAGTGAACTTCGGCGCGGCGTTTTTTTGGCGGATGTAACTGTTCGGCAATTTGGGCAAAGGCGAGCTTGGGGTTTTTTACCTTGATCAGCGAACCTGGGAATTCGTTTGCGGCTCCAAGGGGAACGATCACGCACGACGCTTTGGTCGCCAATTCTGCACCGGCCTTTTCAGCGAAAGCGATATCGCCTGTTACGGCATTCGAGAGGTCCGCGACACGCGAAACCTCGATCTCACCGTCACCTACCAGCTCTCCGTGCAAAAATTCGGCTATCTCGTACGTTTTCATTACGTACAAATCTAATTGTTTTTCAGGAAAAAGTCAGTTCGATGGCGCTTTAGGCCCGCTGCCGTTCGGCGCTGTTTACCATCGTCTGGAGGAATATCTCCATGCCGGTGATCTCGATGCCGTACCGGTCATCGAGGCGTTTCAGAATGGACGCCGCATCGCTGTCGAAGTAATTCAGATCCGCAAGGTCGATCAGGACCCGCGTTCCAAATTCGGATTCGAGCCCGAGAGCGATCCGTTCAAGCAGTAGAGCATCGTCGAGAAGCATCTCGCCCTCGACGCGAAGGACCGTTTTGCCGCGGTCCAGATCATCGATCTGCTGAATATTGGTTGGCATAAGAATTCCTTTGATGCATCAACTACCGCAAAGGGAAGCTTTTGTTTCGGATCTTTGCACAATTTTACGTTAATTTCGCGATTGAAGTTGTGTTGGAATTAAGACTCGGGACAGTTAGGCAATGGGTCTCAAATCTAGTTTTGTCGCGAAATGTGCTCAAGGACACATTAAAAAGACTAGTATAGACTCATGAACGCAATTCTCGAACAGAATGAGGCTGTAAACGTTGCCCTGTCCGTCGTCTGGCACGGCTCCGCCGGAAAATTTGAGTCGCGCGTGAGCGAGATCAGTCTGGTCGGTTGTTTTATTGACAGTATGGGGCAAGAGGTGATGGGCGAGGCGATCAATTTCAATATCAAGCTTCCCTCAGGAATTTGGGCCTCACTGCAGGGCGAAGTTACTTATCAAGAATATCCCGTGGGGTTTGAATTGCGTTTCACCGACCTTAAGGATGAGAACAAAAGATTGCTCACACAGGTGGTCGCGGAGAACGGAGGCAAACAGGCGCAGGAGATCTTACGGACACAGGCAGCCGAGACCCCGGCGACCTCGACGGTCAAGGAATCCAAGCGCATTTTGATCGCCGATGATGATGTATTGACCTTGAAAATGCTGGCCGCAATTCTCGAGGCAGACGGTTACGAGGTTACTTCGGTGGCGGATGGACGCGAGGCGTTTCGCATTTTACAGAAAGATGCCGATTTTTGCTCGGTTATTTTTGACATGATGATGCCGCACCTCGATGGACTCGATCTGATCAATTATATGAAGTCGGACGACCGGACCAGCGCTATTCCGATCGGCGTAATTACGGGTGAACAGGATCCGATGGTATGGGACAACACCATTGCCGCCGGAGCCAACGTCTTTCTCCCCAAGCCGTTTTCGCCGCCGCAGATCCAAATGATGCTGCGGATACTAGCCGATAAGAGAACTTGACCCTTACTAGTCAAATATACCGTTCGGCTTCCGAGCGTCTTCAAAAGCGATGGCAAACAACGAAACGGAAGAAGAAATCAGAATTCACAGAGATATCCGTAGATCCCTGCTCGATTATTTCGCGCTGCAAAAGGCAGTCCTTGACTGCGCAAATTATATGATTATTGCGACCGACGTCGAGGGAACAATAACGTATTTTAATCCAGCCGCCGAGAGAGATCTTGGTTACAAGGCCGAAGAAGTCGTCGGTAGATGCAACCCCGAGCCATTTCATGATGTCGATGAGGTGGTCAGTCGAGCGGCCGAATTGTCCGCCGAGACCGGGCACTCGATCGAGCCGGGATTTGAAGTTTTCGTGCACAATCCTCGACTAGGTAAGGTCGAGGAACGCGAATGGACATACATCCGAAAGGACGGAACGAAATTTCCGATCACTCTCTCCGCGACTGCTTTGCGCGACGAAGCCGGTGAGATTACCGGTTTTCTCGGCATCGCCGATGATATCTCCGAAAAGAAACGGGCCGTTGAAGAAATTCAGGCGGCCGATGAACGTTTCAAGGCGTTTATGGACCACTCTCCCGTCGCTGCGTCTCTAAAGGACAGCGAGGGAAGATATGTTTTCATAAATAAGACGATGGAGCAGGTGTTTGACGTCAGTCTCGAAAACTTGAAAGGCAGGACCGATTTTGACTGGCTCCCCGAGGAAACTGCTCGCTCGATGCATGAACGAGACAAAACGATCCTTGAAGGCGGCGAACCCATGGAATTTACGCAGACCATCACTCTTCCCGATGGGATCGATCGAACATGGCACACGTATAAATTTGCTGTTCATGACGGCGCCGCCGGGGCATACGTCGGTGCGGTTGCTTTTGACACTACTGAGCAGCAGGACACAGAACGCGCCCTTCGGAAAAGCGAGCAGCATAGCCGCGATCTGATCGAAAAAAGTCCGGGACTTATCTCGACGCACACATTGGAAGGAGTGCTGCTTAGCGTAAATCCGGCCGCAGCTCATGCCCTCGGATACGAGCCTGAGGAGTTGGTCGGCAAATCACTGCGCGATTTCCTCCCACCTGATAGACAAAAATTGTTCGGTGAATTTTTACGGCATGTTGAAGCGAACAAGGGCGCGAGCGGAACAATGCGCCTAATTAACAGGCGCGGTGAAGAACGGACCTGGTCATATACGAATACAATTTACGAAGAAGGCGGCAAGCCATATGTTTTAGGACACGCCTTTGACGTTACAGAAAGCATGCTCGCCGAGGTCGCCCTCCGCCAAACCGAGGAACGAATGCGATTGTTCATTGAACATACGCCGGCCGCGGTGGCGATGCTCGATTGCGAGATGAATTACGTGATGACCAGTAGGCGATGGCTCACTGACTACAATCTCGGCGAACAAAATATTATCGGGCGAAATCACTACGACATTTTTCCCGACCTCCCCGTGCATTGGAAGAACATTCATCAACGCGGCATGAGGGGTGAGGTTCTCAAGTGTGATGAAGACCCTTTTCCGCGCGCGGACGGCACCGTGGAATGGCTGCACTGGGAAATGTATCCGTGGCGCGATAATCAGGGTGAGATTGGCGGGATCATCTTTTTCACCGAGGTCATCACTGAACGCAAGCGGATGGAAGAGCAGATCTCGCTTTCGGGCGCGATCGTCGAATCCTCGCAGGATGCGATCTTTAGCGAAACTCTTGATGGGATCGTCAAGAGTTGGAATCGCGGTGCCGAACTGACCTTTGGTTATCAGGCAGATGAGATAATCGGCAGGCACGTCTCAGTTTTATTCCCCCCGGAGCTTCTCGAAGAAGAAGCCGCATTCATCAGAAAAATAAAAAACGGCGAGAGCTTAAGGCTGTATGAGACGGTCCGAGTAAAAAAAAATGGTGAACGTTTTCCTGTTTCGCTAACTCTCTCACCGGTCACCGACGAAAAAGGAAATATTATTGGTATTTCCAAGATCGCCCGCGATATTACAAGTCAGCGCGAGGCTGAGGCGCAATTGAGAATAGCTCGCGATTCAGCCCTCGAATCGGCAAAATTGAAATCGGAATTTCTGTCAAACATGTCGCATGAGATCCGAACGCCTATGAATGGCGTTATCGGGATGACCGACATGCTTTTGACGACATCGCTCAGCAAGGAGCAGCGTGAGTTGGCCGAGATCATCAAGTCGAGCGCTGACGGACTTTTAACGATCATCAACGACATTCTGGATTTCTCGAAGATCGAAGCGGGAAAACTGTATTTTGAAACGATCGACTTTGATCTGCTTGACACAGTTGAAAGCACAGTCGAGCTTTTCGCTAAGGAGTCGCAGCATCGAAATATAGAGCTCGCCTCGCTCATTGAATCGGATGTAAATACAAAGCTGCGCGGCGATCCGGGAAGGCTGCGTCAGGTTCTCACAAATTTAATCGGCAACGCCCTTAAATTTACGGAAGAAGGTGAAGTGATCGTCCGAATTACAAAAGAAGCGGAAACCGAAAACAACTGTCGCCTTCATTTTCACGTCAGCGACACTGGAATCGGGATTCAATCGGAGGTCCAGCAGGATTTATTCCAGGCGTTTACGCAGGCTGATGGAACGATGACGAGAAAGTACGGCGGAACAGGTCTGGGCCTTGCGATCTCGAAACAACTCGTAGAGAGAATGGGCGGCGACCTCAAAGTCGATAGTGAATACGGAAAAGGGTCGGTGTTTTCATTTACGGCGAATTTTGAAAAACAGACCGTCGAAAATACAAGAACGATCGTCCCCTTATCCAGCCTGGAAAATCTTCGGGTCCTAATTGTCGACGATAATAAAACTAACCGCACCGTCCTGAATCACCAGGTTACCTCGTGGGGAATGATCGCCAATGAAGCCGCCGATGGACCCACGGCGCTAGTAAGATTGCGCGAAGCCGCGGAAAACAAGGTCCCATATCGCCTGGCTATTCTCGATCTGATGATGCCGGGTCTGAACGGATTCGAGTTGGCATATTTCATTAAAGGTGATCCACAGATCAGCGAGATCAAACTAATTTTGATGCCTTCCTTCGGTCAACGCGGCCACCCGGAAGCCGTTCGTGAAAACGGCATAGACCGGTATCTTGTTAAACCTGTCCGGCAATCTGAGCTCTTTGACTGCATTGCAACTTTAATGGCGGAGGATTCGAATCCGCCCAAAACCGAAAATGATGTTCTCGTCATGGCTCCTCCCGCGACCCAGATTGTCACCCAACCCATATTGCAGGAAAAAAGGCGAAGTGAACAAGGTATTATCCTGATCGCGGAAGACAATCTGGTCAATCAGAAATTGGCGCGAATGCAGCTCGAACAGTTGGGATATCAGGCCGACGTTGCTTCGAACGGTTTAGAAGCCCTGAACGCGTTAAAACTTCGTTCGTATTCTCTGATCCTGATGGATTGTCAGATGCCGGAAATGGACGGATACACAGCTTCCAGAGAGATCAGGCGTCTCGAAGGAGGCACGCGACATATCCCGATCATCGCCATGACAGCCAACGCAATGCAGGGCGAACGTGAAAAATGCCTGGCGGCTGGAATGGATGAATACATTACCAAACCCGTAAATATCGCACTTCTTTCCGGCACAATATCCCGACTGCTCGGAACAAAAAAAGATCGACGGAACGAGCCCGATCCTTCGATTGAGCGAACCAGTATCGAAAAGGCCGGCTTGGCGAATCTGACGTCGCTCGATAATTCCGTGTTGGATCAGTATCGAGTACTTCAGAAAGCCGGCACACCAGATCTCGTAACCGAGCTCATCGATACGTTTATCGTAGATTCGACCCGGCGTATGAAGATCTTGAAAGCGGCGGTGACCGATCAGGATCGACCGAAGATCACGGAACAGGCTCACACATTTAAGGGTAGTGCCGGAAACGTCGGCGCCTTGAAATTGGCTATGTACGCCGAACTGATTGAGCAAAACTTGAATGACCTGGTCGCAGCGCAAGCGCTGTCGAATGAGATGGCAGATGAGCTCGAAAAAGTCATCGAACTCATCAAGATCGCCGCTCGAAAGCAGTGACCGGCTTGTTCCGAACGGCATCTTACGAAAGCCAACTCATTCCCCTCGTCACTCGACGCTGCCCTTCAGATTCGTTCGTTCAACAGCCGGCTAAATTAGCACCACACGAAACAAAGGAAATATCGCGAAGGCTCGATACTCACAATTTCCGTCGTTCATAAAATTTCCCCCTCCGGATCGATGCCGCATGGTGAGAGAGTCTGACACAGATCTTCGCGAAAGCGTTATAGGCATTTTCCCGAAATGACCCGACTTTCTGCTTATGACGGAACTTTCTCGAAATGACGGGGTTTTCTTGGTGGGGCTTTTTTGCGCCTTGAAAATGCTTAACGGACGCCGCGGGACCTCGGCGGACATCCGATCGCTCGAACGCCGGACAAACACCTGATTCCGGTGACTGTCCGGGATGACCGGCATACAATTTCCGGAGAACCGGGAAAGCGGTCAAAGCAGCATGGTGATCGGGTCTTCTAGCATCTGTTTGAAGGTTTGAAGGAACTTAGCTCCGGTCGCTCCGTCGACGACGCGATGATCGCACGACATCGTGACATACATGATGCTGCGGATCACGATCTCGCCGTCTCGCACAACGGGTGTCGGCTGGGCACCGCCGATGGCCAGAATGCCGGCCTCTGGCGGGTTGATGATCGCCGTAAACTCTTTAATGCCAAACATTCCGAGATTTGAGATCGAGA
>JBDTZW010000069.1:0-3345 GCA_040004905.1 Acidobacteriota bacterium
TTCGAAGATGGCAATGGCCGCATTCATCGTTTTCTGATCCATCATGAATTAGCCCGGTCGGGCTTCGCTCCACCGAAATTAATCTTCCCGGTCTCCGCGGTTATGCTTCGTGAACGTGTCGACTATGATCGCATTCTAGAAAGCTACTCGAAAACGATTCTACATTTTATCGAATTTACGTTGGACGCACAGGGCAGCATGACCGTCGAGAACGAAACGTCGGGACCTATATCGGTACTGGGATGCTACGAGGTTCGCCGAATATTTGTACGGTTGCGTCGCAGAGACTATTCGACTCGACTTGCGAGAGGAACTTGGTTTCTTAGCTGTATTCGATCAGGCCCTTGCCGAGGTAATGAACATCGTCGATATGCCGGACCGACGAGCTTCACTACTAATTCGATTTATCCTCCAGAATCGCGGCACGCTGTCGAAGAACAAACGAGAAAAGGAGTTTCCGGAGCTTACTGACGAGGAGATCTCATCAGTCGAGAACGCAATTGAAACGATCTCTGCATCGCTCAACTCTTAGATCGCTGCGGAGTGTAGTAGGAAATGTAGTAGGTCTGTGCTGTTTCCTCTTGTTACCCAATGAACGCTGAATATAGTAAGTGTTGCAAATACAAGTAGATAACACTGTGTACTACTGGGTAGAAGGTTATTCGGAACGATTTGTAATCATCAGGTCGTAGGTTCGAGTCCTATCACCGGCTCCATCTAAGTTTAGTTATTGCAATAGTTGTAAGAAACAAAGAATCAGCGAAAGAGCGGTTTTTTCGCGTGTTGGACTAAATGTTGGACTATGCGGAGTCGACTTCGGCGTAATTTACTGAGTTCGATTAAAGCCTCATTCAGGCTAACGCCCTGAGTACATCTGCCATATCAGAACCCGCGCCCTCCGGGAACATTATCTGATCACCTCGGCGGCGTTTGGAAAATCCATGAGCGACGATATCTGGAAATACAGACCAAACTGCTTGGAGCGACGTCGAGCGTTCGGCTTTTGTGCCGTTCGCGGCCCGGTTATGGCCTGACATTTTCGCCATGAAGCAATCGCAATCCATTGGGAACACGACTTCACATAAGAGGCGAACGCTCGCAAATGGCTACGGTCGGCTGTGCGACCGGTTGATGTGGATATTGCTGATCATTAGGAACCCTCCAAGACAGACTGTCGTGTAAGATTGGTCAGGTCCATAAGCGATGACCGAATCGACATGGTTTTTAGAGCGGGTCTATAGGTACTTATACTCGTACCGCTACTATTTACAACAGAAAGAGCCCCCGTCGTTCTGTTGTTCGAGAAGGTTTCTGAGTAAGACGTTAGTCGCGGACATCCGACGCACCCTATAACATTAAGATCAAAATCCCGATCTCCTACGCTCAATAGGTACCCGAACGTGTCGTAGCTGAAGGATTGCTGGAACGGACCGTTGGTTATATTTGGCCCGAAACCAGTTACGCCGTAAGGTCCCGCGTCTGATTTGGAGATTCGTCCTTGAGCATCGAACTGATTTGTTCGGTTTCTTTTGCTTCGCTCTGTCGAACTTATAGTGTCGTTATAGTTTACTGACTGCTTTAAGAGACCATCATTGTCGTTATTACCGGTCGTGGAATAAGAGTAGTCCTTGCCGAATAAAATTTGACTGTTGCTTGTGTTGGTAAACCAATAGCTTGCGGGCTGTAGTCGGCTATTATAGGTTACAACCGCGCGTGAACCGTTCCCATAATCGGCCTGTTTGAGTGAGCCAAAAGCCCGATACTGCATACTCGAAACGATTGCCTGTCCCGACGACAAGTCGCCATAGGCAGCTGTCGGATCGACCACAGTCGGCCTGCCAGCTTTGTCGTATCCGTAATTAAAAACTGCACCGAAAGGTTCCGTCAGGCTGGCAACCTGGCCATTGAGTTGCAACGCGTAACTAATCGCATAATTGTTACCCGAAAGTCCAGCGGAAAGTGTATCGCTAAAATGACGGGTTTCAGTGGTCATCTCAGACAAGGAATCATACACATAAGCCATCGTTCCCAAGGCGTCGGTCATTGAAGTTCGATTCCCTAAATTATCGTAGCCATACATAATATCCGATGGAACGGAAATTCCCGAGCCTGATGGGGCTGTGTAATGAACAGTAACGGGTAGCCCCTGATTGTTGTATGTATAGTTCGTCGTTGCTCCTCGCTCGTCCGTAAGATTGGCAAGCGAATCATCAAGGTTATACGAGTAAGTTGTATACGCCGCCGTCGAATCCGAGTTCTGCTGCTCAGGTTTGTGAGACGAAGCTAATCGGCCAAAACCATCGTAAGTTGCGGTTGTGTCTTGATAAGTAGTGCTTGAGGTTATTCCCGCAAATTGGCGGGTTTTCAGAACGTTGTCGAAACCGTCAAAAGTTTTCAAAGTCGAGGAATAAACTGAGCTGTCCCAATTATAGAATTCTGATTTGTACTGGCGCCCGAGTATGTCTGCGTACGTCTTTTGTTTTCTTCGAACACTCCCGCTCGTTCCGTCCGTCCGTGGTACTGACTCACCTTCCAAAGTTGTAGCTTGCCCACCTGCACATCCGCATCCGTCATACGAAATCAAGATGTCTGTATCATTCAAAGTCGAAGAATCTATTCCATCGGTATTTATCTTCCGAACGATTCGATTTTTCCAGTCATATTTCTGATAGGTCCACAGAACTGTCGAATCATCCCCGGTCGCCCCCCAGCTTGAATCGACGTCGGTTGGCACTGACTGCCTTGTTACTCTGCCAAGAATATCGTACTCAGTGAAGGCTCCTGACCATGTCGAAGTCGAGCCTCCCGAGAACGTATGCGGCACTCGTGTTCTTAAAGTTCTTCCCGCTCCGTCCAGCTTTCGCTTAGCACTTCGTCGTCCGAATCCGCTCCATCGCTGGTCGGTGTCAACTAGCGTAGAATAGACCTTCGATTGAACGCCGTTTGTCGGGTATTCGTACCGAGCATGCGAATGCTCGGTACTGTTGATGTAGATCGAGTTGCGGTCGGGTCGTCCTATGCTGTCATGTCCGAGATTATATCTCAAACACGCACCAATTACCGGCCATCGCCACCCTGGGCCAACTAGTCGCACCTATCGGTTTTACGGCTTACAGTATTAGCACTCACGAAACGGAACTTTATTATAAAAACCCAACTCTATACTTGCGCTGAGTGCGATCGGAGCGAGATCGCGGTCTACATTGGAAATCGATGGACTGCAACTTCGGAATCGTTGTGTAAAGCTGGTGGCTTTGCAGACTGATATACGTCACCGGAACGATGGATTGAGTATCAAGATCTCACTGATCGGCTGTGCGGTCGCGTAGACAAGGTCGCCTGTCG
>JBDTZW010000009.1:0-3339 GCA_040004905.1 Acidobacteriota bacterium
AGAAGTTAAAGTTTACAAAGCCCGTAGCCTTAACAGGTTGGCCGTCGCGGACAAAGGGCTTGAATCGCCATTTCTTGATCGCATCCTTCGCCGCACCCTGGAGCAGCGGCGGTCCGCTGGTTTTCTGCACTGCGGCGACATCGCCATTCTCATCGACCGTCACCTCGACCCTGACAATACCGGTCGCCCGTATGCTCTTGGCCGCGGGCGGGTACAGCGGCGGCGCCTGCCTGGTTGCATAGGCGAGCAGCGACCCAACATCCATCGGACCCTGATCCTTTGGGGTGACAGCGGCGGTGCTGGCGTCGTTCGGCTTGGTCTGCGGATTTGAGATCACCAGGGCTTTGGGTTCGGCGTTGGCGGGGTTGTTGTTTGCGGCGCTTCTGTCGTCGGTCTTGGGATTTTGAATGACGATCGGCTTCTGGACCGACGCGTTCAGATTGTCCGCTGGCTTTGTCGTTTTGTTGTCCGGCATGACCGGCAAAAACATCGGTTTCGGTTCGGTCGGCATCGAGCCCGTCGGTACCGCGGCAGTTTGGTTATTTGCGGCTATCTGGTTCTGCGTCGGCGCCGTATTCTGCTGGACCGCGGCGTCCGGTACACCGTCGTTGACAGCATTGACCACTACGCTGCGTGAGACCGCCACCTGTTCGCGGGTGTCGCCCACGACATCCTTCCAGCGGCGAGCATCATACTCGTCACGGGCCATCAAGCTTCGCGAATTCGCGGCCTCTTCAAGCAGGGCCATCGCGTCCGGCGTCTTCGCCTTGTCCTTGCCGACCTCCTTCGACTGCGTGATCACCAGCTCCAGCGTCTCACGCATCTTCTCAAGGTCGTTGACCGCCTCGAGCGGCAATGTCCGGTCGCCGACATTGAGCCCGAGCGCCCGGTAGCGTTCGACACGGTTGCGCGCGCTTTTAACCACCTGCGACGCGATCGCTAGGTAATTTGCGGTGGCGTTCGGTTTGGTTGTTTTCTGCTTGTTGTAGAAGTCGTTAAGGAAATCCTGTGCTTTTTTGTAATCGGCCTGCTCGAGGTAGCTGTTCATCAGCAGCACGTTGACCACGGCCTGCACCGAAGCATCGGCCGTCTCGCGGCGAATATTCTCGAGCTCGTAAATTGCGGCGTTGTAGTTGCGGACGGCGATGAACGCCTTGGCCTTCGAGATGCGGTCGCGCATTATCTCGCCCGCCGTCGGTACTCTCACCGGTGGCTGAACGGTTTGGGGATCAGTGGAAGTTTGCGGCGTGGGACTCGGTGCCGGCAGTACCGTCTGCGAGACGGAAACAAGAACAAACCCAACTAAGACCAGTAAAACCGAAGTGTATAACCTTCTGACATTTAACGGCATTTCAGTCCTCCAACCGACTTAAATCTTCCGTAAAGGTCAAGCGAACTACAACAAGCGAGGCTCACTTCTACGACCTAACAATTTGCAAACCCAATTCAAAAAAATCACCATTTCGGGCCTCTTTCCAAAGCCCGTCTCAATTTCGTAAGCTTTCGATGATTTTCCTGCGGTAAGCGTTTGCGTCTACTTTTATAGCACTTTCGTTGAGGGTGAGCAAACGGCGGTCGAGCATGACGACGCGGCCGTTAATGATGACAGTGCGGACGTCGTTGGCCTTGGTCGAGTAAACAAGGGCCGAGTAAATGTCGAAATACGGCGTCTGATTAAGGTCATCGAGATCGACGATATCCACGTCCGCCGCCTTGCCCGTCTCGATCGACCCGATCTTAGCATCTAGATGAAGCGCCCGGGCTCCGCCGATCGTCGCCATCGCAAAAGCAGTCTCGGCGGGCAGTGTTTTAGGGTCGTTCGAGATCAATTTGTGCAGTTTTGCGGTGGTGTCCATCTCCTCCCACATGTTGAGATCGTTGTTCGATGCCGCGCCGTCAGTTCCGAGGCCAACTGCGACCTTTTTCGCCAGCATCGCCGGCACCGGTGCTGTGCCCGATGCAAGCTTCATGTTCGACTGCGGGCAATGCGCCGACCCGACACCGATGCGGGCCATCACATCTATCTCCTCGTCCGTGATCCAGACGGTATGAGCCGCTATCGTCCGGTTCGAAAGAAACCCGATCTTCGCCAGGTAATCGACCGGTGTGTCGCCATACCGCGCTTTGATGTCGTCGCGTTCCTTCTTAGTTTCAGCGATGTGCGTGACAACGGCGGCGTTGTACTTGTCCGACATGGCGCGGATGGCCTTCAGGTGGTCGGTCGAGACCGTGTACGGCGCGTGCGGAGCAAGGGCTGGCACGATCAGCGGATCATTCGCCCATTTACTTAGGAAGCGTTCCGTGTACGCCATCGCTTCGGCGTTCGTCTTGTTATCGGCAACCGGAAAATCGATGATCGTCTCGCCAAGCACGCCGCGCACACCCGCCTTTTTGCTCTCGTCCGCTATCGCATCCTCGAAGTAATACATGTCGCAATACGTAGTCGTACCGCCCCGTATCATCTCCGCCAGCCCGAGACGCGTTCCCGCCCGAACGAACGCTTCGTTGACATTCTTCGCCTCGGCCGGAAAGATAAATTTCGTCAGCCACTCGTTCAGATCTAGATCATCCGCGATCCCGCGAAACAGCGACATCGGCACGTGTGTATGAGTGTTGATCAGGCCGGGAATGATCACTTTTCCGGCCGCATTTATCGTCCGTTTGGCCGTCAAGTGGTACGTTACGGCCGCCCGTTTCCCAACCATCGCGATCTTGCCATCCTTGATCGCAACCGCCCCATCCTCGATCGCCCGCCGGTCACCATCCATCGTCACAACCGTCCCACCCGTGATCAGAAGATCGCACGTCCACGGAGCTACATATTTCCGAGGAAGCGGCCCGACTTGGGCGAGTGCGGTGAATGAGATCGAAAGACAAAGGATCGGGAGCAAAAAGAATTTCAGCGTCGCCATAATTGAAGTTACGATCGAGCGGCAACTACTTCAGATCATTCCGCTCCTTGAGTTTTTCACGTCGGTTAGATCTTGTAATCGCCCGACTCCTATTTTATTGGCGATCAAATCGTCGAGGCCAATAACGTCGACTAGAATATCTTCCACACGCTCACGGAGTCGTCTTGAAAAAGCCTCGTCAAAATCTGCTCCTTCCAAATAATTCAAAATTTCGATCTTTACGGGTGGAAAGCCCATTCTGACGACATGCTTTTCCGCAGCCGAAAAAAGCTCCTCATTGAGATCCGGCGATGAAAAGCCAAACTCTTTGAGCTCTTTGACACATCGGCGCGCATTTTCTGGCTCATTTGAAATAACGACAACGAGGTCGCTCGTATTCCTAGAGTATCCATGGATGATCACCGCGTATCCACCGATCAGCAAATAC
>JBDTZW010000366.1:0-11264 GCA_040004905.1 Acidobacteriota bacterium
CGGGATAGCCGTCGGCACGGGACATAAAGTCCTGGCCAAAGCCGGCCTGCCAGTCCCGCGAAACTGAGACGGCGTCCGAGATGGTTTTCAGGTTCTGCTTTCTGGCGATGTCACCTCGGACAAGGATCGCGAAGTCGTTTGCGAATCCGAGCGGCGGACTCAAGCCAAGATCGAACTGAGACGCGTACTGGGCTTTAGTCTGGTCGTAAACAGCTTGCGGATCGGTGATCGGCGCGTGCTTGAGGATCGAGGTGTAGGCCGTGCCCGTATATTCGGGATAAACGTCGATCTGAGACGCGAGCAGGCTGCGGTGCGGCAGGTCGCCGCTAAGCTCGAATTTGCGCTCGACTGAAACGCCGGTTTTTTCCAACATCTGCGCGAGGATCTCTGCCAGGATCACCGACTCGGTAAAATCTTTTGATCCGACTTCGACCTTTTTTCCGGATGAGACGCCTATTCCGGAATTTGCCGTAGAAGTATTTGAGACGAAGCTAATTCCGACGATCACCGCCAGAATTGCTATGACGCTCGACGCCAAGATTCGCCGGCGAAACTGCGACGCGCGCTCACCGATCGTGTAGCTCTTTTCAAATTGGCCCAAAGCGAAATCGCAAAGCAGCGCGAGAAGCGCCGAGGCAAGTGCGCCTGAGACGAGCAGGTTGTTGTCGTTTTGCCGTAGGCCGCGAAAGATATACGTCCCAAGCCCGCCGGCACCGACCGCGGCGGCAACGGTCGCGACGCCGACCGAGATGACAACTGCAACGCGAATACCGGTCAGCATGACAGGCATCGCCAGCGGCAGTTCGACCATTCGCAAAACTTGGCCGCCGGTCATACCCATCGCCGTCGCAGCTTCGCGAGTTTTCGGATCGATCCCCAAAATGCCGGTCACTGTATTTCTGATCACCGGAAGGAGAGCGTACAGAGCAAGAGCGATCACGGCGGTCCTCGCTCCGATACCGCCGATGAAGGGAATCGGGATCAGAAGGCCGAAAAGGGCAAGGCTCGGTACGGTCTGCATGATGTTCGCAAAACCGAGGATAGGCGTCTGAAGCGATTTGATCCGTGTCAAGAGAATTCCAAGCGGGACGCCGATGGCGACCGCCAATCCTGTCGAAAGCAAAACAAGAAAGATGTGCTCGCGTGTCAGGGTAAGCAATTCTGGCCAGTTCTGTTTAAGGAATTCGGGAAAGCTTTGCATCGGTTCGCTATTGTACAACGGGTTAGGTATCAGACAGGTCGTTATTCCCCGAAAAGCAACGAATTTTGAGGATACCTCATCGGACAGGATGTCTTAGCCGCAAAATTCTATGAGTCCGCAAAAATTTGACGTAAATGGCTTAAGGATCGCCGCTCCGTGCAGTGTTGGCTGGGACGTCATGCCTGGCGATGACCGCAAACGCTTTTGCGCATCATGCCGGTTAAGTGTTTACAACGTCTCGGGAATGACCGAGACAGAAGTTACGCGTTTGATCGGCGAACGCAATGGTCGCATTTGCATGAGGCTTCGCCGCCGCGCAGATGGAACTGTCATCACCCGGGACTGCCCAGTTGGCATGCGAGCCGTCCGAAAGCGTGTCGGCGTTTTCGCCGGAGCGACTTTGGCGGCGATCCTAGGATTATTCTCGATTTCTTTTGGACAAAAGAATGATGACCAGAATGTAACGATAGACGCTTCAAAAATTCAGGTCACCAGGCGTGCCAGTCACGCGGAGTCGGGAAATCTCTCTGGCATGGTGACTGACGAGAACGGAGCTGTGATTGAACGCGCGAAAATTTTGCTTCTCCTTGAGAATACGGAAAAATTTTCCACGGTCTCTGATGGCGAAGGCAGATTTCATATTGGGCTTATAGCCCCTGGAAAATATTCACTCCAAATAGAATCTCTCGGCTTCAAATTGCTGAAGGTGGAGAATTTGGAAATTACGAAAGTAGAAGATCAGGATGTGAGTATCGTGTTATCTGTTGGCTCTACGATGGGAGTTATCGTCACGGCTGATTTTGGAGAACCGGACCTAATTCTCGAGCCCGAAGTGATCGAATCTAGTCCTAGCGCGATCCCAATGGAACCGCCGCTTCCACGAAAAACTAAAAAGCCTCGACCTTAGACCCACAACGTTCACGCGGCCTTCGTGTACGTAGGCAAAAACTCCGGCGTGACGCGACCTTTCGTCATTTGTTCGAAGGCGTAGGCGTATTTGATCAGCTTTGATTCGCTCCAGGCGGTACCGAAAAAGAACATTCCGGTCGCCTGGATAGATGCCGGAGCGACGGGCAGATTTCCAGCAGCGGGAAGGGCGGGCACTTCTCTCAGGCCGAGCGGCACGGTTATCGACGGATAGCCCGCGACAGCGGCCATTCCCCAGGCCTGGCCGCTGGTCGGGCCGACGAGGGCGTCCAAGTTCTCCTTTGCCAACAATGCATCAATTCCTTCTTCGCGCGTCTGTTTATGAATGCGGACTAAGGCATCGATGTAGTCTTTGTCGGTAAGATCGCCTTTTGCCTGAGACTGTAGGAAGAGCTCCTGAGCAAATTTCGGCATCTCTCGATCCTTATTGTCGTCGTTGAATTTGATAAGATCGGCAAGGGTTTTGTATGTGCCGCCGCGTGCCGTCAGATACTTATTGAGATCGGCCTTGAATTCATATTCTAGGACGGCCGTTCGATCGGCTCCGGCGGTTGAGGGAAGATCGGGAAACTTTACCTCGACCAGCGTCGCTCCGCCTTCGCGAAGCTTGTCGATGAAAGGCTGGAAATAGGCTTTCCATGCATCGGCGTTTCGCTGCGGCGGAAAGGTTATCAACCCAAGACGAGCGCCTTTCAATCCCTGCGGATCGAGGGATTTGGTGTAATCCTTGGCGCGCTTTTTATCGGCTTCCGCAGTAGCGGCATCGTTCTTATCTGTGCCGGACATTGCGTTCAACATGATCGTTGCGTCGGTCACGGTGCGGGCCATCGGGCCGGACGTATCCTGTGAATGCGAGATAGGAATGATGCCAGTACGAGAGACTAGGCCTACTGTCGGCTTTATGCCCACTACGCCATTTGTTACCGCGGGACAAATGATCGAGCCGTTAGTTTCTGTGCCGACAGCCGCTGCACAAAGATTGGCGGAAACCGAGACGCCCGAGCCGGAACTCGAACCGCACGGGTTCTGGTCGAGAAAATAGGGATTGTTCGTCTGCAGCCCCCGGCCTGACCAGCCGCTGATCGAACGCGTCGAGCGAAAATTTGCCCACTCGCTAAGGTTTGTCTTGCCCATGATCACGGCACCCGCCTTGCGGAGTCGCTGTGCAACAAAGGCGTCCTGCTTCGGCGTAGGAGCGTCAAGCAGGGCAAGCGAGCCGGCGGTCGTATGCATCTTGTCGGCGGTATCGATATTGTCTTTTATGAGGACAGGAATGCCATGAAGCTGCGAGCGCATTTTACCCTTTTTGCGCTCTTTGTCGAGCGCATCGGCGATCGCCAGGGCATCGGGATTCAACTCAAGCACCGCACGCGTTTTCGGATCGACCTGTTTGATGCGCTCGAGATACATCTCGACCAATCGACGCGAGGTGAGCTGGCCCGATCTCATCTTTGCCTGAAGCTGAGGAATGGTCACCTCGACAAGCTCCGGATACGGATCGCCATCGGGGAAAATGATCACTTCTGCCTTTGAGTTTCGCAACAAAGAAATTGTAGCCAACCCTGCGGCTCCGATCTTTAAGAATTCGCGGCGGGAAGCTCTGCATTGACCGGAATTTTCGGATTTCATATATAGCGTCTCCAAATCGATAAAGATAGATATTTGCTAGTATTACAGCTTCGAATTGTAGCAGAAAAAACGGCTGTGAAAGCAACGATTGACGAAACTGCGCGCATCCGAAGCTAAAGGAACATACTCAAAAATGAAGCCTCAAGGATTTGACATCAATAATCTTCGCGTTGCGTCGCCTTGTCACGTCGGCTGGGAGAATATGTCGGGTGACGAACGCAAACGGTTTTGCGATTCGTGCTCGACCGATGTTTACAACATCTCTGGATTAACCGCTCTGGAAGTCCAGCAATTGATTACGAATCGCAGTGGTCGCCTGTGTATAAGGCTTTATCGCAGAGCCGACGGTACAGTACTAACAAAGGATTGTCCGGTGGTTTTTCGCGCATATCAAAAGAGGGTTACACGGTTCGCAGGAGCGGCTCTAGCCGCAATTTTTGGTTTGGTTTCTATCTCGTTTGGACAAAAAAACAAGAAAGATGAAGTTCGAGACGAGACCGTTCAGATCGTTAGATCAGTTGTTCAGAATCAGCAAGGTTTTATAACCGGAATGATTATTGACTCAAACGGCGCAATAATCCCAGGAGCAACACTAAAACTTTATTCCAAGGGTCAAAAAAAACCGATCACAATGAAGTCCGGTGATGATGGAAGCTATTCATTTTCTAATCTCGCAGTAGGGCTATATAAACTTGAAATAAAGTATGAAGGCTTCACAAGACATGTCCTTACCAATATTTAGGTCAAAAAGGATGAAAAGCTCGAAATAAATATTTCGCTTCGACCCAGCACCGGGAACCTTACTGTGGGCATCTATACTGACGATCCCTTGGTAGACACCACTTCAAGCACCATTAAAACAGTGTTTACTCGCCGTTAGATCGAAAATTTACCGCACTAAACGCTGACCGTTTCCAGATACGCCCTCGCCAATGGCAATTCAGCTTTAGCAAAATTCTCCGGCGTGTCGAGCAGCACAATTCGTCCCTTTTCCATCAGAGCGATGCGGGAGCCGAGAAGCATTGCCTCGTGCAGATCGTGGGTGACGAAGACAGCGGTTTTGCCTAAGTCACGGACGAGGCGGGAGAATTCTTTTTGGAGATTGGTGCGGGTGATGGCGTCTAGCGCTCCGAAGGGTTCGTCGAGCAGCACTATAGACGGATCGGCCGCAAGTGCACGAGCGACGCCGACGCGCTGACGTTGTCCGCCGGAAAGTTCGTGCGGGAAACGCTTTGCAAATTTTGCGGGGCCTAGCCCGACGAGTTCGAGCATCTCGCACGTTCGGTCACGCTTTTTCTTTTCGTCCCATCCATTGAGCTTTAGAACGAGCGATACGTTTTCTGCTACGGTGAAATGCGGGAACAATCCCGCCTCCTGTAGCACGTAGCCGATATGGCGCCGGAGTTCGATCGGGTCCCAATCAACAGTTGTCTTGCCTTCGACAAAAACCTCGCCGGAGGTCGGCTCGATCAGCCGGTTGATCAGTTTTAGGGTAGTGGTCTTGCCGCAGCCGGATTCCCCGAGCAGAATCAGGATCTCGCTGGGTGCGACGGCGAGGTTCAGGTCGTCGAGGATCAGCGTTTCGCCCGCGAAATATTTTACGCCGATCAATTGGACTATTGGCTTTAAGGCATCGGGCATGATCGCAAAGTGTGTCAGGCGGTGGACCAGGTCAGCGTGTAAGCGGGCGGCACATTTTTTACCACCAACGGGCTGCGTTTTGATTTGCCGTAACGGTTACGCATAAATTCGCGCAGCTTGATAGCGGCCGGTGTGTAGTAGCCGTGTGCGTATTGGAACGTCCGGAACGTGCAGCCCTGTTCCATAAATTTTTCGACCTCGGTCAGGACGCGCTGTCCAACTTCGGCAGGCAGAGTCACGAAGGGAAGACAGCAAAGAATATACGCTGGTTTTCCGAGTCCCGAATGTTTATGGATCGCGCCAGCCTCGCAGGCACTTCCGCAGACGATATTGAGATCATCGAATTTTTTGTGCAGCGATTCGACCATCTCTTTATCAACCTCGATCCCAAGATAGCTCCTGTTGTTCGGAATTTCCTTTTCGATGAATTTCGTGATCGCGCCGGTGCCCACGCCCAACTCGATTATGATCCGGTCCTCGTCGGCCGCGACGTCGCGAACCATCATTTTGGCAAGCTCCGGCGAGCTAGGAGCTATCGCCCCTACTGTTAGCGGGTGCTTGAGAAAAGCTTGCAGAAACTCGAAGTTCTCTTTCATCTAGTTCGCGGTTTTCCTGACACGAGCATTTCTAGCTGGAGGCCTCGTTTTCTTAGTAAATGCTCCCGGCACTTCGGCTTCGATAAGTGTTTTCACATGTTCCAGCGTTAGCGACGCTGCCTCTTCCGCTGTGGTGCGCGTACCATCGGTTTTTCTGGGGAGCGAAATGATCTTTTTGCCGAATTTGATAACTGGACCCCAACGCGCGTTCTCGACCGAGATCTTTTCATCTTCCCAGCGTTGTATGTAACGATTCGCTTCCTTATCGCGCTTTGCTTCGATGAGTTCGCTCATCTCGGCCTGAGTCAGGTTATCCAGGTCGTATCGCCGCGGCACATTGATGAATAGACCGTCCCATTTTATAAACGGCCCGAAACGGCCCGTACCTTTTGCGATCGGTTTACCGTCATACTCACCGACAGGTGCATCCGCTTCCTGTTTGGCTTTTATGTAACTGATCGCTTTTTCCGCGTCCACCGATTTAAGGTCGGTGCCACGCGGTATCGAGACGAATTCATCACCCCATTTTACATAAGGGCCGAAGCGGCCAACGCTGACAGACAGTTCCTTGCCGTCATAGGTACCCATCGAGTCCTGCAATTTGAACAGCGTCAGCGCTTCTTCAAAGGTTATGGTCTCAATGCTCTGTCCGGTCGGTACCTTTGCAAATCTCGGCTTTTCCTCTTCATCAACGCTGCCGATCTGTATGATAGGGCCATAGCGTGCCATGCGGGCAAACACCGGTTTGCCGCTTTCGGGGTCGGTGCCTAGCATCCGTTCGCCCTTGACTCGCTCTGCGTTTTCGATGGTGTTGTCGACATCTCTTTTGAAGGGTTCATAAAACTCTTCGATCATTACGTTCCACTGCAGCTTCCCTTTAGCGACTTCATCGAACTCGCCTTCGATCTTCGCAGTGAAGCCGTAATCCATGATGTCGTCGAAATATTGCTTCAGAAAATCCGTTACCAGGAGCCCCAGGTCTGTCGGGAACAATTTTGTCTTTTCCGCACCGGTATTTTCTGATTCTTCTCTTTTACTTATCGAATCATTTTTTAAAACAAGAACGCGAAAAACCCTCTGCGTACCATCCTTATCCCTTTTCTCAACGTATTCTCGCTTTTGGATCGTAGAAATTGTCGGTGCATAGGTGGACGGGCGGCCAATGCCGAGTTCTTCTAATTTTTTGACGAGTGAAGCCTCCGTGTATCTAGGCTGGGGACGGCTGAACCGTTCCGTGGCTCTAAGTTCGGAAAGCGGTAAAGGCTGTCCCACCGTCATCGGCGGAAGCATGCCTTCGGACGATTCTTCCGGTTCGTCCTCATCCTTATCTTCCCGATATACTTTCAGAAATCCGTCGAATTTCAACACTTCGCCCGAAGCTGTCAATTCTTCTTTGTTAGTGGAGATCTCTATATTGACCGTGGTCTTTTCGAGCTCAGCGTCGGCCATCTGCGAGGCCATCGTTCGCTTCCAGATCAGTTCGTATAGCTTTTGCCATTCCTCATCCTTGATGGTTACGGCACCAGCGTTGGTCGGGCGGATCGCTTCGTGGGCTTCTTGTGCGGATTCATTCTTATTTTTGAACTTGCGCGCCTGGTGATATTTTTCACCATAAAGGTCGTTCACCGTTTTCGTAATATCGTCCAGGGCTGTCGCACTCAGGCTTACACTATCGGTGCGCATATAGGTAATGTGACCGTTCTCATAAAGCCTTTGGGCAATCTGCATGGTTCTTCCCACGCCATAACCCAGTTTTCTTGATGCTTCCTGCTGCAGCGTCGACGTGGTAAACGGCGGGGCCGGAGAACGTTTACCGGGTTTTACCCGTATATCGGTTACCTTATAATCAGCTCCGGTACATCCCTTCAAAAACGTTTCTGCATCTTCGGCACTGTCGCGTTTTTTTCCTTCGGCTTTGAAGGTTACCTGTTTTCCGGTTATATCGTCGGCAACGAAAAGCCCTTCGATCTTGAAATGGCTCGTCTGCTGGAAGGCGTTAATCTCGCGTTCCCGATCGGCGATAAGGCGCACCGCTACACTCTGCACACGGCCCGCACTTAGATTCTTATTGCTTGTACTGATCTTGCGCCACAGCACGGGACTTAATTCAAAACCAACTATGCGGTCTAGTATCCTGCGCGCTTGCTGCGCCATTACCAGGTCCATATTCACGGTGCGCGGATTCTTTACAGCCGCTTCGATCGCGGGCTTGGTGATCTCGTGAAAAACGATCCGTTTGGTCGATCTCGGGTCAAGGCCGAGCACCTCGCACAGGTGCCAGCTTATGGCCTCTCCTTCACGGTCTTCGTCCGTTGCGAGCCAAACTTCGTCCGAATTTTTCGCGAGCGACTTTAGTTCACTAACGACCTTCTTCTTTTCATCAGGGACCGTGTAATGCGGTTCAAAATTATTTTCGATGTCGATACCCATTCCGGCCTTTACGAGGTCGCGGATATGGCCATAGCAACTATTCACCTGAAAATCTTTCCCGAGGATCTTTTCAATGGTCTTTGCTTTCGCCGGACTCTCAACTATTAACAGGTTCTTTGACATAAAAATCAGGCCTTGCCTGTTCGTGCTGCTATCAGCTCTTTTGCCTGACCGAGGCTCAGGCTAAGAAATTCGTTCTCGAACCACGTCTCCTTCGACGGGTCGTAAGTGTGCAGGTCGTGCTCGGTCACGCCGTCCTCATCGAGGAACGCAACGATCCGAAGGGTGATACCTCCCGCGTCGGGAACATCGTTTTCGTCAACTATTCGGGACTCGGAGCTTTTGACGATACCGACGAAAGATATTTTTTGCGGCGGCGGCTTCACCTTAAACTTTGCGAGGGCCGCAGTCACTTGATCCGCGGTCAGCGGCGGCTCGACGCCGTACATCCTGCGGTAAGCGTGACACTTGTCACTGCCCGCGTCAAAATCGCGGCAAGCGTGCGGCCGGTTTTCGTATATACCGCAATAGATATTTTCACGCAGGTTTCCCTCTAGAAATGAACAGCTGCCTGTCTCGAACGATCGGGGAAGAACGCGATTAATAGTTATTTCCCGGTCTTCGACGCCCTCGAGTATCACATCCCAATATTCCTTCAACGGCGCCGACTCGCTCGGGGTCACCGTGACCATAAGCGCGAAATTGCAGCAAACGCCGCAGGTCAAACAGTCCGGAACCGGGGCTGAAGGGTCGGTCACAATACGCTGGTCCGCTATTCGCGAAAGCTCGTGTAGGGGCAACTGTGACGGCAGTATGCGGGATTCCTTGAGCTCCTCGAGGTTGCCGACGATTCCGTAAAATTCGCTCTTCTTAAGCCGCGTTATCTGAACTGGTTCAGCCATTCCTTTTTGCCTTGTCGAAAAAAATATGTCAGAAGCGCGACCGGGACGCTCTGACAACTTTAGACTTCTAACACCTATTCGATAAGTCTGTCAACACGAGTCATATGTCGGCCTCAACGTTCAGCGATCGATCGAAGATGCAAACAGTTGTGATTTGTGGCGCGAGAATCTGGGCGCGGGAATGCCATAAATTACTAGCGACAACACCGTTGTCGTCAGGCCAATCTTGATCTGGCAAGTGCTCACGCCGCTGCGGTTTCCACCGTTTCGCGAGCAGCCAAATTTGGATGAGAGAGTTCCGCCTGCATCTGTTCTACATTCAGGTCGCCGGTCCATCTGGCTACGATCAGCGTAGCCACGCCGTTGCCGATAATGTTGGTCAGCGCGCGCGCCTCGGACATGAAACGGTCAATTCCGAGGATCAGTGCAAGACCGGCGACGGGAACTGTTCCCACCGCCGACAACGTCGCCGCCAAGACGATAAAGCCGCTGCCCGTGACGCCGGCCGCCCCTTTTGACGTAAGAAGAAGAACGCCGAGCAGAATTATCTGATGTGTGATGTCGAGGTTGGTATTCGTCGCTTGTGCGATGAAAACGGCGGCCATCGTGAGATAGATCGCCGTTCCGTCGAGGTTAAAGGAATAGCCGGTCGGGACGACAAGTCCCACCGTGGAGCGACCTGCTCCTAAATTTTCGAGCTTCGACATGAGGGGAGGAAGTGCGGCTTCGCTCGACGACGTTCCGAGCACGATAAGAAGTTCTTCCTTTATATAACGCAGATATTTGACGATGCTGAAGCCGTGCAGCCAGGCGATCGCTCCGAGGACAACGAAAATGAAAATCAGACAGGTCGCGTAAAACGAAAGCATCAGCTTGGCGAGGCTTTGTAGGCTTTCGACCCCGTAGGTACCAATTGTAAATGCCATCGCACCGAAGGCACCGATCGGCGCCGCCTTCATGATAATTGAGACTATCTGAAACAGGATCTGCGACGCACGGTCAATGAACGGGTAAACGAGCGATTCCTTACCGCCGAATTTATGTAATGCAAAGCCGAACAGGACAGCGAAAAAAAGCACCTGCAGGATCTCGCCTTTGGCGAAGGCGTCGACGATCGTTGTCGGAATTATGTTGAGAATAAAATCAGTCGTGCTCTGGAGTTTGCCGGGCTCCGCATAGGCGGCGATCGCCTTTGTATCAAGCGTCGCAGGGTCAATGTTCATGCCGCCCCCCGGGCGGACGAGATTTACAATGAGAAGCCCGACCACCAGGGCGACCGAGCTCATCACTTCGAAATAGAGCAGAGCAAGGCCGCCGGTCTTGCCAACCTTTTTCATGTCCTCCATTCCGGCGATCCCCAGAACGACCGTGCAGAAAATGATCGGGGCGATCATCATCTTGATCAGTTTGATAAAGCCGTCGCCAAAGGGTTTCATCTGTGAGCCGATGCCGGGATAAAAATACCCGAGCAAGATGCCGATCGCGATCGCGACAAGCACCTGGAAGTAAAGCGACTTGTAGAATTTTCCCAAAGGCATCTTGAATTGTGCGGCCGACGAAAGAGTAGAACGAATTAAACTTAGTAGGGTACAGCAGGTCAGAGTTTTTCTCGACCGACGCCGAGGCCGTCGGCGACGCGGTTGATATAGTTGAACCACGAAGCGATCAACGTGATCTGCAGGATCGCTGTATCGTCGAATCCGGCAGCGCGTAATCGCTCGTGGTGTCGAGGCGTGATCTTAGTAGCGTCTTTGGTGAGCTGGACGACATAGTCGATCATCACCTTTTCTTCATCGGTGATCGGCGCGGTGTGGTAGTCCTTGCGAAGGGCCGCGATCAGTTCATCATCAACCGTAACGAGACGCAGAAACTCTGCGTGAGATTCCACTCAGTAAAAGCAGTCATTCGTCAGCGAGACCATCGTGGCGATCATCTCGT
>JBDTZW010000409.1:0-11251 GCA_040004905.1 Acidobacteriota bacterium
ATTCGGCAAGGACCGTTTCTCCGTCGTCAGCGTAGATGGTCGTCACTTGTGGCGGCCGATAGGTTGCGAGCGCCGAAACCTCGACCGAGTAACGAGAATTGTTCAGATAGTAAGAAGCGAGAACGCCCGTCAGGCCGCCAGCGGCGACAGCAAGTACCAATCCCATCACGATCCACACAAGCTTTGAGGCAAAACTTCCGTTCGTAGGGACCGACTCGACCTCTTTCGACCTTAACCGCTTCAATTCACTCGCCATTTATAAAAACCTCCTAATTGACAAAACGACGCATTCGTATGCTTACGACAAATCCTATTGCCAAAAACGTTGAAAGTATCGCGGAAAGACCAGCGCTCATTAGCGGAAGCGGGACGCCGATCACCGGCAGAAATCCTTCCGCCATTCCAATATTAAGAAATATCTGAAATACCATGCCGCAGACAATTGACATTATAACAAGCATCCCTGACCTGTCGGAAGCCTCGCGTGCACCGGCGATCAGCCGCGACAGCAGCAGAGCATAAGCCAGAAGCAGCGAAACGCAGCCGATAAAACCCGAATTCTCGGCCGTCACCGCGAAAATAAAATCGGTGTGAGGCTCGGGTAAAAATTTCAACACGCTCTGCGACGTTTCCGGGTCACCCTTGATACCCGAAAGGCCACCTTTTCCGACCGTAATGGTCGACTGGATCGTGTGATAGCCGTAGCCTCGCGGATCTACCTGATCGGGGTCGATGATCGCCAGAATCCGCTCCTGCTGATAACGTTTTATCTTTCCGGTCTTTACGCCCACAATGTACGCGGCGGGTACCAAGACCGCGACTGCCACCAAGCCTATCACCACATAACGTATTTTGATGCCCGACAAGAAAAACATTGCCGCAAGGATCGGAAAATACGTTATCGCCTGGCCGGCGTCGGGTTCCAGCATTATTAGAACGATCGGACCCGCGAAAATTGCTCCGCCAATCAGGACCTCACGAAGAGTCAACGCTCCGGTCTTTTTCGCGCCGAAATATTTTGCCAACATCAGCACCGTGGGAATCTTGACGAATTCCGAAGGCTGAAATTGGCCGATCACCGGCAGTTTGAGCCAAGCCTTTTGACCGTTTACCTCAACTCCCAGCGGTGTAACGACGAGAAGGAGTAAAACGAGCCCCACCACGTAGAAAACCGGAGCGGCATCGATGATCCGGCGATAGTCGCTCACGGCGACAACCAAAAAGGCAACAAATGCGATTACCAGACCGATGATCTGTTTTGACCAGTAGTTCTCGGTCGGCACAGCGTTGTGGATCTGCCAAACACCGAACGACGCGATCGCGACCGCCAACAGGGTCGTCAGCCAGTCAAAATCGCGCAGATCGCGTTTTTCGATTATCGCTACCATCTGTTACTTCTTGGCGACGTCCCGTCCGTCCACCGGGGGTGGAGTTCTTCGCGATAGGTAGGACTCGTACATAGCCTTGGCAGCAGGTGCTGCATTGGCCGCGCCGAAGCCGGAGTTTTCGATCAAAACAAGAACCGATATTTCCGGTTTATCGTATGGGGCAAAACTGTCGAACCAGGCGTGGTCCTTGTTCTTGCCGGTATCCTTCCCAAGAGATGCGACTTGTGCTGTTCCTGTCTTTCCAGCGATTTCCCAGTTTGCCATCTTGATGCTGGCACCGGTACCGCCGTTGTTGACCACCCCCCACATGCCCTTTAATACGAGTGCATTCTGCTCGGGAGTCATTTGTATGACCTTTGGTTCCTGGTGCTGGAATGCAAACCCCGCACGAGCCGGTATGTACGCCGGATCGCCTTCTTCGCCGATTGACCGGATCGGCTTGAATTCTTTAAGAATGTGAGGGGTATACATTTTCCCGTGAACGCCTACGCTCTGCAGCGCTCGCAGCATCGATATCGGCGTTACCACAACCGTATCCTGTCCGACCGATGCGTAAACAGTTCGAATATCGCTCCATTTTCCTTCGTGCTTGACAATGTAGGGCATCCAGCTTTTCGGCGTTTGCGGAACCTTTTCGTTCGGCAGATCGATACCAGAACGTTTGTCGTAGTCGAAGTTCTCGATCATCTTGACCATGCCCTCAATACCCATTTTAAGCGCGAGATGATAGTAATATCCGTCACAGGATTTCGTGATCGCATAGTCGAGCGGAGGCGAACCGTGGCTGCCCATACAGCGGGTGAACTTGTTTCCGATCGTTATTCCGCCGCCGCAGAGCATATGCGAATTAGCGACGGTGATAGTCCCTTCCTGAAGGGCTCCGATCGACATCGGGATCTTCCAGGTCGAACCGGGCGGATAACGTCCCTGGATCGCACGGTTATAAAGCGGCCGTTTCTCATCCTGCCAGTAAGCGGCGATCTGTTTGCGGCCATCTGGGGTGGTGCTTCCCTGGACGAAGATGTTTGGGTCGAAGGAGGGATGCGAGGCCATGGCAAAGATCTCGCCGTTGTTCGGGTCCATCGAGATGATGGTCCCGCGTTTCGTGCTGGAAGCCTCAAGCTGCTGCTCGGCCGTCATCTGCAGGTCGAGATCAATGGTGGTAACAAGGTCCTGGCCAGGCTGGGGAGCGACCGTTTCAAGCTCGCTCTGAACGCGGCCGCGGCTGTCCACGATCACCTTGCGATAGCCCGGTTTCCCGCGAAGGAATTCGTCGTAGTATTGTTCGAGCCCGCCTTTGCCGATCACATCGCCCGGCCGAAATCCGCGGTCTTTGTATTCCGCACTCTCGAGTTGGTTGGGGCTGATCTCGCCGACGTATCCCAGCACATGGGCGAGCACTGTGTGGAGCGGGTAAAATCTCTGCGGCTGCAGTTCGACCCGCAGCTCAGGATATTCAAGCGTGTGCGATTCGACCCAGGTAATGTCCTGCATCGTCGCATTGTCCTTGAGCACCATCGTCTCAAAGTCGTTCTGCTTTTTGATCAACGCAAGCCGGTCCAGCACGAATTGATGATCGAGGCCGAGGCCCCGGGCATATTCGTCGATGCGGTCAGTCACGTCGATCTTCTTGATCGGCTCGTTCGAGAGCACCACGTTATACGTCGGCCGCGAATCCACCAGCAGCTTGCCGTTGCGGTCAAAAATAGCTCCGCGAGGTGCCGGGATCGGGATCATCCGAATACGCTGATTCTCGGCCCGCTCGCTGTAATAATCACCCTTAACTATCTGCAGGAAATAAAGCCTGACGCCCAGCAACGCAAGCAGCACAAAAGCCACGATCTGTATCGTCCCTACCCTCGCCCCCAAATTCTGCGCGTAATCGTTTATCTTCATACAGCGAAGGCCAGGGCCGCCAAAATACAGCTCGCTAAATTATCGAATAAAGATCGTGGGCTAGTTAAATTCTGAAACAGCACGAAGAAGAGCATCGCGCATTTCGCCGGCAGTTCGCCAGCGGAGCTCGACCTGCTTGGCAAGCGCGGTTTCGATCACCGCGGAAACGCGGATCGGAACTTCCGGCATTCGAGTCGCGATGGGAATGATCGGTTTTTCGAAGATCGCCTTGACGGTTTCCGAGATACCGGCGTTGGGCGAGATATCGAGAGCGTGGGCTCCGGTGAGAAGACTGTAGGCGGTCATTCCGACCGCGTAAATGTCAGACGGAGGCTGAACTTCCTTAAAATCGCGGACCTGTTCGGGCGGCATGTAGGCGATCGTTCCAGCTACATCGCCGACCATGGTCACGCCACTCATGCCCGTCTGCTTGTAGCTCTTCGACAACCCGAAATCCGTTAGCTTCGCAAGATATGCCGGGAATTTTCCATCGACGAGAATATTCTGTTCCTTGATATCGCGATGCACGAATCCGAGACCGTGGGCGTAATCGAGCGCGGCAAGCGTTTGCTCCATTACGTTGACGACCTCGTGATACGGCAGTTTTCCGCCGCGGCTTTTTGCGAGCTTTGCGGCGTCCATCCCCGCGACATATTCGGTCACAAGGTAAACGATCCCGTTATGCGAGCCGTGTTCGATATAGCTGACGACGTTTTTGTGCTGCAGCGACGAGGCAACCTCGATCTCGCGCATAAATCGTTTTAGAGATTGGTCGCTGACGGCAACCTCAGGGAGCAGCGTCTTGATCGCGACCGCCCGTCCGTCACGCTCCGAACGCGCAAGCATTACGCTGCCCATACCGCCCTGGCCTAGGACTCGGATCATCTGATAACCCGGGATCGGCTGCGGATTTTTTCGGAGCTTATCGCGGCAGGCATCGCACACGTAAGATAACTTCGCGTCCGGGTGCGAAGCGGCAGCCTCACCGGGCAATCCGCAGTTCAAACAGAGGATCGTGATCAGTGAAGGTTCCGTGCTCGGGTTGGCTCGACGCGACGGCGGTCCCATCTCGGCGTTGTCGGACGCTACCTCAACCTCGAGGACGGTCTCGCCGCCCTGAATGCGGTCGCCGTTCTTGAGATGTGCCGTCTCGACCTTGATCCCGTTCACATATGTGCCGTTTAGCGATCCTAGATCGCGCAGAAAGCATTGCGGCGGGGCAATTTCAAGAATACAGTGATGGCGCGAGAAGAAACGGTCATGCGGCAGACAGAACTGAGCGTCCTCGCTCCGGCCGATCATAAACGTATCGTGCTGATCAAATGTGAAAACGCGTCCGGTCTGAGGTCCCGCTACGACATGTAATGTTACACGCATCTGTAACTATTATAGTAAATGGTGGGCTAACCTAAAAATGCACCAGTATTCAAAGGAACTCGAAAAAACTAAGAAATCCTCTTTCAATGACCTGAACCTCAGCAACATTTAATGCGGCAGAGCACTAAAAAACATAGCGAGGCCGTAAATAAGAATAAAAATAATATAAATCAGAAGAAACGCGCCGCCCGTAGCAATTCCCGCGATCGCCAATCCTTTGCCGCCGTAAGAATTGGGGTCTTTCTTGTTTTGGGCTAAGGCAATAAAGCCGGTGATAAGGGCTGCAGGGCCTAACAGCAATCCCGTCGAGCAGCACCAACCGATAGTTAAACTCGCCGCCCCAAGGCAGAGCGATACGATGGGCAGCGTCTGATTCGCCGACATCGGCATCATCATCGGCCTGAATTGTGCGGGCTGGCCCGCCTGCCAGGGTTGGCCTTGAGTATTCGGTGCCTGGTATTGAGCCATCGGGCCACCGGGCGCCTGAGGCTGCCAACCGGTCGGGTTAGTGACGCGGGTGGAGTTCATCATCACCGTCGGCGGAGAATCATTGAAACTCGAGCTCGATTGGCCACCGCCGATTATTGTCGGCGGTTCGTCACCATGAAGATCCACGAGCATCTCGCCGTCGTTCAGGCAGAAATTCAGCGTTGCGTCGCTGTACGTCTGATTACACTTGAGGCAGCGTTTCATATTTTGCCGTACGGTCAAAAATCGGTCTACTTGATTATCTGCAGTTCCTTAAATCCGATCTTTACAGCGTCGCCCGTATAAAGGCCAGGAACGCCGCCAGCGAAGGCGTACGTATTTTTGATGGACGTGACCATCTGATCGTTGATGTAAAGTTCGGTCGTGTCACCCTTGTCGCGGATCTCAAGTTTATTCTCTTGAGAGCCATCCTTTATCAGTTCAGAGTTGGTCCACGCGACAACCGCTACTTCCTTGGACGGCTCGTGCCGAACGACACGATATTTTTTCTTCTTTGTATCGATAAGAAAAGCGTAATCCTGCTTTAAGGGGTCCGGGTTGCTATGAAAGACAAGCCCAAAACCCATGGGCGAGGCAGCGTCATCGATGTTGCGCACGGTCACCCGCGTCGTCGCACCGGTCGTCGTGTATTTCTTGTCAGCAACGAGTACATAATAGAAATTTGCCTGCTTCGAACTCATCCGAAACTCGCCATCGGTAAATTCAGTATTACCGTACGCAGAGAAATCCTTGACCCACTTCGAAAGGTCCAAATTGTCCGGCGTTTTGTCGGTCGGAGGATTTCCTTTGTTTGTTGTTCCGTTCGTCGGCGGCGGGGGATTTCCCTTGTTGGTCAGAACGATTTTGCCGTTTGAATTGGTATTGTCGGGCGGAAGATTATAGACAAAAGCTACAAATGCGATCCCGCCTCCGCCGCAGATCAGCACTAGGACGCCGAGTATGAGCAAGATCCACACCCAGGTTTTTGACGATTTTTTCGGCGGCGGAGCGTACTGTGCCGGCGCGTTCCAACTGCTCTGGGTCGGAGGCTGATTTCCGAATGTCGTACGGGGCGAAGTAACCGGCGGCTGGTTCATCATTACCGTCGGCGGTGGTGTGTCATTACCTATCGCCTGATTGAGAACCGTACCGTCCTCAAGACAGAAATTCAGGTTATCGTCGGCATAGGTTTTCTGACAAACGGGACAAACTTTCATTCGGGATCCTCTTAATGCGCAAGGGTACTCACTCGGTCGTTGCTATTATACGCATTTAGGCAACACTCGCCAATATAAGACGTTTTACTGAGTTAAATGTCGTCGTCAGACGAGGCCGCCGCCGCAACGTCCGCAGAACTTGATGTGGGGCGGAAATGAGCTTCCGCATCGCCGGCAGATCCGCTCGGCCTGAGTCGGAAAGCTGCGAGCGGTAGTAAAACTCCCGGCTTGCGCCGCCTGTTGAATGTTTCCACCCACGAGATTAAACCCGCATCGTCCGCAGAATTTGGAATTCAGAGGAAGCGGGACAGAGCATCGCGGGCACGGGAACGAATCGGCGGTCTCGCCAGCACTGACAAGAATAAATGAATGGCTTCCGCAACGGCCGCAAAATTTTACACCTTCGGCAAATCGCGAATTGCATTTTGCACAAGCAACAATTCCGGGGAGCATGCTCGACTCGCCCATTCCGCTGCTGCTTCCCTGCGATGGCGACGGCTGGCTGCCCGGGCCGTGGATGACCTTTAGCTGGGCCTGGATCACCTGTTCGTTGCCGCCTGCCTGGATCTCGATGACGCGCTCGTCGTCCTTTTCTCCGGCCTTCGAAACGCGAAGGATATGCTGCCCGACCGGTGTGTCTGTCAATACAACGCGCCCAGAACGGCCGACGCTTCCCTTTCGCTCGTCATCGACGTAAACTTCGGCACCGACGGGAGCAAGAATGACCAGACGCGAAATTCCGGCCTTACGCCCTTCGTCGACATCTTCGGCGGCCTGCTCGAGCTCTTCGATCCACTCAGCGACCGAGGACGGGCGATTTGCGGGATCGATCTCGAGTGCCCGCATGATCGCCCTTTCAACGTCCGCGGGAATGTCCGAACGCAGAGTCGAAAGCGGCGGTGGCTTGTGCATGATCTTTTGCATGACAAGCTGCATCAGGTCGCCCGAGAACGGCGTCTTGCCGCCGAGCATCATGTAGGCGATCGTGCCCAAAGCATAGAGATCGGCCCGGGCATCGACGCCGACCTCGGGCTGCATTTGCTCGGGCGCCATGTATTCCGGGGTACCGATAATTCCCCGCGACGACGGCGTAGCGCTCGAGCTGATGTCGGTGACGGTTTGATTGATGATCTTGGCAAGTCCGAAGTCGCCGACCTTTACAAAGCCGTCGGTACTCTTACCCTTCTGCATGATGAAGATGTTCGCGGGTTTAAGGTCGCGGTGCAGAATGCCCAGTTCGTGCGCGGCGTCGACCCCGTCAGCGATCTGTCGAAGAAGCCTTACCGCTCGCTTGACGGGCAGTGTGCCCTCGCGACGCAGAAGGCGGTGAAGGGTCTCGCCCTCGACATATTCCATCACCAGGTAGAAGATGCCGTCGGCTGTCTCTCCGAAGTCCGTAACGCTGACGGTATTCGGATGCTGGATCGAAGCGGCGGCCTGAGCTTCGCGGTCAAAGCGGGCGACGGCCTCGCCTTCCTGCAGGTCTTCGCTGTTCAAAATGTCCTGGCGGACGGTTTTTACGGCGACCCTGCGGGTATCGAATTTATTGTCGTTGGCGAGATAGACCTGGCCCATTGCTCCACGTCCGAGGCGGCTGACCAGCAAATAACGGTCAGCGAGAAGCTGTGTTCCGGGCAGAGAAGGGCGCGTCGGAGTTTCGTCCTGCGGGCAGGCATCCACCGCGTCCGGGTAACAGATCTCACATTTTGGGCATTCTTTCATGAGGCCGAAACGTTCTCAAATTTAAAAATACCAAATTATTGAACGACTTCGCAGATGGTTTTTTGCGATTTGGACTTTGATTTTCTTTGTTGCTATAATCGCAATTCGTTTTTTGGGTCGATAGCTCAGTCGGTAGAGCAGCGGACTCTTAATCCGCGGGTCGCAGGTTCGATCCCTGCTCGGCCTACCAATAATACCAGTAAGATCGGGATGCTGCACGGCATCCTTTTCTTGTTCTCGGGAAACTTACCGGACACTCAAACTGTCATGCCGGGAAACCGGATGATCACCTGACAGGTACCGGAATCCGGGGTGTGTCCGGTCTGTCCGTTTTACATTTCTGAAGCGAATGAAAATGGGGTCAGATATGCCACTTTTTCGAAAAGTAGTTTTTTGACGAAGTGCCCTAAAAATGGGACCGCGAGAACGTTCGAGTTTTCGTAATCCGCGTCGGCTTGGGCCGCTAAGCCATGTTGCTGCTTAGAGATAAGGCGTATGCTGGCAAACCAAGTCATATCGAGAAAACCACGTCAGTGGTACCCGCAAAACACGTCGTTTCGAGAAAGTTGCGTCAGATAGCGAAACTTAGGTCGAATCGGGAAAGTGCCTATAACACTTTTCCCGAGACCCGTGCCATGATGCTCGTCGTTGGGGGGAACACTCGCCGAGGAGAAATCTTATGAACGACGAAAATCCGACAAAACAGACTGAGCCGTCGGAACGAAATTGGGAATCATTCGAGAAGGGCGAAACGTGACGTGGCTCAACATTGCTCAGACGAGATCGCGCCATTTTAGGACCTCATCGCGTAGGATCGGATTTTGCTGAAAGCTGGCGGTGTTTCCCTGGGCCTTGGTCGCCCGCTGGATGTGCCAATAGCTGAGGCCGAGTTTACCCATTGCCCGAACATAATTTGACCTAGCCCGAAACTTGCCGGCAAAGATCCCGCCGATCAGCCAAGCTGAGCTGCTGAACGCGGACGTCGCTATCCTTCCGTGCTCGGTCGGGATCAGGCCGCGGGCAATGTCGATCGCAAGCATTTCCTTAAGGATCCTGTTCTGTCGATGCATGATGTAGAACGCAAAACCCACGAAGATCAGGAAGAAGGGCACTTCGAGAATGAGGTAGCCCACGAGAAACGCCCCGAGCCCGCCGATAAAAGCCATACCGTTCCAAAATGCATGGAGAAAAACCGCACAGCAATAGCCGATGAACGGGGCAATGATGCGGACGAATTTGTTGTGTGATTCGCGCGAGATGCCGCATCCGATGCCGGTCATCGACGTGAACGTGACGTGAGCGAATGGCGACAATATGCCACGCATGAAAAAGCTGAGCCCTAGCGAAACTCCCATCATTCCCGGCTGGCTGCCGTTAATGGCATTGCCGTAATAAAGGACATTTTCGACCGTCGCGAAACCCAAAGCGATCACACCCGCGAAGACAAGGCCATCCAGAATGTCGTCAAAATATCTGCGGAAGAAGATAAGCAGAACCAGCAGGCCGAGCCCCTTTGAGCCTTCTTCGAAGATCGGTGCGGATATCACGCCTCCTATGATCTGACCGGCCGCAGGCGAGATCCCGATCGTTGCGATAACGCTGATCAGCGTATTGACTATGAACGAAACCGTCACTGCAACGAGAGCTCCCCAGGCGAACGCCAAAGCCAGAAGCCAGACTGGCTCAGGATCGTACCGATCAAGCCAGATTATCGGCAGCACGTAAATGCACGCAGGGATGAACGCAACAAACGCCGCAAAGATAGCGGCTATCGGCCCGACGCTTAGAAACATCAGCCCGATCACGATCAGGATCAAAAAGCCGATCACGAACAGCGTGACGCCGATGCCGACATATTTACCCGCTTTGCTCGGAGCCGGAGCTGGCATCCTTTCAACTTTGCTTAGTCCGAACGACGTGATCGATTCCTGGACGCTGATCGGCTGGCTGTTCGAGAGTTGGTTGAACTGATCTACCTGATGTTCGCGAAAGGCCTCGCGTGATTCAAAAGCGTGGTTAGCCTGTCCCGCGGCGGGCTGCTCACTGATCGCGATCGTCGCAGTGGCACCATTACGGCCGAACTGGATCGTATCGCCGGATGAAAGCTTTGTGACCTGCGTTATCCGCCCGCCATTTAAAAAGGTGCCGTTCGTGCTTTGATTGTCAGTTACGTAATACCCATCAACTTTGGCCTCAATAAATGCGTGCTGCTTCGAGGCAATGCGTTCAGTGACCGGGTCAAATCGGACACTGCACGTTTCGCCCCGACCTACGGTGAGGAATCCGCTTTCCAGCTCGTAGCTGCGGCCGGCAAGTGTGCCTTCGTTCAATGTGAGCGTCAATTTCATAACTGCCATAATAAAAACAAAAAGCCCAAAGTCAAGCGATTGGTCCGACTTTGGGCTGATGCTTGTAGAGCTTTCTCTCTTCTAGGGCCGTCCCGCGGCAGGGAGCGGCATGTCGCCGGACTGACCGAAATTTTGTGCGACGAACCCGCCGTCACTGCTGTTCAGCCGATACCAGTTGTTCTGACTCGGCCTGAACTCGCCAATGTCCACTTTGCCGTCGCCGTCATAATCGGCCGGAACAGGGATGTCATCAGGAAGACCAAACTGATAGATCGATACGGAATTCGCGGCCGAGTTGAGAATGTACCACGTGCCGTTAGCGGGCCGGTAGATCGCAAGGTCAGACTTACCATCGCCGTCGAAATCTCCAATAAGCGGCTTGTCGCCGGCTAGTCCCCAGGACGAGATCGAGACGAGGCTGCTCGACGTATAGAGTATGTACCAAACGCCCGTCGATGGACGCCACACCGTAATATCCGGTTTGCCGTCACCATCGAAATCCGCCGGAAACACGTCGTCGCCGGGCAATCCCCATTGAATGATCTGAACACCTAGCGAACTGCGGAGTATGTACCAAACGCCCGTCGAGGGCCGCCAAACGGCTATGTCCGTTTTGCCATCGGCATCGAAATCCGCTTCGACCGGAACGTCCGCCGCCAGTCCCCACTGGGCTATTTGCACAGTGTTCGTACTTCCAAAGACATACCAAACGCCGGTCGAGGGCCGGTAGATCGCGTAGTCTGATCTGCCGTCACCGTCAAAATCGCCAGGAGTGACAACATCGCCCGGTATCCCCCAGGAAACGCTGGACGATCCGCTCGTCGAACTAGACTGG
>JBDTZW010000416.1:0-3334 GCA_040004905.1 Acidobacteriota bacterium
CAAGTTCCATCATTACTCCAAGCGCCTGGACGGAAAATGCTTCATTCAGCTCGAAAAGGTCGACCTCGCTCATGTCCCAGCCGGCTTTTTTCAGAACGTTCAGAACGCCTTGAACTGGGGCCATCATGATCAGCTTTGGTTCGATCCCCGAAGTGGCAGACGCAACAACGCGTCCGAGCGGTTCGATGCCCAATTCCTTCGCTTTGTCGGCAGACGTCACAACCAAGGCCGAAGCACCGTCATTCACGCCTGGAGCATTTCCCGCGGTAACGGTGCCGCCGTCCTTTTTGAAAGCCGGTTTCAATTTGCCAAGACTTTCCACGGTCGTATCCGGCCGAACCGGTTCGTCATAATCTAGAACGAGCGGATCGCCCTTTTTTTGCGGTATTTCGATCGGAATTATCTCCTCCTTGAACCGTCCGGCGGCCTGGGCTTCGGCTGCTTTGCGGTGTGAATTGAACGCGAATTCGTCCTGTTCTTCCCGTGTGATCTCGTATTTGTCGGCGACTATCTCACCGGTGTTGCCCATGTGCCAGTTCTCGAATGGACACCACAAACCATCGTTGATCATCAGATCGGTGACCGTCTGATTACCCATCCGGTAACCGTCGCGGGCGCCTGGCATCGCATACGGAATATTGGACATCGACTCCATTCCGCCTGCGACGACAACGTTAGAATCACCAAGCTGAACAGCTTGTGAAGCCAACGCGACCGCGCGCAAACCCGAGCCGCAAACCATATTGATCGTAAGGGCGGAGACCTCGGGAGGCAGATCTGCCTTTAGAGCCGCTTGACGCGCCGGGGCCTGGCCGAGGCCAGCCTGAACAACGCAGCCCATGATGACCTCGTCCACTTCGTCCGTCATTATACCCGCTCGTTTGACCGCCTCTTTGATCGCGATCGCTCCGAGTTCCGGCGCCGAATATCCTTTTAACGCCCCTTGGAATCGACCTGTCGGCGTACGGGCCGCGCTTATTATTACTGCTTCTATTTTGTCTGACATCATTATCGTCCTTATAGGTAAAAATTATCTTAAAATAATAAAACTTCATTTTCTCACTGCCGCCGAATTGATGCAATCGTAAACGAAATCACCGCTTTTTGTTAACCGGAGGTAAACTTTTCCAAAAAATACTTTGCCGCGAGCAAATACCCTGATATTATCTACGCATTCCGCTTATAAAGATTTTAACAACTACTTTTCAGAGGTCCGAAATACACGATCTGTAAAAGCATGGAGGAGCAAAATGCTTGTTGCGCTTGAGGGTAGTTCACCCACGATCCGCGGAGAGAACAACCGCAAATATTACGTTTGGAACGCCTACTGTGAGACTGTTTTTCAGGACTCCAGGAAATATGAACCCGGACCCGCCGCCATTTCGATGGGCGGAAGCATGATAAACATTAGGAAAATGGCCAATGACGCATGTGAGTTCATTGGCCAATATACCGGCGACGTATTTCTTATTGGGTGGAGCAGGGGGGCGGCGGCCTGTATACAAACGGCGCTTGATCTGTTCAGAAAGCAGCAAGGCTCTTCGGAGAAAACCATCATCAAGGCAATGTTCCTGTTCGACGCTGTCGACCAAGACACTTCAACATCAGATTTTCTCAATTTCATTCCAGGAAACGTAGGGACGGTCTACCATGCTATCGCAACTCACAAGAGCTGGCTCGATCGGAGGCTATTTCCGACGTGCGGGAGAACGTGGGATCCGGGCGTGAAGATGAACGCGAGAAATTTCAATACGTCACACGGGGGAATCGCCGGTGCCGATGCGAAGTTGGGAGACGCCGGTTCGAAGACCTGGATGTGGGACAATTTGAAAAATGAGGGTGTGATCTAGCTTATCTAGAGGCTTCCGAACCGCTCGAAGGCCGCCTTTTCGAGCATTTCGCGGTGAATCGGATGAGCTATCTTGATCAGCTCTTTCGATCGCTGGCGTAAATTCTTGCCATAAAGATTCACGGCTCCATATTCAGTGACGACATAGTGCACGTGGGCGCGTGTCGTCACAACTCCCGCTCCCTCTTTCAAACACGGAACGATCTTGCTTTCGCCGCGCCCTGTTACCGACTGCAATGCGATGATCGGTTTTCCCCCTTCGGACAAAGACGATCCCCGAATAAAATCCATCTGGCCGCCGACGCCGGAATATTGCCGTGTTCCGATCGAATCGGCACAAACCTGCCCCGTCAGATCGACCTCGATCGCCGAGTTAATTGCCGTCACCTTCGGATTGCGTCGAATCACCGCCGTATCGTTCACGTAGGCGATATCGAGCATCAATACTTGCGGATTATCATCGATAAAATCGTAAACACGCCGGGTGCCCATTACAAAGCCCGCGACTATCTTGCCCGGGTGTTTCGCCTTTTTCCTTCCATTCACAACACCGCTTTCGACAAGATCGATGAGCCCGTCAGAGAACATTTCGGTGTGAATACCAAGGTCCTTGTGTTCGCCAAGTGAGGCAAGCACGGCATTCGGGATCGCTCCGATCCCCATTTGAAGCGTGGCTCCGTCGTCGATCATCGCCGCTACGAAACGGCCGATCGAGCGTTCGACGTCCGTAAGCTCAGGCGAAGCTACCTCGTGAAGAGGAGCGGCGTGCTCGACAATTGTATCTATCGCGCTAACGTGGATCTGGCCGTCGCCGATCGTTCGCGGCATCTTCGGATTCACTTGCGCGACGACATACCGGGCACACTGAACTGCCGCCGCAGAGATATCGACCGAAACCCCAAGCGAGCAAAAGCCATGTTTATCGGGCGGGGACACCTGAACGAGGGCAACGTCTAGCGGAAGAATATTCTTTCGAAAGAGTGCTGGAATTTCTGATAAGAATACCGGTATGTAGTCGGCGCGGCCGGCATTCAGTGCAGAGCGCAAATTCGCGCCAACGAAAAAAGCATTCGCGCGAAAGCTTTTCGCATATTCCGGAGCAGTGTAGAGAGCCTCGCCCTCTGTGTGCATGTGCACGATCTCGACGTCCCGAAGCTCATCGGCGCGGTCAGCCATCGCCCTTACAAATATCTCGGGTGCTGCCGCGACACTGTGAATAAAAACACGGTTTCCCGACTCGATAATTTTGACAGCCTCAGCGGCGGTTGTTGTTTTGGGCATGTGGGGTCGAATTGAAGACCTATTCGCCGATATCCTCGTTCCAGATATCCGGATTCTCGGCAATGTACTTCCGAAGCATCTCTATGCATTGGACTGAATTCATGTCGATGACATCTATTTCGTGATCCTTAAGCCAGTCGACACCGCCCTGAAAATTTACCGACTCGCCAACGATAACGGTGCCAATATTGAATTGCCGAACCA
>JBDTZW010000158.1:0-3331 GCA_040004905.1 Acidobacteriota bacterium
GAAGAGTTGGTTGCGAATATCCAACCGGAAGATACGGACTACCAACATAAACACGGTACCGTCAATTGGAAGGGGATCGATGGCTCAGCCAAATACGAAAGTCATACGGACTGCAGTGGACTGCTTAATCATCTTCTCGCGCAGAGTTACGGTCTGAAACAGGGTGACCTGGAGGTGTGGCTTGGCGTTAGGCGTCCGCTCGCGATCACCTATCACGATGCAATCGAATCTAAGAACGGATTTGCGCGGATCGAGCATGTCGCGGATGTGCGGCCGGGCGATGTGATCGCGATCAAATACCCGCCAGACGCCGACAACAGCGGCCACATCATGATCGTCGCGGAACAGCCGAGGCGGCGTCAGGCGACCGGGACGATCGTTGACGGCACCGAGCAGTGGGAGATCACGGTGATCGATTCGAGCGAGTCGGGGCATGGGAAAACCGACACGCGGCGAACGGCGGACGGAACATTTGGGCAGGGCGTCGGCAAGGGCGTTTTTCGTTTATACACGGATGCCCGGGGAAATCTTATCGGCTATGCGTGGAGTACGTTTGCCAATTCGGATTATCACGGCCAGGACGACCGCCATCTAGTCGTTGGACGTCTCAAGGTAGCTGGATTCAATAAAAAGTGATCCCGAGACAACTAAAAATATGCGGGTAATAAATCTCATTTTCTTTCTTCTGGCCACCGAGGCGGCCTTCGCGCAGAGCCATTTCGAAGAGCTCGACAAATATTTTCAAGGTTTTGCCGACAATCGAGAGATCAATGGAAATGTGTTAATAGCCGACCACGGTAGAACGGTCTATCAGCGTTCATTTGGGTATGCTGACCTCGAAAAACACCGTCCTAATGACCGCAATTCTGAGTTTCAGCTTGCGTCGATTTCAAAAACCTTTACGGCGGTCGCGATACTGCAGCTGCAGGAACATGGAAAACTAGATATCGATGACATCTATTCAAAATACTTTCCGGATTTTCCCTATCCCGTGGTGACAATTCGCCAGATGCTTTCGCATACATCGGGATTGCCCGACCTTGAAATATTCGAACGGCTAATGGTAGACAGGCCCGAAAAGGTCTTTACCAACCGCGACATTATCGGTACGATGGCGGCTGCGAAGGTCCCGCTAAAGTTCCAGCCGGGAGAAAAGTGGTCTTACTGCAATCTTAATTTCGATCTATTAGCCTTACTAGTCGAAAAATTGACCAACGTGCGATTTGAGAATTATCTCGAAAGAAATATTTTTAGACCGTCCCGAATGACCCATACGTATGTTAAGACGGCTCTAATTCATCCCGAAAATGGGCGTGAGCTCGCGTACAACTACGATCTGCCGAATTTGTTTTCTACACATAAAGTTAAAGTGATAGATACATTCTCCAATGTGCTTTTCCGGGCAGAATATCACCAACAGGGCTTTCTCGGCGATGCGAACATTTACAGCACGACCAACGACCTACGGAAATACGACAGCGCCCTCTATAGCGGTAGATTATTAAGATTTTCGACGCTTGAGTTAGCATACACCCCATCAAAACTCAATGACGGCCGCGATAACATAGTCAACATCGGCGGAATGGGAGACGCATCGTACGGGCTTGGATGGTTCATTTTCAAGGACACCTCGAGCGGGAGGATCGTTTGGCATACGGGTGGGATGCCGGGAGCGTTGACTATCTTGCTGCGTAACTTGACGAAGCGGCAAATGGTAGTCGTTTTGGACAATAGTCACGGCGAAGGTATCTATAGAATGGGACTTTCAGCCCTGAATATATTGAACCAAAAGCCAAGTCTACCGATACGGCGATCACTCGCAAGAATCTACGCAACTAAGCTTCTCGACCAAGGCTTTGAAGCCGCCGCCGGCTTCTTGAATGAAAAAAGGGCGGATACAGCAAACTACACTTTCTCTGAGAACGAGATGAATAACCTGGCGTACGACCTTCTCGCTGCCGGCCGCAGACCGTCGGCCTTATTGACCTTCAAGCTAAATATTTTATTGTTTCCCACCAGCGACAACGCCTACGAAAGTTACGGCGAAGCGTTAGAACTGACGGGCAACTCGCAGGAAGCAAAAAAGATGTATCAAAAGTGCCTAGAGATCAATGCGAAAAACGAATACGCGAAAAAAGCATTAGAACACCTTGGGGAACAATAAAACTTCCTCGTGAGAGCGGGGCCCTAGAAAGGGGTGGGAACCCAGTTCCCGCAAACAATTTCATAAATGTCAGGGGACGGTAATGAACTATGCAATCTAATATAAAAATAATAAACGTTTTAGACCCACTCACCATTAGTCGAGGAAGAAGGGCGGTCTTCTTTCATCGCCGAATTAAAACGGCATTCGTGCTAATACTTTCTGCCACGATCTGGATGACCGGCTGCAATGGCCGTATTGGCCCCAGCTTGAGAGATCCGAATACGGGTCCGGGCGGGGGCGGGTCAGGTAAGGCACCGGCCGAACGGCGACTCGATATCGGGTCTCCACTTGAGATCAAATATGCGGGCGTCGAATTTAAGGTGACGCGCGCCGTGATCACGGAAGCAGAAGATTCGAGCGGAGCGCAGGCTGACATTACGCTGTCGGTCGTAAATCCGCTCGAGGTCGATACGCGGATCGCCGAGGGGCAGTGGCAATTGCGGCTTGGGGGCGGACCGGCGTATACCCAGCCGTTCTACTTACAGATATCGGCTCGTGAGACAAAAGAGGTCAATGTAAATTTTGCAGTACCGGAAAATGCAACGTGGTCAGGCGGTCAATTATCGCTCGACGAGAAGGGTAAGGAACCCGCCGCGATTTCACTAGACAGGGTGCCGGAAAAGACCGACGCCTATCCGGTGCGACTCGCGTCCGGAGGAATGGCGGTTACCAAGGATCCCGCTATGACATTTACGATTAAGGAAGCCACGCTCGATCTTGACGGCATCGGTACGCGGGCGGCAGTCGGCAAGCGATATCTGAATCTGACCGTGAGCGTGAACGAGCACGATCCGGGCCCGGGCGAATTTCTTCCCGAGTTCTTTCGGCTGCTCGTGAACGGCGAACCGGCGTCACCCGAAAATACCGGCGAAAAAACCACCGTCGAGGCACAAAGCACACAGGACTATACAATGTCGTTTCTAATACCGCAGGACGCGGCCGACATTGCGCTGGAGGTCGGCAAGCCCGATGTGCAGAAGACCGCAAAGATACCGATCGATATGAGGTCGAAGTGAGAAATAAGAGGTAACGAGGTGCGGGGGTTTTTACTGGAGCCACCCGTCGGATTCGAACCGACGACCTTTCGATTACGAATCGAATGCTCTACCAACTGAGCTAGGGTGG
>JBDTZW010000332.1:0-11236 GCA_040004905.1 Acidobacteriota bacterium
GCTCCTAAAATACCCACGCGATATTTTTTTGCCATAATTCTGTAAATTAGAGATCGGAGAAGTGGTCACCGCTACGGATGGAACTCATATTTAAGAATTCCGTAGACCTTAACATTTCGACCAGACAACTGTACCGGTTCAAACTCCGCCTTTCTCGCCGCGCGTTCCGCCGCTGCTCTAAGCAAATGGTGTCCCGAACTACCCGAAACTGAAACCACCTTACCATCCTCATTGACGAGGACTTGAACCTCAACCGTCCCAGATGCTTTCACTCTCCTAGCGGCGGGCGGATATTCCGCAGGATGAAGTGATTTGGCCCTATCGTTGAGAAATCCTCCCGAAATTGTCCTGGGTAAAGGCAACGAATGATTGCCCATATTTGTTATCGTCGCAACCGGATTCGTTGAAACTGGGGACGAAGAGGGGGTAGAAGAATTGAACTCTTCCTTGAGTCCCCCGCATGAAAGCCCACCGGCCAGAAAAACTATGATCGACAGAAGCCTCATTCTTTATTCGGCGAAGATGGCCTCCCTCATCCGCTTCACGCCTTCAACCATTTTCTCTTCCGGATTACAAAACGATATCCGCAAAAATCCCTTTGCCTCGTCCCCGAACGCAACGCCAGGAACAGTTATCACGCGATTTTGCAGGCACTTTTCGGCAACCTCGATATCGTCTCCGATCGCGCGGACATCAAGCATCGTGTAAAACGCACCTTCCGGTGAAGTTGCTTGGAGCCCAAGTTCGTCAGCCAACAATTTAACCAAAAACTCTCCGCGTTTCTTGTAAATATCTCGGGCGTGCTGCTTTGTTTTTTCAGCTTCTTCCGTCCAGCCCAGCAATGCTGCTTTTTGCGTGATCGCGGATGTGCAGACGGTCATAAATCCGTGCAGCGTCAATGCCGCCCGGGAGATCTCTTTCTGCGTCGTAGCCAACCAGCCCAATCGCCAGCCGGTCATGCTTAAGCTTTTCGACAAACCGCCGACGATGATCGTCTTGTCGTAGTATTCCGAAGCCGAATGCGGACGGTCGCCGAAATATAGATCGCTGTAGATCTCGTCGGAGATCAGAAAGATTCCGGTGTCTTTCAAAATCTCGGCGATCTGTCGATGATTATCTGGTGTCAGAATTTTCCCGGTCGGATTCGATGGACTGATCACAACCGCCGCTTTAGTTTTGGGTGTGATCCCTCGTTTGAATTCGTCCATGTCGAATGCAAAACCCTTGTCCGCCGGAAGCCGATAATAAACGGGCTTACCTTGAGCGATCTTTACACAGGCGTCATAGGCAGGAAAGCTCGGATTCGGGATGAGCACCTCGTCGCCTTCGTCGACGATGCACAAAAACGCCGCGGTCATCGCTTCCTGCGAGCCGACCGTAACCACGATATCGGTTAATCCTAAATTCAAATGCGGGTACTGCTCGGCGATCTTCTCACGCAACGCCGGAATGCCCGCATGTGAGGTATAGCCATTTTGTTCCTCGATCGCCACTCGCGCCGCTTCTCGCCGCATAAACTCGGGCGTCGGCAGATCAGGCTCACCCAACCCGAAATTAATGCTGTCTGGTAAAGCGCGCTCAAAAAACTGCCTGATCAGTGTCGGTTGAAGCCCCTGAAGGCGGCGCGGGAGAATGAATTCACGTTTCTGCATTTGCTGCATCACAACTACTTCTCGTCGCCGTCCTTATCCAATTCGTCCGCCGCGTTCTCACGAACCGTGCCGACCTCGACGTTGTATTCGCCCTCGGCTTGGGCTAGCGGGTCAGCGTTCACGACACCTGCCAGTTCTTCGATCTCGCCTAGTATCGATTGCGCGGCCCCCTTGAGCTTGTCTTTCAGATGCGATGACTTTTCGTCATTTTCATTTTCCATTGGTCTAGTGTAGCGAATTAGAACGCGGCGAAAAAGCGGGGTGGCGTTATACGCTACTAGTACCTCCGTCGAGAGGGATATGACGGCCCTGGTTCCCGTTTCATATGCGATTCCTGGTTGACCTCGATTTGCTCGATCCGCTTGTCCCTTCGGATCAGCTCCCGAAAATATTCGCTGGTAGTGCCGTGGCCCAGGCCCTTTACGCGACGCTCGACGAATGCATGTACTTCTTCCGGCAAAGACAGGGAAATGATCTTTCTTGACATAGTTTTTAATGATCTGTAATACAAATTAATACAGAAATTTCGCTTCAAATTTTGCTAAGTACCCTATTTTCATGAGTTGCAGCCGTTATTAGGCATGTTCCACTGTTCCACGGTTTCGCACTTTTTCTTGACAAGTTCCTTTTTCGAGAACCGGAACCGATATTGGAATTGAAGCATTTTGATCTTTTGCTGCAAGAACTCATAGCTTTTCAGAACTTCATCTTCGAGGATGAAAAGAATCCCCGTAGATGCAATATTGTATCATATTTGGCACAATATAGAAGAAGTTTTTCCTGAATAGATGAAGATCTATCCCGCCCTAGCTACGGTAGCCGAAATCGATAAATCCGCTATTAGGATTTGCTGACAGGAGTTTGACGTTGATCTTTTCGCCGACCTCGAGACCTTGTTCGCCCCTGACGATCATTCCGTCGACGGGCGGCCGCAATATTCTGGCAAAGGTGCCCGCCTGGCCTACGCCAGTCACGATGGCGTCAAAATTCTCGCCGATGTGGCGTTTCATTACGCTAGCCGCAACTATCTTGCGCATTTTCCGCTCGACTTTGCGGGCGGCCTTTTCCTGGTCGTTACAATGCCCCGCGATCGCGTCGACGTCTTCCGGCGAATACGGCGAGCGCCCGCCCCCGATGACGGCTTTCACTAGCCGCTGGACGACAATGTCGGTAAACCTTCGGTTCGGCGCCGTCGAATGGGCATAGTCCTGCACGGCGAGCCCAAAATGCCCGCCCGCGTCCTCGCCGATACGCTGCACGACATACTCGCCGCTGCCGATCAGCTTAATTATCGAAAGCGAAAGATCGGGAAAATGGTCGGGGTCAGCCGCTCGGCGTTTGTCTAGGAACGCCGCGAGCGAGGGCTGGTCCGCCTGTTCCGGCAGATCGACTCCAAAGTCGGCCGCTACTTTGCGGATGCCTTCCCATTGCCGCGGCACCTTGACCACGCGGCGGAGCGAGATCGAATTGTGGCCTTCTAGAAACTCAGCCATCTCGACGTTGGCCGCCACCATAAAATTTTCGATCAACCGCCGTGCGGAATTCGGCACGACCGAGCGGATACCTTTGATCACGCCGTTCTCGACAACCGCCTCAGACTCGATCGATTCGAATTCCAACGCGCCCTTCGCTTCCCGATATTTCCGGAGCCGTTCGGCCGCTTGTTTTTGCAGCTCGATCTGTTCCTTTAAACCCGGGGTTTCTGATACCGCCGGCGGTATCTCGCCCTTTCCATCCAACCACGCCCCAAGGTCCTCATACCCAAGCTTTGCCTGGTTTCGCACGATCGCTCGGTAAAACGTGCTCTCCGGCACGTCGCCGTTTTCCTTAACGATCATATCGGCGACGACCGCCAGCCTGTCATTGTTCTCGTTAAGCGACGTGACACCTGTCGAAAGCTCCTCGGGCAGCATCGGAAAGATCGCGCTCTGGGTATAAACAGTGACCGTATTCTGTCGGGCGTGCTGATCGATAGGCGAATCTTTCGCAACAAAGGTATCGACATCCGCAATCCCCACCAGCACCCGAATATCGCCATTCGCCAACTGTTCCGCCCATTCGATCTGATCCAGGTCCCGCGAGCTGGCATTGTCGATCGACGACCACAGCGTCGAACGAAGATCCATGATCGATGCATCGGGAGCGGGCGTTGCCGAACTCTCGATCTGCTTTAGTTGATCGTCAACCTCCGCCGAGAACTCCGGCTCAAAGCCGTTCTCGATCATTGCCTGGTGCGCTTTTTCAGAGAGCCAATTTGTATTTCCTTGATCGTTCATATCGATCCGCCGGAGCTAATGCTCGTTTCCTTTTTGTTCATATTTTTTTATTATTATGCCTGTCCCGGAAATTTAACCCAAAAAAGGAAAATAAATGAAAAATAGAAACATTACCGCAATATTCATCGCGCTCGCCCTCGGGCTGGCATTTTCAGGTTGCGGCGGCACAACAACGTCCAACTCAGCTAACTCTAACGGGATCACCGCCGCAAAGAAAAATGACATGGCGGCCAACACAACAGCTTCGCCTGCTAGCTCTGCTCCGGCTGCTAAACAGGGCACGCCCCCTAAAGCCGATTTCACTATGTCCGCCGACGACCTCCACAAAGACTATGAAGCGCTCTTAAAAAAGGATCCTGCATCTGTCGGCGCTAAGTACGAGAACAAGAATATTCAGTTCACGGGCACTATTACGAGAATGAATACTGTACAACTCGGGACCGGCTCGGGGGTCGACCATGTATATAGCGTGTCAGGAAATGGTAAGGATGACGACGCTAGCTGTACCTTCAACCCTGAGACAGAAGAGTCTGCTAAGCTCGCGATCGGCCAGAAGGTTACTTTTCAGGGAACCCAGACGCATAATCAGAACATGCCGCCGAGAATCGAAAAGTGCTTTGTAATAAAAGGAGCTCAGTAAGCAATTAGGCCTATCGAAGATAGTCTTCTAATTTGGTAGCGGCCTCCGTCTTCTCGTCCCGATATTTGATAATTATCGGACAGTAGATCGAGAGGCCGTTATCTTTACCGAATCCCGACGACACGGCGCGCGAGCCCTGGACCACCACCGCACCTACGGGGACCTCTAATGACCCTCCGTCAATAGCCTTAATTACGCGCTCATTTGGAAGATCGAAGAGAGGTGTCGAGCGGGTAAGTATCACGCCGCTCGCAAGAACGGCGCGCTCATGAACGATCGTGCCTTCGTACACGCCCGTATTGCCGCCGACCAAAACGTCATCCTCAATGATCACGGGCGTTGCGTTGACAGGTTCAAGCACGCCGCCGATCTGGGCCGCGGCCGAGAGATGCACGCGTTTTCCGATCTGTGCGCACGACCCGACCAGAGCGTGCGAATCGACCATCGTCCCTTCATCGACATACGCCCCGACATTAATATAGGCCGGCGGGACGACCACGACTCCCTTTGCGACGTAGCAACCGTCGCGAATCGTCGAACCGCCGACGACGATTCGCACGCCATCATCCAGCGACATCGGCCGCAACGGAAAAGTGTCCTTATCGAAAAATCGAAACGTCTCGGTTTCCTTCGACATCTCGACCATCTTTCCCATCCGAAAGCCAAGCAGAATTCCCTGCTTGACCCAGACGTTGGCCCGCCAATTCCCTTCAGCGTCTTTCTCGGCCGCACGGATCTTGCCGCTGCGAAGTGCTGATTTAAACTCTTCAAAAATTTGGCGGTCGCCTACAGTGAATTCCGCCTTCGCACTCAACTCTTCGATCTGCTCCTTCAAACTCATATTCGTGTATTCGCGATCAGATAATTAAGATCTCAACCGGATCCTGTTAAAAAGGATCGCTCCGATGACCCAGATGGCGAGCTGCAACGGTAACCAACCGAGCGCGGCCGTGTCGAGCAGAGTGTTGATCCGATGCGGGTTCGAATCTACCGTGTACATCATCACGATAAAACCGACAAGGTCGAATAACGCAAGCACGACAGCAGCAATAAAAAATCCGAACGCCTTGGTCCGGACGATGCGTCTACCGGGTTCGCTTCCGATCGCGATCGCGATGATCAAGGCAATGAGTCCGGCAAGGCCGAAACCGGCAGCCGAAAACATAAATATAAGCAAGGCGATCACGCCTGAAAGGTCCAAAGAAATATCGCTCACGAGGTTCTCCCGAAAACGGATCAAAGGTTCTTAATGACCTCTCTTAAACTCTTGCGTGTCGCCTCCGTCACCGGCACCAGCGGCAATCTTAAATTCTCTGCGCACAAATCCATTTCCTTCATCACGAATTTGCACGGAGCCGGGGAAGATTCGATAAAGTTAGCCTCCATCAACGGAAGAATTTTGTAATGAACCTTTCTCGAGGCTCGGAAAGCTCCGTCCAGCGCAAGCTCAACCATTTTCGATGTCTCTTTCGGAATTTCGTTCGCACAGACTGAAACTAGGCCGTCAGCCCCAAGCGAGATCAGCGGCAGGGCCGAAGCATCGTCGCCGGAAAATACTCTGAAGTTTTTCGACCGGTGAGCAATGATCTCCATCACCTGCGAATAATTTCCCGAAGCCTCTTTTGTTGCGACGATATTCTCGAATTTTGCAGCTAGCCGCACCGTTGTCTCCGCCGATATATTTGAAGCCGTTCGCGAAGGGACGTTGTAAAGCATTATCGGGAAACCCTTCAAGTTTTTAGCTATCTCCGAGAAATGCGCGAACATGCCTTCCTGAGTCGGTTTGTTATAAAAAGGCGCCACGATCAATGCCGCGTCAGCTCCGGCCTCGCGCACCTTGCGGGTGAAATCGATCGTCGCGGCCGTGTTGTTACCGCCGGTTCCGGCGATAACCTTCGCCTTCAATTTGTGCGCGACCTCGACCGTCATTTTGATAATGTTCAGGCGTTCATCTTCAGACATCGTCGCTGCCTCGCCAGTGCTCCCGCACGGAACCATCAGCATCACGCCGCCCTTTATTTGACGCTCGACCAGCTTCTTAAAACACGCTTCGTCGATCGACCCGTCCTTTTGAAAGGGCGTAACCAAAGCGGTCGCGCACCCCCGCATCCAATCAATTTTTGAGGTCATAGCTGTCAGAACCACCTGCGGTAGCGTGTCGGTTTATTCGGAACAAGACTAGCACAGGTCTGTGGGCAGAAACACGAGCAGAAACGAGTGCTGACGATCATCGAGATGCAGCCGCACTGAAAAATCGTCTAAGTTTAACGAGATCCAATTTCCCATCCGTCCGCACGCCCGAACACAGATCGAGGCCAAACGGGCGTACCGTGTCGATCGCCTCACGAACATTATCGGCATTCAACCCTCCGGCAAGAAAAACCGGCTTGCCGCACGTCTCGACGATCCTTCGGCTCAAACTCCAATCATGCCGACGTCCCGTGCCACCAAGCTCCTTTACCGCCAATTTCGGATTCCCACTGTCGAGCAATATTGCAGCGACGTGCTCGGCAAGCTCGGCAGCTTCGTCGACAGATTCTTCCCCAATAACGTGGATCACCTGCACGAGTTTAACGTTGGGCAAAGCGTCACGGATCGCCGAATAGTCCCGCGCCGGAAGTTCGTCTACGATCTGAATTGTGTTTGTTCTCGTCCGCTGATGATGATCGATGATCCCCTGCGATGTCTGCTGGCTCGTCAACAAAAAAGTAGCTATAGGCGGTGGAACGGTCTTTGCGATCCGAAAGATCTCCTCATCCGAGATCGGCCCGGGCCCGCTCGGCATCGCACCGACAAGGCCGATCGCCGAGGCGCCAAAGGCAATAGCGTCAGCCGCCTCCTGCTCATTCGCCATACAGCAGATCTTTATACGAGGAATCATATCCCAATGATATCCTTCACCACATCCGTAAACTCATAAAACCCTTCCTTCCCAACGATCCACTCGGCTGCCAGCAAGGCTCCGGCTGCAAAGCCTTCGCGCGACCGGGCGGTATGCTCAAGCAAAATCTGATCTGCCAAGCCGTCAAAGCCTACCCGATGTGTACCAGGAATATTGCCTGCCCGCGTGGACGAAACCGAAAAGTCTTTCGCAATGTGATTCGCAACAACCTCTCTAAGTTTCAAAGCCGTCCCGCTCGGAGCGTCCTTCTTTCGCGAATGATGCTGTTCCTCAATAAACACTTCGTATTCGGGAAACTTGGCGAACAACTCCGCGGCAACATCTGCGACGCGATAAAAGAGATTCACGCCGATCGAAAAATTCGCACCGAAAACAAATGCCCCATTGCCGTCGCGAACAATTTTCTCGATCTCAGGCCCCTGGTCATTCCAGCCCGTTGTTCCCTCGACCAGCGGAATACCTGCGAGCACACAGGCTTCAACGTTTCGCCGAACAGCCGATGCGGTCGTAAAATCTATCGCGACGTCACCCACTCGCAGCTTTTCCGCCAGTTCTTTCGCCGACAATCCGGCATCAGTCTCCTCGATCAAAGCGGCGATCTCGTGTCCTCCTTCTCGGGCCAGCCGCTCGATGAGCTTGCCCATCGCGCCGTAGCCAATCAATGCAATTTTCAGATTATTCACCTCTCAGATCTCTCTTATAAAACGGCCACGAATCCCACAAATAGATCGCGAACGGGATAAGCCATATAAGGTCGTTCGTAACGTTCATGACTAAAGCCGCCGGTTTCCATTTCCCCTGCGAGATAAGCATCAGCATCCCGATCGGGCCTAAAACTTTCCCGGCAAAGCCTACAGCCGCCAACAGAAATCCTCTCTCCGGGCGCCGAGCGATCTCTAAATAAACAATCCCGTAAAGACCGACGATCATCCCGACGCACGCAAAAACGTCCGGGTAGTTTATCGGCTCCATTCCGGCGAAGCGAAACAGCCACTGAGGATCTAACGACATCCACAGACCCCAAGATACGTTATAGATCCCAGCGAGCAAAAAAACGATCCGGTGAAATTTGCGGCGATTCATGCTTATCTAATGCACGATCTGAGATCTTATCTCCTGCAAGATTTCTTCAAAAAAGTGGTGCGAGGCGGCCCCTTCCATATATACTCCGCCGTCGTAGTCGCCCAAATCGCCCCGAACCGTGAACAGATGACATTGGAAGCAAATTATTATTTCGACCGTTTTGTCTTTGTAAGTAGCTTTTAGTGCGTGTCGCGGGAGAAAACAGGCTGAGGGATTGGGCCCAGCCGAGGCGTCGAAATAGAACGAATTTAGAAGTTCGGTCCTCCGAGCTCCTGGCATAAGGTCTACTTCGGCATCAGGATACCAATTGATTCCTACCTTTTCGTCCGAGGTCAATCCCAGAACTTCGAGTTTGTCAGCTTTTTCGAGTATTTCACGCACCCGGGGCGGGAGCGTGGAATTGAGGTTTTTCCGCTGCTCGTGATTCAACGGCCTGACCGGAATTATCGGGACCTCAGGAGCTTGGCGTTCGGGTGTCGAGCCAGTCTCAGGTGTCGACCAGGTAACCAGTTCAGATCCCTCATGCCGGCCACAACCTGCCGCCAGCAAGAATACTGCAGTAATGAGCAGTGTTCGCATAGCCTATCGATCCAAAAGTTTCTTTACTAAATTCTGGTACAGTCCAACTGCCTCTTCCAGATCTTTCTTCAGCACAAATTCATCCTTTGTATGCGCGACGAGGATCGACCCGGGCCCGAGCAGCAGCGGTTGGCCCCAGTTTGTTAAGTACGGTATATCGGTGGTGAATCTAACGACCTTTTGTTCGAATCCCTCGACCTCGAGCATCCGCACGGGTTCGCTGCAAGACAGTACTTCGATCTCACCGCGTCCGCGAAGCAAGCTGTTGAGCGCGTCTTCGATCGGAGCCCTCGGCGTCGTCAAACGCACCGCGAGGCCTGCCTCGGCAGAAGACGGGATCACATTCAGGGCGACGCCGCCCTCGATTGTTCCGACGTTGACAGTTGTCTCGCCAAAGAAATCGTCATGCGGAAACTTGGTGTGCCGAACATCTTCCAGAATATCGAGCAGTTTTTCGATCGCCGATTCACCCATCTCCGGATATGCCGAATGTGCCGCCTTTCCGCTCGTTTTTATTTTCAGCCGAAAGGTTCCCTTCGAGCCAATCGCCAGATCATTGTCGGTCGGCTCGCCGTTGATCATGTATTCGCACTTGGCCGCAAGCGGATGTTCGTTCGCCGCTCTCGCCCCAGTCGACGAACGTTCCTCCTCAAGCGTATAAAGCAAACCGACATCCTCAATTCCCTCCGCCCGAAGCCTCTCCGCCGCCGTGATCTGCGCCGCTATTATCCCCTTTGCATCACACGCACCGCGTCCATAGATCTTCTCGTCATCCTCAGTCGGCGGAATAAACGGCGGCACCGTATCCATATGCGTCGACAGCCAAACCCGAGGGCTGTCATTCAAATAAGCAATGACGTTGTTCTGATTCTCAGAAACCTTTTGCAGCTCAACCGTCCACCCAAGCCCTTCCAGATAGTCCCGCAAATAAAACCCGACCGCTTCCTCATCGCCGGACGTGGACGGAACGTTCATGAGAGATCTTGTTAGTTCTAAGAGATTCATCGAAGTTCAATATAAATCAAAAACGGTAAGCCATTCAGAATCTACGATCCTATAGCCTTCGACCTCAGACAGATAATTCATTATATTTCGCATGTGAAGAGCCCCATAGACAATAGCCACAGTCTTGGACTGTCCAGCATTTCTTAATAAAAAATCAGAAATGAACTGAATAATTATCGTGTCTCGATGATTAACTAGAATATCTCCGAATTTCTCGGTGTCTTTATCGGTCAGCAAAACCTCGTCCGAGCTCTCCAAATCTTCGACAGCAATATTTTCGGCTATCAGATGGCGAGTACCAAACAAGGCGAGATATAGGGAATAGACAGGAACAAGGGCGTAGATCAATAACCGGAACCAAATTGACTGACCTCGCCATTTTGCCGTAAATCCGCTTCCCCTTATATCAGCATTTATAATTTTTTCTCGGAAGCTTCCTATGTCCAGACTTTCTTGCTGTGTCACAAGATCCATTCGTCTAATAAATCTAATGCACCTGTAGGAAAGAGTCAGAACATCGGCTCTTTTGCCCCCAACTCCTTCAAGGAAAACCACATCACATTCCTTGATTCGTTCGGTCACTTGTTCGAAAAATTTACGAGTCCCAATATGCACCATAGGAAATAGTAAAAGCTCTATTCCCGAACCCCCTTTACGCATCGAGTAGACGGAGGAGCGAACGTTAAACGAATTCTTTTCGACAAACTGCATGAGAGCTTTTACAGAACTAGAAGAATTCCTGATGCAACTTCGTGATCACGTCGGCCGCTAGATCTTCTTTAACCACAAACGTCAGATTTACGCCTGAGGCTCCGTGAGAGACGAGTGCGATGTTTACGTCATCGATGGATGAGAATATCTTCGCGGCCATGCCGGTCGAGGCACGCAGGCCTTCGCCGACGACGCAGATCACGGCGTAACCGGTTTCGACCTCAACGTCGCCCAGCCGTTTCAACTCCTCGACCACCTTTTCTACAGAATCGGGATTATCGAGCGTCAATGCCACCGACACTTCCGAGGTCGAGATGACGTCGATCACGGTCCGGTGCCGGTCAAACACCTGAAACACAGCGCTCATAAAACCGTAGGCACCGAGCAT
>JBDTZW010000252.1:0-3309 GCA_040004905.1 Acidobacteriota bacterium
CTTGTTCCACGGTTTTGACACGTTTTGTAGGACGGACGGGTTTGGGTGCTGGGGGCGGCGGTGGTTTGGGGCGATCGTCGTAGGGTGACCAGATGTTGAGGGCACGGTTGACGGAGCCGAGGGACATGCTGAGGCGGACGCCGATCTCACGCTGCTTCCAGCCCTCGGCGGCCATTTCTTTGACCTCGTCGGAGCGGTCGTGGCGCTGCTGGTCGGAGTAGGCGTCGAGCATCTCGGCTTCGTCAACAAAGCCGTTCAATTGGAACGACAGAAAGTTGGTCTCGCAGGGCCAGAGGCAAAGCACGGGCAGGTAGCTGCTGTCGTAGATGATGCCGGTGCTGCGTGACCCGAGATGCTTGAGATAGCGAAGCCTCTCGTCGCCGCGGCAGATGCCGATGGCAAAGACGCTGTCGGCAAATGCCGAGATGGTGCGGGTGGTGAGCAGGCGGGTGGCGGAGAGAGGCGAGGCGTCCGAACGTCGCGAAAGCTGTGCGAGAACGAGGACCGAGAGACCGAGTTCGTGCCTGAGCAGATTAAGACGGCTCATGATGTAGGCGGCTTCGCGCGAGCGGAGTATGCCGTACTCGGTCATCCGGTCGAGGCTGTCGATGATGACGATCTTGGCGTCCCGCTTGCGGATCTCGGTCTCGATCTCGGCCAGCAGATATTCGGCCCTCGTCTTGTATTGCCCGGGAGTCTCCGCCGCAAGGTCCAACTGCAGCCGGACGAAATTGTCGGGGAACTCGTATTTGTAATCGGAGAACTCGGTGTCTTCGCGATCAGGCTCCATGATGTATCGCCTGCCGAACTGAACCTTGGTCAAAGCGAGATCGAAATAGAGCACCGTTCGAGGTTCGGCCGGGGCTTTTTTGCCGCAGCGTTTTACACCGTCAACCTCGGCATCGAAACGGCCGTCCTCGATAGCAAGCGGAACTCCCGACGCGATCGCGTCCGCCGCCTGCACCGCCAGCACGCTTTTGCCCGCACCGCTCTCGCCAAAGCAAACCGCCATCTCTCCCTCAAGCCACAGATCGTCGAGCAGCCGCCCCGGCAAAGCCGTCCCCTCAAGCTCCGCCACCCACTCCCGAGCCGCCCGAGCCACAAACGCCGCCCTCTCCGGTGCACTTCTGTGACTCGCCTGACTCTCCAGACTCTCTCGACTCTCCCGACTCTCTCGACTCTCATCCGGCTCAACATAATCAATCACCGGCATCGGCCCCAGGCGGGCCTTGTGATAGACAAACCCCTCGGCCTTTTCACTTTCCGTACTTTCTTTACTCCCCAGACTCTCCACGCTCGCATCACTCCCTCGACTCGCATCACTTTCCAGACTCATATTCCCTCCTTCGGCGCGTGGTAAAACGCCCGTTCGAAGGAATGTAACAGAGAATTGCACGGATTGCAACCTGTATTATAGATGGGACAGGGAGAAAACCATCTCAACACGCGGCGGCATAGCCGCAAGAATAAATTAAAGGATCGTCGGAAAAGCAGAGCTTTTCCGCAAATAGACGCGGCACAGCCGCCGGGAGCCGGTCCGGCAAAGCCTTTAGCAAGACCGGTCCATCCGAAACCGAATGCAGTCGCACCTGTCTCCAATCAAAGGAGCTTTTGCGGCTTCGCCGCTCTATTTGCGGAAAAGCTCTGCTTTTCCGTAGCGCGGCATAAAATCTTCGCGGCTATGCCGCCGAACGCCATTTGAGCTTGGTGTGATCACTGATCAATGGTTCATCCTCAAGGGGCATCCTGTTCCAAAGCCGGGAGCTTGAATAGAGATAGTCATTCGGATGCTCGACCAGGCCGGCTCGGACGGGATTGAGATGAATGTAATTCACCTTTTGCATCAAGGCGTCTTCGCCTGTAATTCGAATAGCGTTCGAATGATGTTCGTAGACAGAATGTTTGTGTTTGTTATCGCGTTCCTGAATCCTGAGTTTGGTAAGAGAGCTTTCATGCCCGTTCGCCTTGAGATAGTCAATGATCCTTTTAGCGGAGATGCCGTTCAGGTATCGGAGCACGTCCTTTATCTCGCGAGCGTTATCGGTCAGCACATGAGTATGGTCGGGCATGATGACATAGGCGAATACACGATGCCGCCGGAGATTCGCGCCTCGTTGAGAGCGTCGGTGACTATGCTCTTGACCGCGTCCTTCCGGAAAATTGGAAGGCGGTTGTGAGTGACGGAAGTTAAGTAGTAAGCCGGATTGTCCCGTGAGACTAGAAACATTATGGACGCAGGGGCGGCGGCACAGCCGCGAGAGTATTTGGGGACATTATCGGAAAAGCACAGCTTTTCCGCCCGGCGAGAGGTCTTGCTATTCCATATAGACGCAACGGAGCGTTCCGATCTTCGTGACCGCTTTCGTTTTTAGGTCCATTTTCTTACCTTGGACCCAGCTGACGCCGCCGCCCTGGCGTTTCCATTTCGCAGCTTCCGGGCAGGTCGAGATCGGGCCTTTTTTGTCGGTAGGTTCGTCATACATCAGGAACCGGCCGCCGACGAGGCTGGGGTCGCCCTGATAACCTAGTTGGGTGACCACGGTGCCCGAATCGGTATTGTAAATGTATACGATGCGCGAATCTACAGACGTTCCCGAGTCGATAAAAAAATAGTCGGTCGAAATGCCGTAAAAACTATTGTTGTCCGCATCGTTTATGGTCGCGTACGGTTTTGCTTTCACCTGACAGGCTTCGGTTCCCCTGACCGTGCCCTCGCGGTGCCAAATACTCACGTTCTCGCCGCCGTCCTCGCTCGCGGTCATTTTCACGATGTGCGTACCAAAGACAAGACAGCGCACGCTATCGTTCTTCATCTGAAACGATGGTGTGGCCGTGCCTTTCATCGGGGTAAACAGGTCGTCCTGGCCCAAGGCCGTGCCGGTCGCAGCAAGCACAATGACGCTTAAAATCATGAACATTCTCATCGGATCTTCCCTCCACAACTCAAAACGATGGCTTGAATAGGAATCATTTGAACACAAATCGGACAAAGTGTCAGCAACAACTTCTTCGCCTAATGACTTAAGGCTGTCTCGATCGAACTGCATACCGGAAGGCTGCTTCTTCATTTTAAGAAGTATTTTCATGGGAATGTCTAATCATTCCATGAGGGAGAAAAAATGAGACTCGCAAAAAATGATCGAGCTCTGACATCACAGGAAAGGGCGACCGCATTCTCGGTGTTTCTTGACACCATGAATTACGATTTTGTCCGCATAAGCGACGGACTGGGAGGTGGGGACCGGCCATTCACTTTTCCCGGAGCTCCATTGTCCGCCGGTGGAATTGTTTCTAAGATCGCGGGCTTCG
>JBDTZW010000210.1:0-3299 GCA_040004905.1 Acidobacteriota bacterium
CGACGCCTTCAGCTTCGCCCGCTTCGTTCCCGCTCTTTTTCGACCGGAACAAACCGGCAACACGCTCTCTCAGAGGCTCAATAAAGGCGCCAATGCGTTTGAACATAGCGAGCTCTTTGGCGTCGTCAAATAGAGAATAGAAAACCGGGACTGCGAGGAGAGTCAGCAGCAGACACATCGACTGTCCGCCGACGACGAGAATGCCGATCGATCTGTTTGTGGCCGCTCCCGCCCCGCTCCCGATGATAAGCGGGAACATGCCCGCGACCAACGCGATCGTGGTCATCAAGATGGGCCGCAGCCGATCGCGATTCGCCCGAATGATCGCGTCATACCGATTCATGCCGTGAGAGCGCAGGGTGTTCGTATGATCGATCTGCAAAATAGCGTTCTTCTTAACGATACCGAACAGCAGCAGGATACCGAGCGCCGAAAATATATTGAGCGTCTGTCCGGCGATAGCAGTCGAAAGCAGAGCGAACGGCACCGACAGCGGCAGAGTTATAAGGATCGTCACCGGATGGATGAACGATTCGAACTGCGCCGCGAGGATCAGGTACATGAAGACGAACGACAGCAGGAACGCGAGCAGGAACGAGCTGTACGCACGCTGCAATTCCTTGGACGAGCCCTGGACGCCCGTCGTATATTCCGGCGGCAGATGGAGGTCATTTATATACTGAACAAGTTTTGCCAGAGCATCGGACTCCGAGGCGTTCGGCGGCAGGCTCGACGAGATAGTGACAACCCGCTGACGATTCAAACGGCCGATCGACGACGGGCTTACACCTTCGTCAATTTTCACTACTTTATCCAGCGACACGGGCGCGCCGTTCGCAGACGGCACCGTAAAAAACTCAAGATTTTGTCGCGTACGGCGGTATGGCTCGTCCGCCTGTACGACGACGTCATACTGCTCGGTGCCTTCGCTAAAGGTGGAAACGCGCTGGCCGGCGGCGGCGACATTCAATGCCTGCGAAATGTCGTTGGCCTGAACGCCGAGATCGGCAGCCCTGACGCGGTCGATGACAAAATGGACCTCGGGTGTTCCGGCATCGACCGAGTTGTCGGGATCGCGAAACGTCGGATCGTTTCGCATTTTATCGACTACCTGATTGGCGTAATCGTTCAGCTTATCCAGGTCCGGTCCCGAGATGAAATACCCGATGCCCGAACCACCGCGGCCGAGGCCGATGCTGCCGGCGATAGATGACGCGGCGGTCACCGTCACGCGGTAATCTTTCGAAGAATATTTCTTCAAAAGGTTTCGCGTTCGGATGATCAGATTCGCCTGCGAATCCTTTCGCTTATCGACCGGCATCAGACTGATGTTTATCGTGCCTGTGTTTGTGCCGCCCATGCCTGCCAGAACGACTGTGTTTTGGACGCCCGGAAGCTGTTCGCGGATGTCGCGGGCCATGCGCTCCAGAATCGATTGCGTTGCCGCAAGCGAAGTTCCCTGCGGCCCGCGCAAATTTGCCTGAAAGAGCGATTCGTCCTCGTCGGGAAGAAACGCCATACCAACAAACTTATACAAAGGCACGATCGCAACAACTGCGAGCAAGCAAAGCAGGACGATCGCCCAGCGAAACCGCATCGCGAGCTTCAATAGCCACGTGTACGTTCCGTCAACCTTGCTGTAAAACCAGCCCGATTTGGACGAAGAATGTGCTTCTTCGGTCTCATGAACCGCCGCGGCGTGCGTTTCAGTTTCGACGGCCGCGTGTTCGGTATTCACCGGCTCGTCCGAATTCTCAGACACAACCGATCCGGGGTTCGGAACGTCGGGCGGCGGTTGCGGGACTTCGTGCTCGGGAGCCTTGATCCAACGAGCGGCGAGCATCGGTGTCAGCGTAAACGAAACGATCAGCGATACCGCGATCGCAGCTGCCGATGTGAGCCCGAACGAGGACATGAATCGCCCGACGATCCCCGTCATAAAACCCACTGGAATAAAGACCGCGAGCAATGCCAGCGTTGTCGCAAGGACCGCAAGTCCGATCTCGCGCGTTCCTTCGACAGCGGCCCGGAACGGGTCCATTCCTTTCTCTTCGACAAACCGATAAATGTTCTCCAGCACCACGATGGCGTCGTCGATCACGATGCCGACCATGAGCGTCAAGGCCAGCATGGTCATCTGGTTCAGCGTGTAGCCGAGAGCGGCGATCAGAGCGAACGAGGCGATGATAGAGGTCGGGATCGCCAGAGCCGCAATGATCGTCGTTCTGTAGTTCCACAAGAAAAGAAAAACGATGATCGCGGCGCAGATGCCGCCGAGGACGAGGTGCTCCTCGATAGCGTGAAGCGAATTTTCAATGAATTCCGACTGGTCCCGGATCACCGCGACCTTCCATTCCTTAGGCAGGGTGGGAATGATGGTCGCCATTCGCTCTTTGACGTTGTTGATCACCTGAACGGTGTTGTACCCCGATTGCTTTCGGACGCCGACCGAGATCGACTGGGTTCCGTCGAGCGAGATGGCCGAAGAAGCGTCTGCTCCACCCTCGATCGCGCGGCCCACATCTTTTATCTTGATCGGGAAACCATTGTGGGTGGCGACTACGATATCGTTAAATTCTTCAACCTTGGTCAGCTTGCTCAGGGTTCGAAGTCCGACGGTTTTTGCTCCCTCGACCAGCGTGCCGCCGGGCAGCTCCTGATTCTGAGCGGAAACCGCGTTGGCAACCTGAGTTACCGTCAGGTTATACGCGCGAAGCCGATCCGGATTCACATAGATCTTTACCTGTTTTTGACGGGAGCCATAAGCGAACACCTCGCCAACGCCATCGGCCGATTCGATGCGGTCCATGATCAGCGTTTGCGCCTGGTCGCTCAGATCGATGATGTTTCCCGGAGCACTGACAACGTACTGGAGTACGGGCTGCGAATCGGGATCACTTTTTCTAGCGACCGGAGGGTCAGCGGCCTCGGGAAGCCGGTTAACCACTGTGCTTATTTTTTGTTGTACTTCCTGGTAGGCCTGGTCGGGGTCCTTTTCCAGGGCAAAGGTCATCGTTATGTTTGAACTGTTGCGCGATGACGTCGAACGCATTTCATCGATGCCGGGAACCGTGTTCAGGGCACCTTCGAGAACGTCCGTTACCTCGTTCTCCATTTCTGCGGGAGCGGCGCCGGTATTGTTCGTTGAAACAGTGATCGTCGGGAGATCGATCTTTGGAAAGCGGTCAACTCCGAGCGTAAAAAAACTAAAGCCGCCGACCACCGTTAAAAACAAAACGATGACGGTCGCAAATACCGGCCTATGTACGCAAATTTCAGCTAACCACTGCATAAACTAA
>JBDTZW010000364.1:0-3298 GCA_040004905.1 Acidobacteriota bacterium
ACGCCCTTGCCGACGTGCAGGAGGTACTGCCGGTCACCCAACATGACATTCATCCGTGGTCGCGGCGAGGGCTCCTTCGCTACGAACGACGTTACGATCCTCGTTGATTGCCGCCTGCTCATCCAGGTTCCAGCGTTCTATCGGGTTCGCAACTCCATCTTCGCGATCGATTCAAGATGTACCTCGTCGGGGCCGTCGGCCAGGCGAAGCGTCCGGGCATAGATCCAGTATTGAGCGAGGGGGAAATCCTGTGAAACGCCGCCGCCGCCGTGTAACTGTATCGCGCGGTCGATGACGGTCTGGGCCATTTGCGGGACTAGGGCCTTGATCATTGCTATCTCTTTCCTCGCGCCCTTGTTTCCCACCGTGTCCATCATCCATGCAGTTTTTAGGACAAGCAGCCTCGCCTGGTCGATGGCGATCCGGGCTTCCGCGATCCAATTTCGAATCACGCCCTGCTCCGCGATAGGTTTTCCGAAAGCGTGCCGAGACTTTGCTCGATCGCACATTAACTCAAGCGAGCGTTCCGCGATCCCGATCAGCCTCATGCAGTGATGAACGCGCCCCGGGCCCAGCCGTCCTTGAGCGATCTCGAAGCCGCGGCCCTCGCCCAAAAGCAAATTCGTCTTTGGTATCCGTACGTTGGTAAACGTGATCTCAGCGTGCCCGTTCGGAGCGTCGTCATACCCAAAAACATTCAGCATCCGCTCAACTTTGACGCCTTCCGCGTCCATTGGGACCAGGACCATCGATTGCTGTAGGTGTTTGGCGGCATTCGCGTCGGTCTTTCCCATAAAGATCGCGAGTTTACAGCGGGCATCGCCGCCGCCCGTCGACCACCATTTCCGGCCGTTGACAATATAACTGTCGCTGTCCGCCCGGATCGAGGCCCGGATGTTGGTCGCGTCACTGGACGCTACATCGGGCTCGGTCATCGCAAAACACGAACGTATTTCGCCATTCAGCAGCGGCTCAAGCCATTCCCTTTTCTGCTGGGGCGTCCCATACAAATGAAGCACCTCCATATTGCCTGTGTCGGGTGCCGAGCAATTAAAGACTTCCGACGCCCAAACTACCCGACCCATGGTCTCGGCAAGTGGTGCGTACGCAACATTGGCCAGCCCCGAGTTCGACGGCAAAAAAAGATTCCACAGCCCCGCGGCCCGTGCTTTCACCTTCAGATCTTCGACGATCCGTACTGGAAGCCAACGCTCTCCCGCATTGATCTCATCGACAAACGCCTTTTCGTTCGGATAGATATGCTCATCCATGAATGCCGATAATTGCCGGCTCATTTCAGCCGATTTTTCCGAGTAGTCGAAATTCATTGACCCGAAGATAGCACAACTGCGATAAATCGTTTAGCTATCGTGATATTCCCAAAACACAGGCCAAATAACCCAAGAGTTGACACATTATCTTTCCCGTATAATATAATTTGGTCGAAATCCATATAGGAGCCTCACCAATGAAAAAACCGCATCCCGCGAAGCACGCCTATTTCCACGTCCTCCTTCTTATTGCCACGTTGACACTTGCGTCCGCCAGCTCTCTTTCGCAAACGAGGTCGCTCCCCGACGTGTATTCCGAGGTAAATGCCTATATCAAGAAACGAACGGATGAATTTCTCGCGTCCGGCAAGAAGCTCACTGCCGACACGCGAAAGGATATCGAGGAGGAACGAAAAGATCTCGCACTCAAATACGCTAACGAGGCCGCGGCGAGAACGGCTCTTCAAAAAGCTGATTTTTACTATCTAGCGTTGCTCTACGCCGTGGCGGGCGAGGACGAGAAAAATCTGGCAACGCTGAAGAGATTTCTCTCCGAATATCCTCCCGATGCCAAAGGCGAACCCATCCAGTATGCCCGCGCGCAGATCGTCGCCCAATCGGCGAGACACAAACAGCTTTCCGATGCCGAAGACTACTTCGCTCAATGGCTAAAAGGCACTCCGGCGATGCCCGAGCAGCAGCCGATACTCGAGAACGCGATAGCGGCCGGGTACTTCAAAAGCGGCCAATATGAGCCGGCTGTAAAACACGCTCAGAGCGCGTTCGACCTTCTTAAGACTCTTAAGCCCAGATCGGTCGCCGAAAAACGGGAGCGTGAGCAGACCTATATGAATCTGGTCGAAGTTCTGGCTCTCAGTTATAGAAAGTCTAAAAATAGCGAAAAGGCATTGGATGTTTTAGCCGAGGCTCGGGCTCAATCCTTCGCAATTCCTTCGGCCAATCTTTATCGAAAGGTCATGGACTTTGTCGAAGGCAGTGGGTTTTCTGAGAAAAAGCTAATGCAGAAGGTCGAATCGTACGCCTCGGCCGATGCCGCGCCGAACATTCAGATCGAAGATTGGGTGGGACGGGATCCTGTTACGCTCGAGAACCTGAGAGGCAAGGTCGTCCTTCTCGATTTTTGGATGACGTGGTGCGGTCCCTGTATTTCAACCTTTCCACGGCTGCGCGGCTGGTACAAAAAATATAGCGATAAGGACTTCGTTCTCGTTGGTGTCACTCAATACGAAGGCTCGAAGGAAGGTAAGCGAATGTCCCCGCTTCAAGAGCTCGATTTTATCAAAACCTTTAAAGATAAATACAACATGATATACCCGATCGCGATCGTTCGTCCTGGTGAAACGGCGAAATTTGGTATTGCCGCGTTTCCGACGACAGTCCTCCTCGATCGCAACGGAGTGGTTAGATATATCGGCATCGGCTCGGGCGGCGAAGAGGCTGAAAATCTCGAAGGCATGATCAATGAGGTCTTAAAGGAAATTCCAAAAACAGCGTCCGCAAAATAGTGGTCGTTCTAATATCCGGCTCGTTTTCTAGCCTTTGCGGCCTTTTGAATCTTTGCACATTTGCCTCTTCGCGGCTTTGCGCGAAACATCCCGTTTTCTCTACCCATTTTTTCACAAATAAAACGCTTGACAATCGTTGCAACGTATCGTATCGTCGTTTTACCCGGTCGGCGACGGCCGGTGAACAGGGTAAGGCCGAGGCACTGCGGAAGCCCGCCCGCTTCCTGTGCCGCATATTCGATACTTAGTTTTGCAACATGATAGGCCGCGGAAAAGGAGAAACGAAACCAGTTAGGAAAGGAGAGGAGATAGATACCGCTCATCTCAGCTCGTTTCTTAGGTCAGAACTCGATGTTGGCCAGGGCGAAATTGAAGTAGAGCAATTTCCCTCCGGCAGTTCTAATCTGACCTACCTCCTTCGGATCGGCTCGGACGAATATGTTCTCCGCCGTCCGCCGTTCGGCAACGTGGTGGCAACGGCACACGATATGGGACGTGAGT
>JBDTZW010000230.1:0-11117 GCA_040004905.1 Acidobacteriota bacterium
GGGACCGGTATTCCGACGAGCTCGCCGACTGGGCGATGGAACGCCTGGTCAACCGCCGTGACGTCTGGAGCCAATACACCGTTTCTAAAGGAGAGGTGCGCGTCTTTATGCTGCCCATTCCCGAGCGCCGAAAGCTCGGAACCGACATGGTCACCCATGAGAAACTCAAGCGGCATTTTTCCGGCAAGCAACCCGGCCATCTCATCGGCCTTCACTCGATCAGTGATCACGCCACCGCCAAATGGTTCGCGATCGATGTCGATCTTCATGATGAAAAAGCTATCAACGCGGGTGAGCTGGCCCGGGCGAATTTTAACGCCGCTTTAGAGTGGGCGCAGCGGCTCCAGGCCGACGGATTCGATCCGTTTTTGATGGACAGCAACGGTGTGGGCGGCTATCACGTTTGGACGCTGCTCGATAAGGAATATCCGCTGGCTGACGTTTACGATTACGCGAACGAGCTCCGTTCCGACTACGCCGATTTTGGTTTGCTGAAAAAGCCCGAGATCTTTCCGCCTCGCCGCGAGGTCGATAAAGATTCGCTTCCGTACACCTTGCGTCTACCCGGTCGACATCCACGACGCCAGCATTACAATCGGCTCTGGAATTTCGATCCGCTCGGCGAAACACAATGGATGGAAGGGGGCGAAGCGATCGAAGCGATGATGGCAACGCGTCCCGCAAAACTTCCGCGACGCGGCCGAAAGAATCCGGCTAACTTTCGCGAGGTAGCTCCAAGGCCATCAAAGAAGATCCCAAAAACAAAAAAGACGCGCGTCTGTCTCGACCTCGACGGTGTGCTTGCTGAATATCACGGCTGGGAAGGCGGCGAAACGATCGGGCCGCCGCTGCCGGGCGCGTTGAAATTCGCCAAGGCCGTCGCCAAGCTTGCGGACATCGTGGTGTTTACCAGCCGATGCTCGACCGAGACGGGCGAATTAGATTCCGAGTCGCTGCTCACGCCGGGCCAGCTTAGGATCAGAGTTGTCGATTGGCTCGAGCGAAACGGATTTCCGTTTGCGGATGTCTATGTCGGACAGGGCAAACCAAAAGTTGCCGCCTTTATCGACGACCGTGCGATCAATTGTTCTCCGCAATACGACGACGAGGGGTTCATAGATGCAGAGAGAGAGTTGCGAGCTCTATTAAAACGAAAATCCCCCAACAGAACGGTAAAGGAAAAGAAATTCAACATCCATCGCGGCAAAGTAGAATAGGTCTAACGACTAATGTTTGACCGCTCGCTCGGCAATCACCGCTTTTACCTCTTCAAGTGTTAGTCCTTCAAACTCATTCTCGAACCAGAACTCCTTTCCGGCTTCAAACTGATGGATCGTCAGCCGCGTTTCTTCATCCAGGAGAACGTCGATCTGCAACACGTCAGTTACTACGGGTCCCGAAGCTCCATCAAATGTTGTGGTCGAAGACACAAGATAAATAACGGCGTCCCGGACAGCTTTAGCGACGACGCGCTTCCCGATCGCTTCGAATGCCCTCTCGACTGTTTCATCTTTTAGGGGCGATTCCAAGCCATAAGCTCGGCGAACTCCGTGGCATCGGTCACTTCCGGCTTCAAAATCACGGCAAGTTTTCGGCCGGCCCTCGTAAATGTTGCACCCAACTTCTCTTTTGATCGTTCCGCCAAGATGGGCGCATGATCCGGTTTCCTTGTCGCGAGGAAGAATTCGATCAACAACTATCGGCCCTCCCTCGCCATCGACCGTAAGTTCGACGTACGCATTCGTCAATCTGGCGTCACCGGTAGTTACCGGCACCATAAGAAAATAATTGCAGCAAACTCCGCAAGGCACGCACTCAGGAATGGGCTCATCCGAGCTGGTTATCAAATTGTCCTTGATCTCGAGAGCCAGCCGCCCCAGCGGGATCTGCGGTTTAGCGAGATCATCCGACAAACGTCGGCCCATCTCTCCGATCGCAGAATAGAAATCGTCTTTTGGAACACGGGTTATTTGAACAAGCTCGTCCATTAAATTCTTCGGGCGTAGTTCTTGCCGGGCAACACCCGGATAAGGTCGCGAATATCGAGGGCGACCAGAGCCGTGTTGAGTTCGCCAAACGACATCCCCGACATCTCCAGCAAGTTGTCGATATGTACGGACTCATCCGCCGGCAGCAGCGACCAAACCTTTCGCTCGTTCTCATCGAGATCGGCCGGTGTCAATTCGGACTGTCTCCGGTTTCCATTCGATCCCTGCTTCTCTATCTTGGGGGGAAGGATCGCGGCCGAGATCTCGCTCGGCAGCTCGGCAACAACATCCTGCCATTGCTGGACAAGCTTTGCTCCGCTCTTTATCAAATAATTGGTCCCGAACGAATTGCCGGATGTTATATTTCCGGGCACCGCCATCACCTCCCGGTTTTGTTCCGCCGCAAGCCGGGCTGTGATCAGCGAGCCGCTGCGCTCCGATGCTTCAATTATCAGAACGCCGAGGCTGAGGCCGCTGATGATCCGGTTTCGATATGGGAAATTTTCCGGAATCGGCGGCGTGCCAAGTGGGAACTGCGAAACGACCGCACCGCCGCTCGCAAGTATCTCGTCGACTAGCTTCCGATTTTCTTTCGGGTAAACCGCATCAATACCCGTCCCCATTACCGCAACCGTTTTACCCTGGCCGCCAATTGCTCCGCGATGCGCCGCCGTGTCGATTCCACGGGCAAGCCCGGATACGATGCACAACCCTCGAGACGCCAGGTCGCGCGACAGCATCTCTGACGCATTCTGACCGTAGGTCGAGCAGTTTCGCGAACCGATCACGCCGACGCACGGCAGATCGAAACACGCCTGCCAATCGCCGCGAACATACAGCGTGATCGGCGGGTCGTCGATCTCGCGAAGCATACTCGGATAACTCCCGTCATCCAGGACCAGCACGTCGCCGCCCAATTGCTTGACCCGATCCAATTCCTCGATCGCTTTGTCTTGAAACTCGCCCTTAAGAATGCTCTCGATCGTCTCCGGCTTTAGCCGCAGAGATTCCAGCTCATTCCGGCGCGCATGAAACACCCCGTCCGCGGAACCATAACGTTCCAGTAGCTTTGTAGCCGCCCGCGGTCCAACACCGGGAGTCATGTTTAGAGCGATCCAGTCTTTCATTTTTTTTGACTTGAACTGCTAACTGCCAACTGATCTTGGCGGAGGCGTGTGGGAGTCGAACCCACCTGAGCGTGCTCTCGCAAACTCACCAACGGTTTTGAAGACCGCGCCCATCACCGGACAGGATGCGCCTCCGAAAAAAATAACATCTCAGAATTCAGGGACTAAACGGTTCAACCGATTCTACGCTCACAGAATTGCAACTGAAGGTTGCTTCAGTGCCGTAAATTCCTTCGATCGTGATCTTGAATGTCGCTTTCCCGCCATCAGGATCAGGCTCTTTTTCGACGATTAGATCGTTAATCACGTTCTGATTATTAAAATCGTCGATCTGAAGACTAGCTATATCCGAGAATCGAAAATGTACATACACCTTATTTTTTATAATAAAGCGACTATCCTCATCCATCTCGGAAGTCATCTCAAACAGATAAATGAAGGCGTCCAGTCGCGGACCACAGTTGCGAACCTTGCACCGGTCAAGCGTTTATACGAAAAATTTCAGCATCGTGAAAGGACGGGTATCGTCCAAAAATATCGGCCAACAAATTACTGTTTGAAATATTCTCTTCGGTTCGCATGCAAAACTTTTTCTCGTTAAACCGTCGAAAGCAACAGCGTAACCAGAGTCGCTCGACTCACAATATCACTAACCAAAATATGCTCATTCAGTGTATGAGCACCAGCACCGGCAATCCCTAGGCCGTCCAAAACCGGAACGCCGAGAGCACCGACAAAGTTTCCATCCGACGCACCGCCGACTTGGGTTTCGCCCAAATCGTAATCGAACGACGCGGCGAGATCGCGCGTCTGTTCGTAGAGCTTCACAACCTCCGCAGTACGCTCCATGGGCGGACGGTTGATGCCGCCGAGAATTTCTAGAGTGACACGATCGTCGAAAGCGGTCAGCCCGCGAATCTCGCTTTCAATTCGGGCTGCTTCAGCCATTGACGAAAACCTGACATCGACAGACGCTTCGGCGTGCTCGGGGATAACGTTGGTTGTCGTTCCGCCGTTGATGGTGCAAACATTGACAGTCGTGCCCTTGCTTGAATCATTGAACGAATGGAGTCTTTCGATCTGCCGTGAAATTTCGAGGATCGCGCTTGCGCCTTTTTCGGGTTCGAGGCCGGCGTGAGCTGGTATCCCATGCGCACGCAGCGCAAACATTCCCGTTCCTTTGCGGCCGGTCTTTACCATTCCGTCGAGCGACGGCTCGAATACAAAACACGCCTCGGCGTTCGCGGCTTCTCGTTCGACAAGCGGACGGCCGGAAAAACTCCCGACCTCTTCGTCACACGAAAGCAGGATCGAGATCGGCCGGGTCGGCCGAATGCCCGTCTGAGAAAAAAAACGCAGTGCCTCCAACATCAGTACGATGTTGGCTTTCATGTCGAAAATTCCACACCCGAAGAATTTATCACCTTCGATGCGTGTTGGGTTTTCTGCATTAGTCCCAACCGGATGAACAGTGTCTGTATGGCCAAGCAGGAAGAAATGCTTTTTCGCGGATGGAAACGCCTTGATCAGGACATGTTGCCCACATCCTTCCGCTTCAATTTTTTCGACGCGCAAATCGAGGCCGATCGAGTTTGCCTCTCCCTCGATGATCAAGATTACGGCGGCACTTCGTTCGACATCGTGCGAAGGCGATTCCTGATCGACGATCTCACGGATCGATTTGATGATCTCGCCTTCGCGCTTTCGAAAATATTCGTGGACCTCGGCAGGCGTCATGCAGATCTCATCTTACTTCGACGGCGTCGCGACCGGCATCGGGCCCTGGGTGGCAAACACCTCGTTGAAAAGATCTGCCATTCTGTATCCCGCGAACGCTATCCGCGCCTGCGCTATCCCAAAAGCTTTTTTCTTATAGGCATCTGACGGCATTTCAAACCACTCCACTCCCTTATATACCTCGGTCGATGCGATGTCATAGCTTTCGGTTTTCCATACATCGAATTTCCCGGGACTGAGCCGTACCTTCAAGCTGTCATATGGATAAAGTTTCATGATGTCCTGCGCGATCGGGTCGAGATAGTCAGCGTCGCACTGGTCCTTGACGTTCGGCATATAACGGATGATTATCGAATCCCAAAACCAGTGAAGATTTTCCTGTTTTTCACGCGGCGTTCCCTTCGGTGTCAGCAAAAATAAATTACCGCCCTGATCGCCTTTCGGATTTGCCGACGTGGTCCGCGACGACGCGTGCAGCGGTTGGTGCATGTCGCCGATCAGATGTTCAAGCCATGCGATCGCTATCGCTTTGTCGGCGTCGGACGTAGTGCCGCGGACAATCTGATTAAAATCCGTGAGTTTCTGCATGGCCAGGCCGCTCGGCTCGGCGTCCGGTACGGGTTCGACCTTGCCGTTGTTCCACGTCCAAAACGTGTCGGCGTAGTGCCAATTCGAATTAGCATACTTCGTAAATCGAGTATTAAATTTCTTGTCGCGAATAATGTCCGGCCAGGTCGCGATCGTCATAAAAAATTCTCGATTTCGCGTATCTTCCGACCGCGATCCAAAGCCGGAGTAAAACGTCGCCAACTGCGCGTCTTCCGGCGCCGACAACAGTATCTTGATAACGCGGGCACGCACGTCCGGCGTCATCCGCTGCCAGGCGATGTAGGCAGTGATCTTGTGCCCAACCTCGTCCCACGCCTTCACCGAAAATGCCAGTCCAAAAGTAACCACGCTTAAGAGCAATGCCTTCGCGATAAATTTTTTCATAGGCTCCTGAATCTTTTTGGATGATTTTAACGAATTAAAGGGATTAGAGAAAGGTGGTAGGTGCATATGCGAAAACCCAAGCAAACGTTTTCACGCGCGCTGCATCGAAAGAATGCAAAACTCCCCGATTTTATCGTTCTAAATGACAAGCCGGTCACAAACAATTGAGATGTGACCAAGGACCAAAGATATGCAAGCGGTTTTGGAGCAAAATTTAATAACGGATCCGGCTAACGGCCGAAACGACATACATTTCGGAAGCAAGGTCGGACTTTTGGCAAAACTTTTCGGATGCCGGCACAAAAACATGAGCCGCCCGTTCACGTCAGGAAGGTCGTCCTATCGCTCATGCATCGAGTGCGGAGCGCGCAGAAAATTTAATACTCAGAGTCTGGTAACGTCCGGACCGTTCTTTTTTCCCCCGTCGGCGGGGTCAGACAAGCTCTGACGGCCGCCTTTCCTGTCATAATAACCATCCATTAATACCTACCGGGTGCGGCTTACCAAAAAGTCCGCACCCTTTAATTTTTAAGCCAAAGAAGTCTTTTTCGATTCTCTGGTGCTTCTGGTCTGTGGTTGTATCGTCTGGAACGCTAGGCCTTTTTCAGGATTAGTGCGGAGTTTTTCGATCCAAAACCGATGCAGTTGCAGAGCGCCGTATCGATCGTAGAAGAATTGCGCGCGGCGTTCGGTACGTAGTCGAGGTCGCATTGCGGGTCGGGTTGGTCGAGGTTGATGGTCGGAGCGATATAGCCGGTATTCATCGCAAAAAGCGTCGCTCCGATACCGGCAGCTCCGGTTGCTCCCTGAGGATGTCCGATCTGCGATTTCGTGCCCGACATCGGCATGTTGTACGCATGTTTGCCGAAGGCGTTTTTTACCGCCTGGGTTTCGATCCGGTCGTTGAGCTGCGTGGAAGTGCCGTGGAGGTTTACGTATTGAATGTCGTCCGGCGCCATACCCGCATCTGCCAGCGCAAGCGTCATCGCCCGAGCGGGTTCGACGCCATTTTCTTCAAGCCGCACGCGGTGATACGCATCGCATGTCACGCCGTAGCCGGCGATCTCGGCATAAATTTTCGCTCCGCGTGCCTTTGCGGAGTCAACCGTCTCCAAAACAAAAACCCACGAGCCTTCGCCGATGACAATGCCGGAGCGGTCCTTGGAAAACGGCCTCGACGCGCGTTCCGGTTCGTCGTTCCATTCCTTCGTGCAGACGGTCATCACCTCGAAACCCTTCAAAATTCCGCGGGCGATAGGCGAATCCACGCCCCCCGTCAGCATCATATCCGTCCTGCCGAGAGCGATATGCTGAGCCGCGTAGAACATCGCATCGGTCGATGAAGTGCAGCCCGTCGACACAATATGCGAGAGGCCGTGCAGCCCGAACACCATCGAGAGCTCCGACGACAGTCCACCGTGCGTCGACGACGGGATCGTATAAATGCTTCCCTTGCCTGCGTGGCCCGAAAACCAGTAACCGAACTGCTTCTCGGTAAAAGCAAGCCCGCCCCCGCCTGTGCCCAAAACGACGCCGAACCTGCGCCTTTCCTCTAATGATAAGTCATCGGGAAATATCTTTGAATCGGCGACCGCCTCTCGTGCGGCAGCGAGGGCGAGGGGAACGGTGCGCGGAACGTGTTGGCGGTCCTTCGCGTCGAGTTGTGCCTTCCAATCAAATTCAGGTATCTCAGCCGCGATCTTTACCGTCGCATCCGAAGTGTCAAAGCTCTCGATCCTGCGAACGCCGCTCTTTCCCGATTTGAGCGATGCCCAAAATTCGTCGCGCCCGATGCCGATCGGCGTGACACAGCCGAAACCCGTGATAGCTACCCGCCGCGGACCCGTAAAACCATTGAGCATAAAATTTCCGAAAGTCGAGAATACCATGCCCGGCGATTGTGGGGCACTAACACCTCGTCAAAACAAGACCGAAGATCCTAACCGTTTTTTCTTAGATGCAACAGCTTTCTTGCGCGAACGCCGGAAAATCCACGCTAATAGTTGAGCCAGGCATCAAAAACCCATCCAACATGGTCGCTGTAGGTGACCATGCACCAGCGGCCCGAGCGGTCGCCGATACGCACACGGCCCCGCTCGCAGTTCTGGATGGTAACGACGGCTCCATTTGGTATCTTGTAAACGCGCTCACCATAATCTGCGCTCGGCTCGCTTCGCATTGCGAGAAAACCGTCGCCGGGAGCGTTTACCCGGGCAGTCACAACACCGGGTTCGCCCTTCTTCTCGGGCGTCGGAAATGCCGGGGTCAAATTACCCGCTCGATTTGCATTCTTCTGTTCGTCCAGTTGCCTTTGCGCATTCGCCAACTGGTCCTGGAGCCGCTGCTTTTCCGGATCGACGGTCGATGACGAGGAGGGTGTCGGCGATGCAGGTTTTGTATTTTGATTCGATACAGTGCCGGAAGTTCTAAAATAAAAGATGCCGCCGATCAAACCCAGTGCACCCAATCCGACAATTCCCAGAATGACCACCCCGATCAGAACTTTAACTATCGGAAATCCGCCTTTCTTCTCCGGCCTCTGCGGTGAAATTATTGGAGCGGTGTTTGCGGTATGGATATCTACACGAAGCGGGTTGGTCCCGGGCGGCCGGACAAACGTTTCCTGCTCTGTCGCTTCGAGCGTTGTGCCGTCGGTCAGGCAATATCGCAAACTCTGATCTGTGTAGGTCGTCTTGCAGGACGGGCATCGCTTCATTACCGCCTATTTTATAGTTGAGTTCGCATCGAATGGCAACCCGAAGAATCCGACGCCGGTCACTTACTTCCGGTCCGTTTCTTTTTCGGCGAGATAGATTTGACCACTGTCTGCCCGTGCGGAGCAGATCCGAGGTCTTTCGCATTCGCAAGCGAGTTGATATTGGCCTCAGCAAGCAGTTCCTTTATGTAATCGGCGGGAAAATCCTTTTTCGACGTCAAGCGAACAAATCTGTACTGCTTTCCATCGCCAAGCAGCACCTTTTCCGGATCGGTAAGCCGCGAGCCCCAATTGAAACCCAAATGCAGCTTCTCGTTGCCGTACACCGCGACCGAGCCGAAAATGTCCGTTACCTTCAGCGTCGTCGACCACCCGAAAGCGACGGCATTGTAGTTGTCATAGATCAGCTCATTGGCTCGGGGATATTGTTTCCACACGAATTTACGCAGCCAGAGGGCAAGTTCGACAGTCTTCTCGTCGAACGGCTCGAGGAACTTGATCAGGTCTCCGGTGTCGCGAACTCCCATAACGTTCACAGTCTTTTTTCTTCAATGCTGAAGGCGATCAGTTTTTCCAGACGGCGTTGCCGTGTCGCTTCCTGTTTGACGGACATCACGTGATGGATCATCAGGCGTCGATAACCCGCGGGTTGCTTTTCGAAAAATGCCCAAGCTTTCTTTTGCTTCCTAAAAGCCTTCTCATATTTCGGATCGAACTCCTTCGGGCGATTCTCGTAGGCATAAACGACGGCGCGGTGATCTTCCTTCTTTTCATAGGCGGCCAACCCGGCGGGCTTCATAAGCCCCTCGTTTGTCAGCCGCTCGACCTTATCGATATTGATTCGGCTCCAGATGCTCTTCGGACGCCGCGGCGTAAATCTAATGGTGTAGGCCTCTTCGTCGACCTTCTTTCGGACGCCGTCGATCCACCCGAAACAAAGAGCCTGATCGACCGATTCCGACCACGTCATCGAAGGCTTTCCCGACCCGACTTTCCAGAACCCGACCAGCAGCTCATCGGCCTTTCGGTGGTTCTTTTCCAGCCACTTGCGGAAATTCTTCTGGGTCGCAAAATAGGTTGGCTCCATTTCGAGATAAAGAATAACCGCGAGCGGCGTTCCTGACAATCGGTTATTTTGTAATGTTTCGAAACAATTTCGCGGCATGCGGGATGCGTTGCAATAGCCAAAAAGGAGCGATCAGCTATGTTAAATAATAAAGAAGCTTTCAGCAGTTTTTCTGTGGATGACACCCAAAAGGCGAAGGAATTCTACGGCAAAACCCTTGGTCTACAGGTTAAAGATGATGAGATGGGCACTTTAGCCCTCGAGACGGGTTCGTCGACCGTAATGATCTACCCAAAGACGGACCACGAACCAGCGACATTCACGGTGCTAAATTTCCCTGTGGACAGTGTTGAGGGCACCGTACAGGAACTAAACGAAAAGGGTATCGAATTCGAACGCTACGACATGCCCGACCTCAAAACCGACGAAAAAGGCATCAGCCGCGGCGAGGGCCCAGTGATCGCGTGGTTCAAAGATCCGGCGGGAAATATTCTCTCGGTCCTGGAAACTCATTAAGCTCTGATACTTAACTACAGACAACGGCGCGAAAACCGCAGGCGGCGCCGTTTCTTTCTAAATGAACACGATGAACATCGTGAACACGATTGAACGGACACGAACGTTTTGAACATGTGAACGCTTCTGAACGCCTGAACATCGAACACGAGCGAACTGATCTAATTGAGCTTGGTCACTCGCAGGGTAAAATGAGTGAAACTCTTGAAAGTAAAGACAGTTAACGGGAACGCTCCCGACGAATCGAGTGTTCCGGTCCAAGTTGTGGTGGTCGAATTATCATTCAACGGATGCCAGTCGTCAGGAGTGGCGATCGAAAAGATCGCTCCGCCCGTTTCAGATGTAAGGGTGATCCGAACACGATCACCCTTGTCCGCGTTCAGTGTAAACCTCATCGAATTACCGTTACCACACTCGGTTGGACCGTTTTCTGGGCACGGATGGGTTGGCTGTACGGTTCCCTTCCTTACGTAAACACCTTTGACGAATTTGACCTCATATATCGGCGACGACCCGGCAGACTGGGCCCGGCCCTGAGTTTCAAATGCCGCAACGGCGATAATAACCAAGATCAAATATTCAAGACGGAATTTCATGTTCATTGTTTTTAGCATCTTAACTAACTGAACGTCCACACGCTGAATTACTTGCACCTGTCAGACCGTCCACACCAATAAGCTGCCCGCAGTAAATAGTTTCAGTCAAAAAAACACTTCTTTCGAACTTACCGTGTAACCGCGTCCGCTCGACAAGCGTATTTCAAGGGAATATCCTAAGCTTTAAACTGGAATAATTCGTTTTACCAAATGACCGAAGGCACAGCAGTAGACGCGTCCGAGATCGTTGACGGTGTACCCGTCGAACCCGAACGACCGACTCCCACAAAACGAAAATTCGATCTATCGATCACAGAAGGGCCGCTGGGCCGCGCCGTATGGAAGATCGCCTGGCCGACGATGCTGACCAATGTGATC
>JBDTZW010000066.1:0-11097 GCA_040004905.1 Acidobacteriota bacterium
AGAGGTCTGCAAAACCTTTATTCATCGGTTCGATTCCGATCGCCGCCTCCAATAACTCCAACAATCGTCCCGGTTGAGTACACGGCCCGGTTCGCTGTCTTCCCGAAGGAATTTGACGAGCTTGACTGGATTGGCGGTGAGTAGGCCGTCCGCGACCATCTGAATATCCGATTTCTGTATTGGGCGATCGAGCGTCGTGTCTAGTCCCCTAAGGATCGAAATAAGCTCCACGCGGCTGTAGTCTTTTTGGCCGCGCCCGCTTCCTGGATCCCGGCCGGAATAGATCCAAAAGCCCGCACAAAATGATAAGGCGGCGAAACCTCCATTCTCCTTCGTGCCTCATCAACGTCCTCATCCAAAAGAGTCCGGCCCAGCTTCTGTTGAAGCGTACGGAGTTCTTCGAGCAATCTATCCCGGTCAGAATTGTCAAATTCCTTCTTGGCAATAATATATTTGATTCACCCAAATTCTTTATTATGTGAACAAAGCTAATAGTCAATACTCGAACCTTTACTTATATTTACAGCTAAATTTCCTGTCACAAATCCAACTTTCGCGGTGTTTTAGCATTGACGGAATTTTGGATCAAGCTAAGATGGCTATGAGAAAGATCGCTCCCTTTTATTTTTTATCACTGCTATTTTTACTCGTTTTAATTTTTTATTCCGAACAGGTCAATGTTTCGGCACAGCGACTTTCCGATCCCAGAGTCAATGTTCACATTGTCACGGACGAAGCCGATGCAGTTCTGAGTATTCTGGCAAAAAAGGAAAACGGACAGGAAATCGAAGATACCGATTGGCAAAGGGTATTGACGAGCGAAGGCTACATCCGGCTGCAAAAGCGCGAGCGTTCGATGCAACGGCGCTTTGAAGACGCAGATTTCAAGACTTTCGTGCTTTCCGATAATCTTGTTAAAAATCGGCACGCTCTAGCCGACACACTATCCAGATGGAAAGAAACGGATGTTGAAAAAATTGCCGAAAGGCCCCTGGCGTATTTGCCGAAGAACGCTTTTATCAAAGCAAAGATCTATCCGGTAATTAAGCCCCGGGAAAACAGTTTTGTTTTTGACATCCCCAACGATCCGGCGATTTTCCTTTATCTTGCGCCTAATAAAAGCAAAGAGATTTTCGAGAATGAGTTTGCTCATGAGCTTCATCACATCGGCTATGGAACGGCCTGCCCGATGCAGAGAACCGCCGTCAAACTCAAGGAACTTTCACCCGCGATGCAAGAGGTTATGAAGTGGCTGGGTGCTTTCGGTGAAGGCTTTGCGATGCTCGCCGCGGCTGGCGGCGTCGATGTTCACCCACATGAGTTCAGCCTGCCGGCAGATCGAGCCAGATGGGATAAGGACGTAGCAAATTTTAACAACGATTTGAAAACGGTCGAGAAATTCCTTCTTGATTTGGCGACCGGAAAACTCGACGAGAAATCGGAAACAAACACGGCGCGTTCCTTTTACGGCGTTCAAGGCGCCTGGTATACGGTTGGGTGGCAAATGGCGGTTGTGATTGAAAAAACTTTCGGACGCGCGAAACTAGTTGAATGTATGTGCGACGAGCGAAAACTGGCTTCAACTTACAACAGAGGCGTTAAAAAATATAATCGTCGAGATCATCGGCAACTTGCCTCTTGGTCAAAAGACTTTATCGATAAATTCAGGTGAGTTAAATATATTATTGCCTCTGGATTCCAACTTAGCCCGCTTGGGTGCAGTAAGAAAACTGCCGAACACCAAATAATATACGTATAAAGGATGAGCTCGATCCTGCTCTCGGAGGCTCGGCCAATCGTACGTTGTCGGTGTTCTTCCCAGTTCGCGGGCGATCTCCTTCAACTCAGCGACTAAATATTGCTTCGAAGGCAAGTGAGGCTTTCTCAGCTGCTTGCTCTTGTCGGCTCTGATCTCAGGGTTTTCAAGGAACCAACGACGGCAAGAGCGGCAATAAAACCTTTGCTTCCGATGTTTCCCAAATCCCGCCTTGCAAGTCTCACCGCTGGGTCTGATTGCGCGAGCCGCGATACTCGCCAGCACTTTCGGCCAGGTTAACCAGGAATGAGCCGTCAATTAGCAAGCGATGTGCGAAAGGATGTTAGTTTACTTCGGGGTCTTTGCGGTCGATCAGCACCTCAAGTGTGTAACCGGAATAAATCGTTATATGAAGGCCGCGCTATATTAATCCGAAAACGAGTTCGGCAACCGATCCAGAATACCTTTGATCTCGGTATTCGATCGGATGCTTTATCAGAGCGTTTTGATTTGTTACTCCGGCTTCAGATCAAGAGACGCTTTGCCCGTTTCTCCGTTAAAAGGCACCGATTGATGCTCGTGAACGATCATCCACTTGCCATTGATACGGCGGAAACAAACGGTAGCCCGAACCCACATGCTAATTTCCACACCGCCTTCTAGCGTTCCACTAACGTGGTAAAGGTAGTGGCAGAAAGCCGCATCCCCGCCAGTCGCAATGCTCAAGTCACGAACCTCATAGCCGATCGGGCTTTGAAACGAAGAGAACCATTTCCCAGCGCGTTCTCTGACCATATCAACGCCGGTGTATTGCAGTGGATCGACAACGTCGAATAAAAGAACTTCCGGTGCGTGGTTGGATAGAAGAGCTTCAATATCTTTGTCGCGGACCGCTTTGATCCGCCGGTCGATCACGTCTCGAATGTTTGCTTCTTCAATTAATGTTTTGTTTTCAGTTGTCATAAATTCACCGAAATCAGTGTTCTCTTTAATTTTTACGCGGACTTCAGCGGGTCGGCGTGGCGATGGACAAGTTTCCAATCTTCGCCTTCGCGGCGAAAAACTTCGGTTACCCGCAGATCCATTGGAATTGCTTCCGGTTTTCCTTTTATTTTAACAACGCTTCGCTGAATTCCGGTCCAATAGGCGATGCCGTTGTCAGCGGCCATTTGCATTACGTCAAAGCGGTTCTTGCTTCCAGATTCAAACATCTTCGCGCCCTCTGCATTTGCCGCGTTTACCTTATCCGCGTCTTCAACCGTATCTCCCTTTGGCCCAAAAATTGTGGCCGGCGAAGTTTGGGTCGAAATATCATCGAGCGGGCCAACGTTACCATTCACAAAAGCCAACGACGCATCCTCGCGCCGCTTCATAAATTCCTTAAAATCGTGCATATCGTCTTTCATAGTTTCCCCTTACCGGACCTTTTTAATCCAATCGATAAAAGCATCCCAAAACTCACTGATCTTTTCGCGTGTCTGTTTATCTGTCAATTCACCCTGCTCGTTGAATTTCCCACCGACTTCAGGCAAGTAAAATTCAGGTTGCTGCAATGTGGGCATATTCAGATAAACTAGCACTTGCCGCAGATGATTTTGTGCACCAAAGGCTCCCATAGAATAAGGAGTGCAGCCAATAACCGCGGTCGGCTTGCCATCCCATTTATTCTCTCCTTCGGGTCGTGAACCCCAGTCCAAGGCGTTTTTGAGTGCGGGAGTATATGAGCGATTGTATTCCGGGGTCGCCAGCAACACAGCGTCTGCGCGTTCAATTTCGCCGTGCAGATCATGAACGCTTTGCGGCAAATTTGTCTCTAGATCTTCATTCATCAATGGCAGTTGGCTAATGTCGATCAGCTCGACTGTGACACCTTCAGGTGCCAATTGTATAAAGGCTTTCACCAATTCGGTCGTGAAAGACCCTTTTCTTAAGCTGCCGGAAAAAGCAGCAATCTTGATGGTCAATTGCGAGACATTTTTCATGATTTCGTCCACATGTCTAGGCTGTTTTTAGTCAATCATCGAGTAATTGAGAACTCATTTAAGCTGATCATAATATCTCACGCTGCTAAACAAATGCCCACGTCCGGCGCATGGAATGCTACTGGGTATTCCGATATTTCAGATCAAAGAACCGAGCAAAAAACACGGGATCGCCGTCTATTCCTCGAACTACGCACTGTAGGGTGACATGAGTTCGCGGGTCCACGATGCGATCAGGTGCGTATTTATCCACGTTGGTCGTGGAGTTTTCCGCGAACCGATGATGAGTCCTCAGCACGCTTCGATCCTGATGGATGGGCGAAAGTATCCGGATCGTCGTTGCCGGCACGCGGAGTACGACATGCAAAATCCTTCTCGATTAGGATATGTAAGAATCGTCCATTTCCTATATCGTGATGGGCTTCGATCCCAACTTGCTCGGTCGCCGTCCATTCCGCGGCCACATCCGGGTGAAGGCGTAGAGTCAATTCGTTATTAGCGAATACGGTATTTGAAGACTCCACCGAAGCATCAAGGCAAATGCGGTAAACCAGGGATTCACCGGGCGCGGTTCCAAACTCAATAGCTTTCTTGACCACACCCTGAATTGCGAGATGTTCGGCCTCGGTCCGCGTAAGACGCAGCCGCGACGAATTGCCGTTTATCCGAAGCCTCATGTCAACCATCCCATCAAATGAGGTTCCGCGATCGGTGGCTCGCCGCTTGCATTGAGAACGCTATCGGAGTCATTTATGATTAATATAAAAAATTTGACTACAAAAACGATCCGCGAGATCGCCCTTGAAGCTCCAGCGACAACGCGCGTCTTTGAGGAATTCAAGATAGATTATTGCTGCGGCGGCCGCAAGCCATTCGCTGAGGCGTGTCTTGATGCCGGGATCGACCCCAACATCTTAGCATCGCAAATCGACGCTGTAATTCACAGTCAGGCTGGGAACGACGACAGCGACCACCCAGAAGATAAAAAGCCATCGGCCCTGATCGATTACATTCTTGCAAAGCATCATATTTTTACGGCCAGCGAGATCGCACGCCTGACGCCATTGATGGCAAAGGTCGCCACACGTCACGGCGAACATCACCCTGATCTGTTCGAAATACAGTCTGTTTTCGGTTCGCTTACCGACAGCCTGATTCCTCACATGCGGAAGGAGGAGGCCGTGTTGTTCCCCTATATTCGGCAGCTCGAATCTTCCCACGACGCCAATCTCTCGGTTCCGTCACCGCATTTTGGGACGGTGCAAAATCCGATCCGCATGATGATGGCGGATCACGATGCGGACGGTGAACGACTTCAAAGGATGAGAAAGATCAGCGGCGATTACACGCTGCCCGACGAAGCTTGTCCGAGCTTCACAGCCCTCTACGCAGGTCTACAGGATCTCGAAAGGGATCTGCACCGGCATATTCATCTGGAAAATAACGTACTGTTCCCGTCTGCGGCCCGGCTCGAACAGCTAGAGAGCCGGCGAACTTGAGCGGTCGTTACCGGATGATTCAGACGGGACATCGAATAATGAATGTGAGCGATTACATGACCGTAAAGGTGTTCACGCTCGTCGCGGGTAAGAAGCTTTTTATCGCACTGGATATCATGAACTGGGCACACGTCCGGCACGTGCCCGTGGTTGACCGGGCGGGCCGAGTAGTAGGGCTTATAAGCCATCGCGACGTATTGAGAGCGTCGATTTCCGCGCTTTCGACCACGGTTGCCAATCTTGAGCGGGACCAGCATTTGTGGACCATACCGATAGAAAGCGTTATGAGCAAAGACGTGCAGACGATCGCACCGGATGCTGATGTCCGTCAAGCCGCAAAGCTAATGCGAGAGAGCAAAATCGGATGTCTGCCGGTGGTTGAAAACGAAAAACTGGTGGGAATTATTACCGAATATGACCTGCTGAGACTGGCCGAAGAGTACGGCGGAGCATAGGCCACGAGCGAGCTAACCTTACCGCTGGTCAGATCGGCAAATACGGGTCGGTGAGGGGCAATTTGCTGTTAACAAAACTCGGGTTCCTGAGGCCGTGAAGGGCGAAGCCCTCGCCGCCTCCGCAGTTCACAAGAACGAGGTAACGGCCGGTTACACAGCCGCAACCGTTGCAAACATTACTCCCTGACGTCGGCGACAAATGGAAATCATCGGATGGGCGAGAGAACCGTAGGACAAGAAACTGGATCTAATTTTATCCCACATGGTTCCTATTTCGTCGCTGTTATCTTTAGTTTGTTTCAGGTTCTTCCGCCCAGAAACCCATTCGACGCCGTTTCGGTGTTTTCCCGCGATCTACGCCTGGCGCGCTGAAATGCGCCGCGACCTATTTCCCGCCCTTACCCTGAACAATGGCGAATTTTCTTAGATTGCGGCGACGTCTCAGTGAGAAAATTATTCTGGTAAGCTGCTAGCAACAAGCCGCCGATAAATCCGATATAACCCGCAGCGGCACCGGCAAAAGTGTCCCAGCCGGCCTAAACGCAAGGCTCGATACTGCGATCTTAAGTATTTGATCATAATGCGAGCCCGCAACGGTTCGGCTGCTTTGACCTTAACAGTCTCGCCCGCAAACTGAACTCCGGCGATTCATTTAATCGGTTCGTAACTCGTGTTCGCATTCAACGCATGCGGGCCGACGCTGTCTATATTGAGTTTGCCGGTGACGGACAAATACCGCATCTCTATTCCAAATCCCTGTTGGAACATGTTGATGAATACTGCAACCCTGTTTTTATAAAAGTAGACCTGCTCGATACGGTAACCTTTTGGACAAAATCGCGATGCTGGGATGTTGTCGTTGTCTTTGTGCAGTATCTGGTCGGGCAGGTCCTTGTGGTGACTTTTGTCGCTCAGCGTAAGATCAAACCTATAGCCTTCGAAACACCTGGCTTCCGGGATCTGTTTTGAAGTGAGCGTCAGTTCGTAAAACATGGTGGCATCGTAGTGAGGCGGAAAGAAATCGGGATTGAACACGACCGTCTCCGCACCCGCACCGTGAGGTAGGATACCAGCCATGTAGTCGGTCACAATGCGATCCACACTCTTGTTATTAGCGTCCGTAACGGAGCCCTTCACTTGCGCCGGAGTAACAAAGCTCCAGTCATTAAGCAGGTGAGCGACGACCTGACGGCCGGTATTGCGACGGATGATCCCGAGCTTTTTGAGTGCGGCGGCAGTTTTGGCGTTGTAGCGGGCGAGACGCTGCCTGCAGGCGGCTTGCGTCACTTCGCCAAGGTCGCAGGCGTAAGCGGACGGCGGCAACGCGTAGGAATCTTTTGCAACTTCGATAAAAAAGGTCTCAGCGTAGTTTTCGTCGGAGTCAAGGTCATTTTCGTCACGTTTTCCATACTGTTCGAACGCCATGTATTTGCCGTCGAGCGAAAAGCCGATGAAATTTAGATCAGCGTAGTCGGAGGCGAAAATCGTAGATGAAAAGGCAGCTATTACGAGCATGCTGCCACCTAAAAGTGTAATTGTTTTCATGGATTTAGTAGTCGGCCTGCTGGAAATGTATGCGGCCGGAAATGTCGCAATCCGCAAAGCCGTCGCCGCCAAAAAGTCCGGGTATGGTCTTAGAATTCACGAGAGCTGTGATCAGACGCTCTTCGCGGGTCACTCTACTTACCTTTTTTGCCTGGGCAAAGGATGCGGCTGAGAGGATGAGAACAAAGCCGATCACGCAAACCTTTTCATAATGATTTCCCCGGAATGACACCTGTGACGACCATGTAATGCATATCAGGGCCCTCGTAGCCTTTGCTGAAAACGTTGAGGAAAACGGCGATGCGGTCGGTGTAAATATAGACCCGCTCGATCTTGTAGCCGAGGGCGCAGTCGCGGCTATCAGGCAGAGTGTCGCCGTCTTTTCGCAGAATTTGCGGCTTGGTCGTCTGCCGGATGGTATTGTCTTTGAGCGTTAATTCGATCTTGTAGGTCTCGCCGCACCGGTCATTCGCCTTTGCCGGGGTCGGTGCGAGGGTCAATTCGAAGAACTCATCCGTATTTGGCGAATTGTCGACGTCGGGCGAATAGAGATTGATAAAATCGATGAAGATGACATTTTCGATCTCAGTGGTCTGGCCTCGATAAAAACCCCCGGCGTAATTAGGCATCATTTTTTTGACGGGCGGCTTCAGGTAGCCGTCTGGAAAAAACGAGCCCTCGCGCTCGACGCGCTTTACAAAGCTCAGGTCATTTAGGAAATGAGCGAGGACGAAATTGCCGATGTTGCCGGGTTTGATACCAAGTTTGCGGAGTTTTGCGGCAACGGTACGTTTGTACGCAACCTCGCCGTGCCGAAAATCGGGATGTCCGTCGCGGCCTTCGACGCCTTCCAACATCGTGTACGGCGCCGCAAAAGCATTTTTTGCTGTGTCGACATAATAGGTCGCCATATCGTGCATCAAGATGCTTTCGGTGCCGGTCTCTTCGTAGGCGAGGTACCTACCGTCGAGCGAAAAGCCTATGAATTTTATATTCGCGTAATTGCCCCCGAACGCGGCAGATGTGAACGCAAGAACGAGTATCGCCAAGGTTAATGATCTAAGTGTTTTCATATTGGCTCGGGTCCAGCACGCCGGTTACGACCATATAGTCCATGGCTGTTTCCTCAAATCCCTGGCCGAACACGTTAATAAAGACCGCGATCTTGTTCCCATAAACATAGACGGTTTCGATCCTATAACCATAGGCGAAGGAGCGTTCCTTTGGTAACGCGGGGCCGTCTTTTTGCAGGAACCGCAGAGCGGGATAAGGATGTTTCGTCTTATCCTGAAGCGTCAGTTCCATCCGGTAATTCGAACCCGGTTCCTCCTTTTGACCCGAGACAGGCGTGGCTGTCAGCGTCAGCTCATAATACTCGTATGTGTTTTGAAGATAAGAATCGTACTGCGTATTAAAAATAACCTTTTCGACCGTGCTTTTGTCCCGACTAACGAGGGCTCCTTTGTAATCGGGCACTGCGATCTCTTTTTCAACGCCCGCCTCGTAGAATGAACGTTTAGTGTCGACCGGCTGGACATTGCTCCAGTCGGTCAATAAATGCGCGGCAGCAAGCGTTCCGGTGTTTCCCCGCACGATCCCGAATTTTCTGATGGCCGCTGCCCGTCTCTGATCATAGATGCGGCTCGCGGCCTTGTATTTCGCGGGCTTGTTATCGTCGTCGTCCGGGAGAACGATCGGCGAGATCGCATATGAATTTTTCGCGGTATCCACAAAGTAAGCGCTCAGATATCCCCCGCCGCCATCGCCGCCCGAGTCGGAATTTGTAAATGCCAGATATCGACCGTCTTTGGAAAAACCGATGAACTCCATAGACCCATAAGCTGCGAACGAATTGACAGCTATCATTGCGGTAATAAGAAATGTGCAGAACAGCCACAGTAGTTTTTTCATAGTAGTTAATTTTTAATGTTTTTTGAGTTCAAAAAATTCTCTTCACGGTGACGGGTTTACAGGAACAGAATGTCATCGCCGACTAGTCACAACATAAAGGGGCACGATGAGATAAATTTTGCCCATATTGTTTAATAGAATCTGACGATGCACGGGCCGCCGGGCTTGATCTTCCAGACGAAGTCGCCGTGCAAATTAATGTAGCCCCAGTCTGCATCCTGACACTCGGTGCGCGTGGCGGCACGGCGAATGGTCTGCATCGCGAGGCGGCCATCAAAATTTGAGAAAAAGCGAAATTTGGGTCTAATGACATAACGTCCCATTTTATCGATAAAACCTATTTTGCCGCCGATCTGAACATTTGAAATGCCGTTTTGAAAAGGGGACGCAGCGAAAAACCGCAGTGGGATAACGACCTTTCCCTGTTTGTTGATAAAGCCAGTCTTCAAATGGAGCGTTACGGCGGCAAGGCCTTCGCGAAAGTCGCCGGCCGAATCGTATTTGGCAGCGATTACAAAATGGCCTTTGCGATCTATATAACCTGCTTTATCAAAAACGGTTATGCGGGCGAGCCCTTCGGAAAATTCGCCTATGTCGTTACCGCCGCTCCAGTCGTGAAACTTGGCCGGGATCACTATCTTGCCCCCTGTGTCGATATATCCCCATTTATCGCCGATCCTAACGGCCGCGATGCCTTCGGAAAAATCGTGATGGTCTTCGATGGTGGGTAGCGGAAATATCTTTGCTTCGCGGTCAACGAGTATAGATTTTGTCCCGTCGGCCAACCACACAACGCCGCCCTTGAACGGACGGTATTCGATGTACGGCGGCAAAATTCCATATTGCGGAATAAATGGCTTGCCATTTTTTTCGATGTATCCGGACTGACTAACGTCATGAACGATGCCGATACCGTTTACAAATGGTTCGATGGTGGTGAAACGCGGTTCGATGGCGAAAGCGCCGGTGAGGTCGATATATCCCCAGTTTCCGGGACGTGTCACTCCGTCGAATATCCGCACCTCAGCGAGCCCTTCCGAAAACGGGAGAGCGTCGAAAAACTGCGGCTCGATCACCCATTTGCCGGTTCGGTCGATATACCCTTTTTTGCCATCGATCGCGACGACGGCAAGCCCATTATGGAAATTGCCGTACGTGCTGACAAAACCATTTCGATATCCGGCCACGTCGAACTGCGGAGTGATGACCACGCCACCGAGGCCGTTTATGTACCCGACTTTGTTGTTTTCAATGATCGGATAGAGATCGTCATGGGTTTGTGCAATCGTGTTTGCGAACGAATTGACCCACATTGTTACGCTCAATAATAAGAGTAAGACCAATGAATAAAGTATTTTCATTGTTTTTAGTTTTAATTGGTGGTTTTTACTTCGCCTGAGTTAATACTGACAGGTTTTCCGGTCTGGACTGTGCCTCCGCAAACAGGCTAAAAGTGAGGACGGTTACCGTAGCTAAAACGATCGTGATAGAGCTGACATTCATTGACGTTCCTGACTGATAAATACAAAATCGATCCGAGTCGTCCCACTGCATTCGGCGTTCTGTCAGAACGGATTCAATTTAACTTCTTGCAGGAATTGACTCGGCATTATTTATCAGACAACGAGTTGCGGTTTGTGCCACTTTCGGTGGTTTTGTTCTGGAAGAGATAAAGCAGCGCGCCCGCAGCCGCACCGGTTACCGCGATCAGCCACCCGAAAACGAGCAAGGCAATCAAAAACGTAAGTGCGATCACGGAGATCAGTCTGAAAAAACCATCGCTGTCAATGTTGTCGTTATAAAGCACCGCCACAAAAAGCTCGACGGCAAATAAAAAGAAATATGAGAGAGCGGCGACCGCCAAACCGCGCATAGCAGCCCAGAGAGCTGATCTCGTCTTTTTTTCGTCGAGAATAGTCGCCCCTAACCACGATCCGAAGACGCCTGCC
>JBDTZW010000188.1:0-3290 GCA_040004905.1 Acidobacteriota bacterium
GCGCCCGAAAAACCTGTTGTGCCGGCAGCGGAAACTGGGGAACCGCAGGCCAGCGGGCCGGCGAGTGATGGAGATCTGCTCACCGACGAAGAAGCCGATGCTCTGGACACAGAGAATCCGGCAAGCTTTGTAAACTTTCTATCTACGCTAGCGACCAACGCCGCCGCCGCCCTCGGCGCCATGCCGCATCCCGCTACGGGCAAACGTACGGTCGATCTCGACAGCGGCAAATACTGGCTCGATATTTTGGCGATGCTCCGCGAAAAAACAAAAAGCAACCTTCACCCGCAGGAAACCCGTCTGCTCGAAGGCCTGCTCGCTGACCTTCGGATGCAATACGTCCAGCTCGTCCGCGCCACCGAGGAAAAACTAAAGGCCCAGGCCGCGAAAAAATTCTCTAACGCCGATATTCTCGGAAAGAAATAGGACTATTAACTGCAGAGGATACTGAAGTCGCAGAGATAGGCTAAAGATGCGTTTTCTGCTCTGCGTCCTCTGCGATCTCTGCGGTAAAATTTCCTGATGAAACTTACCTTTCTAGGCACGGGCACCTCCACAGGCGTTCCTTCCATTGGATGCAGCTGCGAAACATGCCTGTCTGAAGACTCTAGGGATAAGAGATTAAGGGCCTCAGTTCTAATCGAGAACAACGACAAAAAGGTACTTGTCGACACTTCCATTGATTTCCGCCAGCAGGCTCTCCGAGCAAATATCCAATTCCTCGATGCAGTGCTGATCACGCATTGCCATGTCGATCACGTTTTCGGTCTCGACGATATTCGCCCGCTGAATTTTCGTCACGGCGCGATGGGAGTCTATGCGAACGAGATCGCGTGGAACGATCTTCGACGGATATACGATTATATTTTTAACCCAACGCATGTCGGCGGTGGGTTGCCGCAGCTTATTCCGCACACGGTCGAGCCGAACGCTCCGTTCTGCATCGGCGACGGGTTGGAGATCACGCCGCTTGAGGTCATCCACGGCAAACTGCCCGTGATCGCATATCGCTTTAACGATTTCGCCTACGCGACGGATCTCAAGGTAATTCCGTCCGCATCCATGGACGCTCTCCGCGATCTCGACGTCCTAGTCCTCGACTGCGTCCGCATCCGCCCCCACTCGACGCATCTTTGCCTCGAAGAGGCCCTCGCAATTATCGAAGACCTGAAACCAACCCGAGCCTATCTCACGCATCTAAATCACGACATCCTACATGGACGTGAATCAAAATTGCTGCCGGAAAATGTCGAGCTTGCGTATGATGAACTTGTTGTCACCGATTAGCAAAGGATATAACTTCCATCTCGCCTTGCTCGTGTTGACGGTCCTATGTAGCATCACGTTCGCTCAAAAATATCCGAACGAAACGGCCAAAACCAGAACTTCTAAGACAAAAGTTTTCGTTAACCCCAACGGGGAATTGACCATAAAGCAGATCACTCAAAATCGAAAAATAGCTCATTACGATTATGGTGGATCGATAGATTGCACCAGGCTCTGGTTGAAGAATTTTAAGTTCACGTTCAATACCAGGCCGAAGGGTCTTTGTGATGAGAACGAGGCCCGTAATTTTATCTGGGAGCACTGGGTCTCAAAACAGCGAGGATATCTAAGAATTCGATATTCTGGGATTGATACGAGCAACACGGAACATATTTTTATCGAGCCTGACAAGAATGGTAATTGGGCAATTCGGTGGCGCAGCGTAAATGCCTCAGCCATCACGAGGGGTGGTGAGGTGGCAGACTTCGCAAAGATCGTTTCCGTTCAGCGTACCGAAAATAAACCTTCCTCCGGTGAGTGGGCATTGGTATTCAAAAATGCTGAGGGGACGATAATATGGTCGCTGCCGTACTTTCCTCTCTGAATATGGACAAACTTTTATTCCGCCAAGCAACTATCGAAGACCTTCGCGCGATCATCCGTCTTCTTGCCGATGACTTTCTCGGACAACGGCGCGAACGTTTAGAGGACCCCTTGCCGGAAAGCTACATAAAAGCCCTCGGTGAAATTAATGCCGACAAGAACCAGGAATTGATCGTTGCTGAGTTCGACGGCGAGATCGTGGGCACGCTTCAGCTCATCATTATTCCCTCATTAAGTTACCAGGGCGGCAAGCGTTCGTCGGTTGAATCTGTGAGAGTGGACGGGAAGCTTCGAGGGCAAGGCATTGGCCGCGAAATGATGCTTTGGGCCATAGGACGAGCCAAAGAGAGGGGCTGCGTTTCGATGCAGCTAACCAGCCATGGCGAACGGACTGATGCTCACCGGTTTTACGAGCAGCTTGGCTTTTCCAAGTCGCATGTCGGCATGAAATTACCGCTCAAATAAACGGGCAGCTCGGACATTTCCACAGCTAGATCCACAACCTCTTCATTGAGATTTTCTCCTCCGAGCGACCACAACTTATTGTGGTATGGCATGTTATCGTTTTGTTACACACAATTTCAAGCCCTACCTCACTTTACGCGCGCTAAATGTTGTAAAAACAGCACTTAACAAATACTTTCAAAACCACTACATTTTGTGTTGACAAACCGAATTGACTACAATATATTCTATATCCACTGCAGAATGCTTTTTGATTTTTTCTCTGCTTTTGGTTAGACATACGGACCGGTTTTCGCGCTCCCGGTCCGTATAATTTGCAAAGTATTTTGGAGCAATCGTAAGACCCTGAATCCTAAAAAACCTAGGAAACAGCAGTCGAAGTAAAACGGCTCGCGTTACCGACGCTTGCAGACGTTTTTCGGGGTTCGCTCGTGTCTTTACAAATACAAAATGGCTCACAATTGGGGAGCAGCTTGAACAGCTTCTTTCAAAGCATCGCTGTCGCCCAATTTCGAAAATTTTAACTCTTCGAGGATAGAAAAAATGGATAATTTTGCCGGATCGACCTCAACCGCCGCCGCCCGCCAGACCGAAGAAAGCACACAAACCACAATGCGTGTAACAAAGCGAAACGGTTTGCCCGAGGTGGTCGATATCAACAAGATCGTCCGGGCCATTTCACGCTGTACGCCAAATCTGCCAAACGTCGACGTGATGCGGATCGCGACCAAGACGATCAGCGGCCTGTACGACGGTGCCACCACAAGCGAACTCGATAAACTCTCGATCCAGACTGCGGCGAGCCTTATTTTCGAAGAACCCGAATATTCAAAACTCGCGGCTCGTCTGCTGAATCAATACGTAGAAAAAGAGGTTCGCAATCAGGAAATACATTCCTTCTCGCAGTCGATCGCGTTCGGAGCAAAAGAGGGATTGATAGCGCAGCGTGTCATCGA
>JBDTZW010000180.1:0-11068 GCA_040004905.1 Acidobacteriota bacterium
GTTTGAACTCGCGCCAGATGTAGTACATCCGGTGAACGAACGTCCAGACCGAGCCGACCGCGAGCACCCACAAGACCTGCGGCATCCGGTTCGCAAAAAAGTTTTGCGAGGTCCAGTTCCAAGTCGAAAGCGCTCCGATTATCAATAGCACAACCCGCTCCGGCCGCTGGAGGAAACCCACGTTAGCCTTTACGCCGAGCCCTTCCGAGCGGGCGGTAGAATAACTAACCATTACCGACGCGATCATCCCAACGCCGGCAAGCGAAACATTCAGCAGCGAATGCTGCGGCGAATTGCCTGCGTAAAAGATCATGATCCCGAAAAACGAGACCATGTCGGATAGCCGGTCGAGCGTCGAATCGAGAAAGCCGCCGAAACGCGTGACGTTGCCCGTCAGACGTGCGACGTTTCCGTCGAGCATGTCGAACAAATTTGCCACGATCAGAACGATCCCGGCCCAAAAAAATTCACCGAACCCAAAGAGGACCCCGCACCCTATGTTTATGGTTAGTCCAACTCCGGTCAGTATGTTCGGAGGCACGCCTGCGGACGCCAAACCGCGCACCATTGCGTTAATGATGCTCATTGCCGCGCGTCCTATGCCTGCTCCAAGCATTCTATTTATGACCTAACTGTTTTCTTGATCGTGAACAGTTCTTAATCGGCTCAACTCAAAATTTCGCACTCCGTTCGGTGTCTTTACTCGGATCTCGTCGCCTTCCTGCTTGCCCATCAAAGCCTGGCCGATCGGTGACACGGTCGAGATCAAGCCTTTTTCAGGATCACTTTCCTCGGATGAAACGAGCCGGTACGAGATCTTCTCTTCTTTTTCCATGTCGAAAAGAACGACATCCGACCCGTACGCCGCCCGATCGATCGGCAGCTTGCTGAGATCTATCGATTTAACTTCGCTCAGCCGTTCATGGATCTGGCGAATCCTTGCTTGAACTATCGACTGGCGCTCCATCGCCGCTTTGTACTCTGCGTTCTCACGAAGATCACCGAACTCCCTCGCCTTTTGGATCTCCTTGGGAAGCTTGAAGTGTAGTTCTTCTTCGAGCGAATCGAGCTCAGCCTGTAGCTTCTTTCTTACTTCTTCCATATGTGGTTTCGGCCGCGCCTCAAAAACTCGCCGCCTCGGATCTAAAAATCGTATTTTTAAATTATGATTTGGTCTCCCGCGGAGCAGCAAACGAGATCCCAATATCACGAGCTGTTCGCACCAACTGTCCGTCCACAGGAACAGTCTTAATATTTGCGCACGCCTCTGAAAGCGGCACCGTGAGGATCGTGCCGGCCTGAAGAGCGACCATCTTCCCGGTCTGTCCGTTAGCCAAATATCGCACGGCGCAGGCGCCGAAATTCGTTCCTAGCATTCGGTCGAAGGCGTTCGGACTTCCGCCCCGTTGAAGATGGCCCAAGACCACACAGCGTGACTCTTTACCCGTCATCTCCTCGACCCGCTGCCGAACGTGTTCGCCGACACCGCCAAGCCGTAGAGCACCCGAATCCAGATACATCTCGCCCTTACCGACCTCTTTCGCTCCTTCTGCTACGACGATATTTGTAAACCTGGAACCGCTTTTTTCCCGTGCAAGCACCTTTTTCATCATTGATTCATAGGAAAACGGTATCTCTGGGATCAAGATAATGTCCGCACTACCGGCAAGTCCGGCCTGCAAAGCGATCCAACCGGTATTCCTGCCCATCACCTCCAGCACCATTACACGGTCATGCGAGGCAGCGGTTGTATGGAGACGATCGAGTGCTTCCGTCGCAATATCGATCGCCGTCATAAAGCCGAACGTGAGCTCGGTCGCGGCCAGGTCGTTATCGATCGTCTTAGGCACGCCGATCACGGGAAAGCCGCGTTTGTGGAACTGTTCGGCGATCGCCAAGGTTCCTTCGCCGCCGAGGACGATCAACGCCTCGATCTCGAGCTTTTCCATGTTGACGATCGCTTCCTCTATCGGCAGTTCCGGAAAAAAGGGTTTACCGTCAACCATCTTTACAAAGCTGCCGCGATTGCGTGTGCCGAGAATTGTTCCTCCGCGCGGCAGAATGCCGCTAACGCTCTTGGTCGTGAGCTTTCGCGTATGCGGTTCACCAAGTATGCCCTCAAAGCTGTCCTCAACGCCGACGACCTTCATCCCATATTCGCCCACGGCCGTCCGAACCACCGCGCGAATGACTGCGTTGAGTCCCGGAGCGTCACCGCCGCCGGTTAAAATTCCGATCTGTTTGTACATAAAACGAAAAGAGTTCGCAGAGCACTATATTTTACCCTACGAAGCCGAGTTTTCTAAAACTATGCAATTAACGGGGAGACGACCCTTCAGGCGTGATACACGTTGATCAATGCGGGTTCCAAGCGAGATTCTCGTTCAGTTTCTTAGCGTCGGACATAGCTTCGAGAGCCCTCAGGATCTGGGGGTCCGTCTCAAGAAGCACCTGAACGCCAGCCTCGTTTGAAAAGTTCGCCGTCGCGAGCTCTTCCCGGAGTCTGGTCTTAGCGTAATCGGCGTGGCCCGACACATTTTCGGCGGCTAAACCGAGATCCTTGTTCGCGGCGGCAAAATTAGTGAACGCCTCGAACAGTTTATCTGTGACGGGTACGTCGTCCGTCTGAAGTGTGGCCTTGAAATTCTGATGATCGATCTTGTAATTCTCAAAGCCCGAGACACGACCAGCAGCGAGTTGGCGAACGAAAAAGAACGCCGCGTCGCCGATCCGGGACCGAAGGGGGGTGAACGGTACAGAAGCAGCGGTGACATCAGGTTCGATCCCTAGTCCACCGTACAGAACCCGTCCGTTCGCCGTCGTAACCGGGCTGCCGGTCGGTTTGGGTGCCGTTTCCAACGTCTCGTCAACGTCTTCGCCGTGCGTGTAGTAATCGTAGATCGAGCCATTCGAGTAGTCTCGCTGAAGCGATCGTCCAAATGGCGTGTAATAACGCGCTGTGGTCAATGTAAGGCCTGTCCCATACGACAATGGGAAGATCCTCTGGACAAGGCCTTTTCCAAAACTGTTTGTGCCGACTATCAACCCGCGTCCGTAGTCCTGGATTGCCCCCGCTACGATCTCAGAAGCCGACGCCGAACCGCTGTTGATCATCACGACCAAGGGAAAATCCTGATTTTTGCCCTCGGTCGCTTTCAATTCCTGGCTGGCTGCGTACCGCGACCGCCCTTTTACGGAAACGATCGTCTGCCCGCCGGGAATAAAACGGCTTGCAACCTCGATCGCCTGCGGAAGCAGCCCGCCCGGGTTTCCCCGGAGATCGAGAACGAGGTTCTTCATCCCCTGCCTTTTCAATTCGGTGATCGCGGTATCGAGCTCGTCGGCCGTTGTCTCCTGGAATCCGCCCGTAAGGCCTACGTAACCAGTTCCGTTTGGCAGCATGAAATAGTTGCGAACCGAAGGAAGCGGAACGCCGCCACGAGTTATCTCATAATTGACCGTTCCATTCGCACCGGCCCTTTCGACCGCCAGATCCACCGACGTGTTCTTTTCGCCGCGGACATTTTTCGAAACTTCTGAAACGGTCCAGTCCTTAGCATCTTTCCCATCGACCGTAAGTATCCGGTCCCCGTAACGCAGGCCCGCTTTCTCGGCCGGCGTATTCGGTATTACGGACTGGACATAAACGCCGCCGAGGGTTGGCCCGTCGTGCCGTAGGATAGAAACACCGATACCGTAAAACTGCGACGCCTGCTCTTCGTTCAACTTTCGAAATTCGTCACGTGTAAAAAATGACGAGTGAGGATCGAGCGTCCACAACATGCCCTGGATCGAACGGTCCGAGACTTTTTCGTGATCGACATTTCCAACGAAATTTTTGTCGACCAGATCGACGGCCTCTTCGTAGTCGTTTTCGATCCGCTCAGGCGTCACGGCCGAGCTGGCAGAACCGCGCGACGGCAACCTGCCCAGAAGCCCGCCAACCAAAGCTCCGACCACCACCAGAACAACCGCTAAGACCGTAAAATTTCTCTTCATTCCCTAAATACCGCCAACCACAATCATATCATACGCTAAGGTGCGACCTCGGGTTCTCAAGTTGCGGCCCGACAACCGGAATTTACTTTTTGTTCGCAAAAACTTACCATAACCTTTTTGTTTAATGAGACCCGAAGTTTCCATTATCGTGCCGGCTTTCGACGAACAGGCTAGGTTGGGTGAAAGCCTGCTTAAGATAGCTGCGTACGTTGCCTCGAACCGTATTTCCGCCGAAATAGTAGTGGTGGACGACGGATCGCGAGACTCGACCGAAAAGGTAGCCATCGACGCGTTGGCCGCCGAACCTGAAATTCCGACGCAGGTGATCCGCTACAAAGAGAATCGCGGGAAAGGATATGCAGTGAGGGCCGGCCTGATGGCCGCACACTCCGATATTGCGTTGTTCAGCGACGCAGATCTTTCGACGCCGATCGAGGAGATGCATAAATTGACCGACCCGATCAAGGCGGGCGAATTCGACGTGACATTTGGTTCCCGAGCTCTCGATCGCACCTTGATAGGCACACACCAGCCCTGGCGTCGGGAGCAAGGTGGTAAGGTTGTGAATTTTATTATCAAGACCATGTCCGGACTTCCCTTCGCAGACACCCAATGCGGTTTCAAGGCGTTTGATATGAGGAAGTTCAGGCCGCTTCTCGACGTCATGACCATCGACAGGTTTGGATTCGATGTGGAATTCCTGTTTGTCGCGAACTATCACGACCTAAGATTGAAGGAGATCCCGGTACGGTGGAATAATGTCGAAGGCTCAAAGGTAAGTGTCCTTCGGGATACCCGGCGGATGTTTTTCGAACTGAACCAGATCCGTCGCAACGCAAAACGCGGGAATTACGAACTGCCTTTTGAGATTGAAACTGCCGAAAGCTCGGCCACCTCGGTGTAAATTTATGACCGCCAGACTCAACGTAAATATCGATCACGTAGCAACGATCCGTGAGGCCCGGAAGACGATCGAGCCGAGTATTATCGCGGCTGCGGTTATCTGCGAGCAAGCCGGTGCCAATGGCATCACCGTACATCTTCGCGGCGACCGAAGGCATATTCAGGACCGCGATATCGAGTTACTTCGGGATGTTGTGACGACCTATCTCAACGTCGAAATGGCCGCAACCGACGAGATGGTCAGCATCGCGGCTAGAACCAAACCTGATGCCGTTTCGCTAGTGCCCGAAGATCCGCACGAGATCACTACCGAAGGCGGCCTCGATGTCGTCAGCAATTTCGAGAATGTAAAAAAGGCGGTCGAGAGCCTAAAGGCCGCCGGAATTTTTGTCAGCATTTTCATCGATCCAAATATTGAGCAGATCGACGCTTCAAAAAAGGCCGGAGCCCAGCAGATCGAACTTTGCACCGCCGAATTTGCCGAGATGACACTTAGTTCGCGTGCCGCTCACGGCGAAGGAGCACGCCGGGCCGCTGCCGAATGCGATCGGGTGAGGAAAGCGGCGGTTCATGCAAAGGAACTCGGGCTGATCGTCGCCGCCGGACACGGTCTTACGTATCGCAACGTCGGCGACCTTGCGGCTATACCGGAGATCACCGAGTTTAACATCGGCCACAACGTCATCTCGCGATCGGTATTTGTCGGACTCGATCAGGCGGTGAAGGAAATGATCAAGTCCATTACCCTCTAGTTTTTTTTGGACCCCAATACAACCTTTTCGTCGTCTGCAAGCTCTCTTAATCCGAAACGTTCTAAATTTTGGAGATCAATATGAGAGCTTTTGGGAAACTTCCGCTTCTTGCCCTGCTTCTTCTACCCGTCGTACTCCTCGCGCAAAACGCGGACGAAGCGAAGATCAAGCAGGAACGACGCCGTCTGCTGATCGAGCAAACTTTAGCCGATCTCCAAAACCTTAAGCTGGGTGAAAATCGGGCGATCGTCTATGCCAAGATCGGCAGCCTTGTTTGGGATGCCGATCAGAAGCGTGCCCGGGCGTTCTTTCAAACTGCCGTGAACGAACTTATGAATGCTCAGGCAGTTGCAGAGGCCGCCCCCAAAAGCAGCACGTATCAAAATGATCTGTTGATGGGAAGCTCCACGCGTCCAACGGTACTCAACGCGGTCGCATCGCGGGACGCCGAACTCGCTTTGGACCTGATGGCTCGAAGCCGTCCAGCCGCTGTCGTTAAAGCCCTAACGTTATCCTCGGGCAAAGATTCAAAGATCACCAACGCCGGAAACTCCGCGTATCTCGCTCAAAATGAGATCAATCTTGAGCAGACCTTTTATCGAATGGCCGCTGACCAAAATCCGGAAAAGGCCGCGAAATTGCTCCAAGAGTCGCTGTCCAAGAGCGTATCAAGTGAAACTCTTAATTTGCTAAAAAAGCTCGCCGAAAAAGACCCCGATTCAGCAACTGAACTTGGTTCGAGGATCGCCGACAAACTTATCCAGGCCAAATTTTCCAAGGACGGCCAGGCCGACTATCAAACCCTCCAGGCCGTCATCGCGTTCCTCAACGAATTTATCGCCCCCGGTAATTCGGCGACGAAGTCCTTAAAGCTGGACGAAGGTCAAATGCACCAACTCGGCGAGAAACTCATTACCTACTTTCTCGGCGAAGGCGGCAGCGAGGCCTATTACCTCGCCTATTCGATCATGCCGATCGCAGAAAAACTTTCCCCGTCGTCGGTCGAAGCTCTCAAGCGTGTTGCGAAAACATCTCCTCGTGGAGATATGGGCTTTCAATACGATCCTGATGTCCAAAAACTGCTTAGCGGCGAAACGACACCCGACAAGATGCTCGCGGAAGCAAAAAAATATTCGTCCAATTGGCAGCGGCAGATCTATCAGTCTGCGGCAAGCAAGCTGGTCAACGCCGGCAACATGCCGCGCGCGATGGAAGTATTGAAGGAAAACTTTTTGGATGATGCACTCGAAGAGGCGCTGCGAAATCTCAATTCGCAGTACGCTAACAGCCTGATAAGCACCGGAAACTTTACTGAGGCCGAGCAATTGATCGATCAAATGCCCGAAAGCTCGCGTGCAAGCTCGTTAGTAAATCTAGCGAACTCACTCTATCCGCGAAACCCTGGGGAAAACAAAACGCTCGCCCTAGCGATCCTTAACAAAGCCCGGACCCTGACCGGCGAAAGGCCTGAGACATCCAACGACATGTATCCTTTGATGCAGATCATCTCAGCCTACGCGAACATCGAACCGTCCGAAGCCTTCCGACTCTACGAAAGCCTTGTTCCGCAAATGAACGAGCTCACGGATGCCGCGGCGGTGATCAATGGCTTTCAGGGCGGGTCGAATATTCGAGAGGGCGAATACGTACTGAACCAGGGAAACTCATTCGGTTTTTACGGAGCCGATTTCTCAATGCTCTCAACATTTTCAAAAAGCGATTTCGACCGAACGGTAAAGCTTATCGATTCGTTTAACCGGAGAGAGGTTCGAATTTCTTTGAAACTACAGTTGATCGAAACCTTGAACTAGAAACGTAAATTTCAACCCGTTATTCGAAATATCACGAACGCCAAAAAGTCGTTCGAGCTGTGAGCTGCGATCGAACTCCACAACGACTTCGTATACCGAAGAAGCATCGCCATGACAAAACCGAAGGCGAACACCGAGATAACCCCGCGGCCGGTCATCAGATTCAGAGAGATCCAGCCCGGGAAATGAACAAGCAAAAAGAGAGCTGAGGAGATCAGATTCGCGAGCCAAAAGTTCATCCGCTCCTGCAGTTTTTGCAGCACAAATCCTCTGAAAGGAATCTCTTCAATAAATCCGACAAGTATCGACGTACCCAAGACACTGTTCCACGTGAACGCTTCCGGTTTTATCGTTGGCACCCCATAGGCGATCAGACTCAAAGCAAAGTTCAGAGCGAAAAAAACTAACCCGACCACCATGCCGGCCGTCCAGTATTGTCGTAATTTTAGATAGTCGAACGCGTCGACGTGATCGACAAAACGCAGATAGAGAAAAACCGGAAGTACCCAAATAAGCAATCGAAGGAAGATGTTGATCAAAGCATACACGAGGGTCGTGTTGCCTAACTGAACGAGCCGCGGATAGATCTCTAAGACCCATAATATCCATACGCCAAAAAACAGAATTAGGTAAACAAGGAATGGAAGGAACGGCCGCTCGCCCTCACTGTCGTTTAGATCTTCGCGCATCGACATTATCCGAGGACTGCCTTTAGGGCTTGTCCCGTATACGACTTTCGAACACGCGCTACTTCTTCCGGGGTGCCTTTCGCCACGACCTTTCCGCCGCCTTCGCCACCTTCGGGGCCGAGGTCGATCAGGTAGTCCGCCGATTTGATCACGTCGAGATTGTGTTCGATCACGATCACCGTATTTCCAACCTCGACAAGCTGCTGCAGAACTTCCAACAATTTATGAACATCCGCAAAATGCAGGCCTGTCGTCGGCTCGTCGAGGATGTAGATCGTCTTGCCCGTCGCCCGTTTTGAAAGTTCCTTCGCGAGTTTTATTCGCTGCGCTTCGCCTCCACTAAGCGTTGTGGCGGACTGACCAAGCTTGATATAACCGAGGCCAACGTCCAGCAGGGTTTGAAGTTTTTGCTTGATCTGCGGAATGTTTTCGAGTATCGGCAGAGCGTCCTCGATCGTCGTGTCGAGAAGGTCCGCGATCGAGAGCCCTTTGTACTTCACCGCCAGCGTTTCGCGATTATACCGATGCCCGCGGCAGACATCGCAGGTGACGTAAACGTCAGGAAGAAAGTTCATCTCGATCCGCTTCATACCGTCACCCTCGCAGCCTTCGCAGCGGCCGCCTTTTACGTTGAACGAAAACCGACCCGCTTTGTAACCCCGGGTGCGCGATTCAGGAAGCATCGCATAAAGCTCGCGGAGCGGCGTGAACAAGCCGGTATACGTGGCAGGATTTGAACGGGGAGTACGGCCGATCGGGCTTTGGTCGATCTCGATTATCTTATCGACGAGATCGAGCCCCGCGATCGAATCATGTTCGAGTGGGTCGATCGCCGACTTGTAAACGTGCCGATAAAGCGCGGGATACAAGATCTCTTCGACGAGGGTCGATTTACCCGAACCCGATACGCCGGTCACGACCGTAAACAAACCGAGCGGAAACTCGACGTCGATGTTCTTGAGATTATGCGCCTTCGCGCCTTTGACCGTTATGCGGCTCCCGTTCGGAAGCCGCCGGACATCGGGAACCTCGATGGCGAGATCGCCTTTTAAATACTGGCCCGTAAGAGATCTCTCATTTTTCTCGATATCCTTTGGCGAGCCAGTCGCGATAACCTCGCCGCCGTGTGTTCCGGCCAGCGGGCCGAGATCGATCACATAATCGGCGTGTTCGATCGTCTCTTCGTCGTGCTCGACAACGAGGACCGTATTGCCCAGATCGCGAAGCATATGCAGCGTCTCCAAAAGCTTTCGATTATCGCGTGGATGAAGACCGATGCTCGGTTCGTCAAGTACGTAGAGCACGCCGCGAAGCTGCGATCCGATCTGTGTTGCCAGCCGAATACGCTGGCCTTCGCCGCCGGAAAGCGTGGCTGATGAACGGTCGAGCGTTAAGTAACCGAGCCCGACGGCCGACAGGAACTTCAAGCGGTCACGAATTTCCTTCAGCACCAGGCCCGCGATCTTTTCCTCACGGGCAGTCAGCGTGATAGCCGCAACCGCACCCGTCGCCTGATCGATTGGCAGCTGCGTGTAGTCGGCGATGCCCAAACCGCCAACCTTTACCGCAAGGCTCTCCGGCTGCAACCGCTTGCCCTCGCACACGGGGCATTTGATCGGCGCCACGAGTTCCTCGAGAGCGAGCCGGACGCGTTCCGACGGCGGATTCTCCATCCGTTCGCGCATCGCCCGGATCGCTCCCTTCCAATCGCTTTCGTATTTGTACCCGTCCTGGTTAAAGGTCAGGCGCCGCTTGGTGCCGTTAAAGAACGCATCCTGGATCTCGGTCGGAAGGTCCGCGAATGGCATCGCCAGCAGGTCGGCGGCCTCGGCGTTCGGCTTGCCCAGGATCTGTTTTATTTTTCGTCCAACCGTCTTTTTTAAGGACTTGGCCGGCGGTTCGAGCTTATCGCCGTCCGTAAATTTATCGATGATCGCACGAAGCGCCGATTGCAGATATCGTGCGCCGGAACGGTCAACATCGTTCAGATATTTCAATCGCCCCGCCGGCATCGACGGATCGATCACGATCTTGTTCTTGTCGATCTCCATTATCGTCCCGATACCCTGGCAGCGTCGACAGGCACCAAAAGCCGAATTGAACGAGAACGATCGCGGTTCGAGCGGAGCGATATTGATGCCGCAGTCGATACATGCCATCCGCTCCGAGTACATTTTTTCATCACCATCGATGATCGAAACGATGACTGCTCCGTCTGTCAGTTTCAGCGCCGTCCGGACCGATTCGGTCAGCCGCTCGATCACTCCCTGCTTGATGAGCAGACGGTCGACGACCACCTCGATCGTGTGGTTCTTTCGCTTGTCCAGGCGAATATCTTCATCGAGCTGACGCATCTCGCCGTCGATGCGGGCCCGGACAAAGCCATCCTTGTGAAGCTTTTCAAGCTCCTTTTTGAATTCGCCCTTTCTACCGCGAACGAGCGGAGCAAGGATCATTACCCGTTCGCCATCAGGCAGAGCGAGAATGCCCGAGACGATCTGCTCGACGGACTGCCGCGTTATAGGAGCTCCGCACTGGTGGCAGTGAGGCTGGCCGATCGATGAAAACAGCAGCCGGAGATAATCGTAGATCTCGGTCACTGTTCCGACAGTTGATCGCGGACTTCGCGAAACGGTCTTCTGTTCGATCGATATCGCCGGGCTTAAACCTTCGACCGAATCAACATCCGGCTTTTCGAGCTGATCTAAAAATTGCCGGGCGTAAGCCGAGAGTGATTCGACATAGCGCCGCTGCCCCTCGGCATATATCGTGTCAAAGGCAAGCGAAGACTTTCCCGAACCCGAAAGACCCGTGATCACCGTAAATTTATCGCGGGGAATATCGACATCGATATTCTTCAGGTTGTGCTGCCTCGCTCCTCGAACCGAAATGCTTTTAATGCCCATTACGCCTT
>JBDTZW010000346.1:0-11055 GCA_040004905.1 Acidobacteriota bacterium
CATTTTTATTAAACTAGTTGTTTTGTTGTTATTAGAAAGGGACACATTCCTATATTTGGAGCACCGCACATTGAGCGCTATCATCGAGCAGACCAGCGAAACCTACGGCATTGAAAACTGGGGAGCAGATTATTTCGGGATCAACCGGAAGGGGCACCTTATTGTTCGGGCTCCGGAAAATGACAATCTGACGGCCGACCTCAAAGAGATCATCGACGACTTGGCCAAACGCGGCGTCAACACTCCCGTGCTCCTCCGCTTTCCGCAACTTCTTTTCGGCCAGATCCGCAAGCTTCATTCGGCTTTCAAAAAATCGATCAAGGAATTTGACTACAAGGGTGACCATCTCTGTGTGTACCCTATGAAAGTCAACCAAAATCGCGCTGTGGTCGAGGAATATTTACGCGAAGGCTCCCGTTATAACTTTGGCCTCGAAGCCGGATCGAAAGCGGAACTTTACGCCGCACTCGCACTCGAGCAGTCGAAAGACAGCCTTCTTGTCCTGAACGGATTTAAGGACCGTGACTTTGTACGTCTCGCTTTTGCGGGCGCCAGCGCCGGAAAGAACGTCGTTATCGTTATCGAAAAGCTGAGCGAGCTTGAGCACACGCTCGCAGTAGCAGATGAAATGACAGCGGAAAACCCGAATACCAAGATCCCAATGATCGGGGTCCGAGTAAAGCTTTACTCAAAAGGCTCGGGGAAATGGGAAAAGTCCGGTGGCGAAGCGGCTAAGTTCGGCTTAACAACGACGGAAATCCTTGAAGTGATCCGGATCCTTCAGGAGTCGGGCCGTATTGAAATGCTCAATCTGCTGCATTTTCATATCGGGTCGCAGCTCACCGACATCAAGCGTATCAAGAACGCAATGAAAGAGGCTGCTCGCACGTATGCAAAGATCCGTCAGATGGGAATCGACATCCAGTATCTCGATGTCGGCGGTGGTATGGCCGTCGACTACGACGGGTCTCGAACCTCTTTCGAGTCTTCGGCCAATTACAACGCTCGCGAATTTGCCAATGATGTAATTTACGTCATTAAAATGGTGTGTGACGACGAGAACGTTCCGCACCCTACGATTATCCAGGAATCTGGCCGCTATCTATCGGCATATCACGCCATTCTCGTGACGAATATTCAGGACGAGATCGAGACGGTCGTACAGGACCTAACGCCCATGACCATGGGAGCGGACGATCCGCACGTAGTTCGCGAACTTTACGATCTTCGCGAGACCATCACTGCTAAAAATTACCGGGAGTACTATCACGATTCGCTTGAGCACCGCGATGAACTGTTCACTATGTTCAATCTCGGTCTGATCTCGCTCGAGGATAAGGGCAAGGGTGAAGTGCTCTTTTGGGACATCTGCGAAGAAGCGGATAAATTTGCTCAGTTGAAGAAGTATGTTTCGGAAGAATTTGACGACCTTCGCCGGCTGATGTGTGCGAAATATCTGGCGAATTTCTCGGTTTTTCGGTCAATGCCGGACAACTGGGCGCTCGAACAACTCTTCCCGATCATGCCGATCCATAAACTCAACAAAAAGCCCACGGAATATGCTACGCTATGTGATATTACCTGCGATTCCGACGGGATCGTCGACAAATTCGTCGATTTGCATGACGTAAAACCCGTGCTTGAGCTGCACAAGCTTGAGAAAGATCAGCCCTATTATTTAGCGATGTTGCTTGTGGGTGCTTATCAGGAAGTGATGGGAAACAATCACAACCTTTTTGGCGTGCCTCATGAGGCACATATTTTTATTGGAGAAGACGGCCACATTATTAAAAAGGTGATCTACGGAGCGACCCTCGGCGATGCGCTGGCTACCGTCCGGTTTGACGCCGTCCATTTGCATGACAGTTTTCGACGGCAGGTTTTGAGCCGTATTAAGGATGGCGATCTTTCGACAAAAGAAGGTAATGGCCTTATCGAATTTTACGAGGACCAGGTCGAGAGTTACACCTATCTGACGCCGACCGGCCATCCGGCAAAGGCCCTCACATCCAAGGCCTGAAAATTATGTCGCGCAAAATTTAAGATCTTATTCATTAAGTATTTATACAGTATTTGTTCCTGGAGAAATTATGGTAGCTCAAAAAAAGACCAAGGCCTCAAAATTCCTGACCGTTCCCACGAGGCCCGTTCCGGTTGACCGCGATCGTTCCGTTGCGGGATTGCTGGAAAAAATGGAAGGTGCCGGATTCGGCGCCCGGCAATTGGCCGAGGCCCATCGGATATGGCTCGATATGCTCGATGATAACTCGACTATCTATATGTGTGGTGCGGGGAATCTAATCCCGTCAGGCATGCGCCGTTTGATCTCGTACGTCATTAAAAATCGTTTTGTCGATGTGTTAGTGATGTCCGGCACGGTCCTTTTTCACGACATTCACGAAACGCTCGGTCGCAATCATTATCAGGGCCACCCGAGCATGTCGGATGAGGAGCTGGCTGCATCGGATGTCGCTCGCGTAGGTGATGTGCTTGCAAATCGGGAAGAGTATCAGGAAGCCGACGAATGGGTCGGCAGCGTGATAAACCAGCTTGAACTTAGCCGTTCCTACGGCGTTCGCGAATTCCTACATTTGATGGGCCGCGAGCTCGCCGAGATCGCGCATGAGGATGGCATTCTAACCTCGGCGTTCAAAGCCCGCATACCTGTCTTTTGCCCCGACATTCTCGGATCGGAAATAGCCGTCGGTATAGCGCGCGCGCGGTTTGAAAAGAAGATCCAGATCTCATTCGACCTGACACAGGATACAATGGAGATTATGCAGATCGCTCAGCGAACCCGTAATTCCGGTATTATCACGCTCGGCAGCCCTACCAGCCAGAACATGATCAATCTTGCCGAGGTTTCGTCGTATATAAATAAGACGAACCCAAGAGGTCACAAATATGCGATCTCGATTGCAACGGATGCGGACCCGCTGGATATGCGCACCCCTTCATACAACGGCATTCACACAAGCGTTTTTGGCAAGCTGGCGAAGGGTTCCACTACGGCCTACGTCCAAAGCGATCCTTCGATAGCTCTGCCCATGATTATTACGGCCCTATCTCAAACGGCGGCAAAATTCATGAAGGGCCGCAAACGACCGAGTTTTAGCTTTGCGGGGAAGGACCTGGGCGTAGATGTGCCTTAGGGTGAATAATTAACGATAAAACGGGCAATGGGAGTGGAAATAACATCTCCCTTTGTCCGTTTTTTAATTCACGCTAAGAGCGAATCAGAAAAATTTCGAACCTGCACCTATTCCTACTCGTATTTTCTTTACGATATCTGATACATTCATTTTATACTTGACCTTGGTAAAACTGGCATTTTTTTGGAGAAGTTCTGATGTTTAGTAAAAATTTCGTCCTATTGGTATTGCTTGTGTTCACCCTCTTTATTTCGGGCTGCAAAACGAGCCTGCTAGGTGGAAGCGAATCTCCAGCCCCACCTGCGCAAGCTCCTCCTGCGACTCCCGTTTCAACCGATGGTGTACGCACTTCCTACGCGGATGTTGTGGAAAAAACCTCGCCCGCGGTTGTGCGGATCGAGGCCGATCATCATTCTAAATCGCAGCCGATGGTCCAATTCCCTTTTGGCAATGACGACATGTTCCGCCAAGGCCCCGCTCCAAAACCAAACCAGCGGGGGCCGGTCGAACGCGGCCTGGGTTCTGGCGTTATCGTCAGCGCCGATGGAAGCATTTTGACAAACTATCACGTTGTCGAAGGAGCCGAGAAGATAACTGTCGCGACCAACGACAACAAAACATTTGAAGCAAAGGTAGTCGGCTCCGACCAGCCGAGCGATCTGGCCGTACTAAAGATCGAGGCCCAAAATCTTCCGTTCCTTTCGCTCGGAAATTCCGATAACGTCCGTGTTGGTGACATCGTGCTGGCTATCGGCAACCCGCTCGGCATCGGCCAGACCGTTACCGCCGGGATCATTTCGGCCAAAGGGCGGCGAACAGGTTTGAGTGACGGCAGCTTTGAGGATTTTCTCCAGACCGATGCACCGATCAATCGCGGCAACTCGGGCGGAGCCCTCGTAAATCTGAATGGCGAATTGATCGGGATCAATTCGCAGATACTGTCGCCGGGCGGAGCTCAGGGCGGAAACATCGGCATCGGTTTTTCGATCCCGTCAAACATGGCCAAGACCGTAATGGAACAGCTCCTGAAGGATGGAAAAGTCCATCGCGGTATGCTCGGGATAAATATTCAGAACATATCGGACGACACGGCGAAGGCGCTTGAATTAAAGAGTACCACCGGCGTTCTCGTCAGCAATGTTCAGTCCGGCAGCGCAGCCGATAAGGCTGGGGTAAAACGCGGTGACATCATCACCGAGATCAACGGAGAGAAGATCGAGGACAGCAACGTTTTGCGCAATAAGGTCGCCGGCACTGCTCCGGGGACATCGATCAAACTGATGATCGTTCGCGACGGCAACCCTCGGGAAGTGACGGCTACGCTGGACGAATTCAACTCAGATGCCAAAAAGACGGGCGCCGAGCAAGGCGATGATGGCGGCCCAGGGAAACTAACCGAGAACGGAAGGCTCGGCCTAAGCCTCGAACCGCTCTCGGCCCAGATAGCAAAACAGCTTGGGATAGATGCCAATGCCGGCGGCATGGTCGTTACGGAGGTAGATCCGAGCGGTGCGGCGGCGGAAGAAGGTATAGCCCGCGGCGATGTCATCCTCGAGATCAATAAGCAGCAGGTCAACTCCGCAGTCGAAGTGCAGGCCGCGCTCGATAAATCAAGTGGCAAGCCCGTTTTGATACTCATAAACCGCCGGGGTCAAACGATTTTTCTAACCGTGCGGCCCGAGTAAGTTAAGCAATTCCATTCGAAAATCAAAAAGTCTCGCGGTTCAATAGCCGGGAGACTTTTTCCGTGGTCGATGCAGGACGACCGGAGCTGAACTTTCAACGTCGCTACCCGAGTGGAATTGAAGCTTTTATTCTCGGTTTCGCAATCTGCATTCCGCGAGTTTTAACGAAGACGGTCCGACTCTCTCTGCTCAAACGAAATGCCCCTCCGCGCTCCCCGATATGCCGATCTAAGAATAACCTCAAAGCTGTCGGCTTTTTTTATTTATACGAAGTGGGAGTAAAATCGTATGTGAATTACAAGGGAGCACAAATATGGATTTCTATTTTCTGCTATTTTCACTGTTCTTTCCGCGGCTGGTGATGCTAGTCTTTCTGTTCCGGTACCCGCACCTATACCCGGCCAATTCGGTGCCGCAGCTGGCCGACATTCTGCTCGGGGTTTTCGTTCCCCGCATACTGATCTTGATCTACATCTATCAGAATCTGGGGTACAACAACATCTGGTTCGCCGCTCACCTGATCGTGATGGTCCTCGCCTACTTCGGCGGCAGCAGAGAGACCAACCGGCGTTACCGCGTTAGCCGTGCCGTAGATTAGAGACAAACCTATATGACAGAAAATTTTCGCCCCTTGATCTTTCTCTGTTTTCTGGTCGCAGCCTGTTCGGCCTTCGCCGCCGAGCAGGACGATCCTTCGACGCTGACCCTCGATCGCATCTTTACTAAGGCCGAGTTCAGCCCGAAAGGAGTCGGCGGCTTTCGCTGGCTAAAGACCGGCGATTCGTACGCCAAGCTCGAGCCGTCGGCAACAATTAAAGGGGCGATGGACCTCGCCGCCTACGACCTCGCGACAAACCAGCGAAGCATCCTGGTCGCCGCGGACAAGCTCATCCCGGCCGGCGCCAAAGCTCCGCTCACGATCCAGGGTTACGATTGGACCGTCGACAATTCCAAGGCCCTGATCTACACCAACTCCAAAAAGGTCTGGCGGCTGAATACTCGCGGCGATTATTGGGTGCTCGACGCGGCGACCGGAAAGCTGACAAAGATCGACGGGAACGCCGAACCGTCGACACTGATGTTCGCCAAATTCTCGCCCGATGGCAAACGTGTCGGCTATGTCCGCGAGAACAACATCTATGTCCAGGACCTCGCCACGGGCAAAATCACGACTCTGACCACCAACGGCTCGCATACACTGATCAACGGAACATCGGACTGGGTGAACGAGGAAGAGTTGAACCTCCGCGACTGCTGGCGTTGGAGCCCTGACAGCCGAGAGATAGCCTATTGGCAATTCGATGCAGAGGGGATCAAAGACTACCTTCTCATCAACGACACCAACGATATCTATCCGGCGATCACCAAAATTCCCTATCCGAAAGTAGGCACAACCAACGCCGCCGTCCGCATCGGCGTCGTAAGCGCAGACGGCGGCGAAACGAAGTGGCTGAATATCCCCGGAGACCCGCGAAACAACTATGTGCCGCTGATGGAATGGGCAAACAATTCCGATGAGATTTTTCTAGAACATCTCAATCGCCTCCAAAATGAGATGGAACTCATGTACGCCGACGCCAAGACCGGAAATGTTAGGACGATCCTGACCCAGAAAGACGAAGCATGGATCGACGTCAGAGCTACCTCGATCAGATGGCTTGAAGGTGGAAAGCGATTCCTGGCGATGAGCGAAGGTGACGGTTGGGACCATGTTTATTCGGTCTCGCGGGATGGCTCCGATGTAACGACGATCACTCCGGGAAATTTTGACGTAGTGAGTATTGCGGTAACTGACGAAATAAATGGCTGGCTATATTACATTGCGTCGCCCGACAATGCCGCTCAGCGTTATCTCTACCGCTCGAAGCTCGATGGAACCGGCACATCCGAACGCGTTACGCCAGCCATGCAGAAAGGATGGAATGCGTACGACATCTCGCCGAACGGACGATGGGCGCTTCACAACTATTCCAGCTTCGGAACGCCTGCAAGATTCGAGCTCGTTGACCTGTCAAAAGGCTCGGTCGTCCGTTCTTTGGCCGACAATGCCGAGCTCCAGACGAAACTCGCCGGTCTGAAAAAAGGACCGCAGGAATTTTTCAAGGTCGATACTGCTGACGGTGTTTCGATCAACGGCTGGATGATGAAACCGCCCGGATTCGACCCGAACAAAAAGTATCCGATCCTGTTCTATGTCTACGGCGAGCCCGCAAGTCAGACGGTCAGCGATAGTTGGGGCGGCAACAATTATCTCTGGTTTCTAATGCTCACACAGCAAGGCTACATCGTGGCAAGCGTCGATAATCGCGGAACGCCCGAACCCCGTGGGCGAGCCTGGCGAAAGAGCATCTATCGCAAGATCGGCGTCCTCAGCTCGCAGGATCAGGCCGCAGCCGTAAAGGCTATGCTCGACAAAACGCCATACCTTGATCCGTCACGGGTCGGAGTCTGGGGCTGGAGCGGCGGCGGTTCGTCGACACTTAATGCGATGTTCCGCTACCCGGAAATATACAGGATGGGAATGTCCCTTGCGCCTGTGGCCGACATGCGGCTCTACGACACGATCTATCAGGAACGCTACATGGGCCTGCCCGCGCAGAACGGCGACGACTACAAGAAAGGTTCACCAATCACATTCGCCAGCGGACTAAAGGGCGACCTCCTGATCGTCCATGGTACCGGCGACGACAACGTTCATTATCAGGGCACCGAGATGCTGATAAACGAGTTGGTCAAGAACAACAAGCCGTTCACGATGATGGCGTACCCGAACCGAACGCACGGCATCTTCGAAGGCGAAGGCACCACGCGGCATCTATACGAACTGCTTACGCGATACCTGCACGAGCATCTGCCCGCGAATTAATGTTTATAGTTTGAGTTTTACGATTTCGGAGGCGGCAAGAAGGTAGGCACCTGCACCATAAACTTCCCAACTATCGGCCGAGAAGTTCCTTCGGGGATCGGCCCCGATCGGCTGGGTCCAGCCGACCAGGCCATCCGGATGAATGAGGGTGTTCAAGCCAGTCCACGCTTTTTTGATGACAGGCAGAAATTTGTCGCTGTCGAGGACCTTGTTATTTACGCCCCACGCCATTGCGTAGATATAAAATCCGCTCCCGCTACTTTCCCCGCCGGGATACGCCTCGGGGTCGAGCAGGCTCGAGCGCCACAGTCCGTCCGCCTGCTGCAGGCCCGCAACGCGAGTCAGAATGTCCTTGTATTGTGTCAAATAGAATTGGCGTTTCGGATGGTCCTTCGGCAGCTCATCAAGAAGCCGCACGAGCCCGCTGGCGACCCAGCCGTTTCCGCGGCTCCAGAAGACCTTTTTCCCGTTGGCCTCGCGCTTCCCTTCGCCCTTGGCGTTGATCAGATACGACGCATCACGAGCGTAAAGATGCTCTTCCTTGTCGTAAAGCCGGTCGTAAGTCTCCTGAAAAAGGCGGTCGTTAAGATCGAGGAACGATTTGTCGCCCATCGTTTTCGCGATCTTAGCGAGCGTCGGCGGTGCCATGAAAAGAGCGTCACACCACCACCACATGATGCCGTTCCTGTCTACTTCGGTACTTTTGTCCTTTCCTATCCTCGCGGCCGAATCGACAGTCGGTTGAATCATCTTTTTGTCCTTCGTTATCCGATAAACGTCAAGGTAGGTTTGGGAGATCACGATGTCGTCGGCGTGATCGAATCGCGGGCCCGGCTTCCACTGGTTCTTCTCGCCCATGTCGAGAAGCGCCTTCCAGAGAACCGGCGATTTCGTTGTCTGATAGGCCTCGAAGACCCCGGCGTAGAACGCGCCGTTGGTCCAGTCGTAGGCGTCGTGCTTCGGATTCGCCAGCTGCCACCGGGCAACCTTCAGCATTCGGTCCTCGATGGTCTTTCGCTTAAAGTCGTCCTGAGCGTTCGCATTGCCGACGACGCACATGAGGACGGCGGCCGCCAAAATTATCGGTTTCAACATGCCGTTATTTTAGCTGACAAATGTCCAGGACGTTCATATCGGTGTAGTCTAGATTCTCGCCGCCCATCGCCCAGATGAAGGTGTAATTGGTCGTCCCGACGCCCATGTGTATGGACCACGGAGCCGAAACGACCGCTTGGTTATTTGACATCACAATGTGCCGCATGTTTTCGGGCTGGCCCATGAAATGCACGATGCGATGGTTCTCTTTGAGGTCGAAATAGAAGTAGACCTCCGAGCGGCGGTCGTGAAGATGCGGGGGACATGTGTTCCAAACGCTGCCAGGCTTCATGGCTGTCATGCCGAGCAACAGCTGCGAAGACTTGCAGGTCGCGGGCACAATATATTGATAGACCGTCCGCTCGTTCGCGGTCTCGGTCGAGCCCAGTTCGATCGCGACAGCCTTATCGATCGGCAAATGCTGCACCTCAAATCGGGCATGAGCCGGGGTCGAAGTAAGGTAAAACTTGGCGGGGGTTTCGGGATCGCACGACTGAAAGCTTAAGTCGCTCGTTCCCATCGGGACATACAACCCGTCCTTTTGCTTAAGCGCAAAGCCCGCACCGTCAACCGTCACCACGCCAGCTCCGCCCCCTACGTTGATCACGCCGAGCTCGCGGCGCTCCAGAAAGGGTTTGTCCTTGGCTGACACGGGCTCTTGCTGCAGCGGCAACGAGATCGTCTCATTCACCGGAGCCGCTCCGCCGATCACAAACCGTTCGTAGTGCAGGTAATTAAGGCGAACCTCGTCATCCTGAAAAAGATCGCCGATGAGATATTGATCTTCAAGTATCTCGTTGGTCGCACCCTCGATCGAGCGCGGATTCGTCGCGTAGTAGGTCTTACTGTACATCTTGATTTATGCTTTATGGCCGTTCAAAAAATCTTCCCGTATGGGTGAAAAGATATCGATCAGAACGACTTCCTCGTCGAGCATCGTTGCTCCGTGGCGATTGTTCGCCGGAAAGTGCAGCACATCTCCGGCCTGCACGACGCGTTCTTTGCCACTGATCGTAAATTTCACACGGCCTTTCATCACCAGCGTCACCTGCTCATGCGGGTGGGTATGCTCCGGTGTTACGACAAATGGATCGAATGTGAAGCGGCACACCATGATCTTTTGCCCGATCACCATCTGCCGCCTAATGCCTTCACCGACGATTTTGGATTCGATCCTGTCCCAATCCGTTACGAGAGACGCAAGTTGTGTGTCAGTTGTGATCATAAGTCCGTTTTATTTTAATAGTTCCAAGATAATCTCGCACTTCAGCTGGGCATCCTTTGCAAGTTCGATATTCTTAGCGTCGGCGACGAGATGGATCGGTATCGCCCCGAGCACTCCCTTCCCTAGCTTCGAATCACCGATCGCGGTTATCGTTAGATTTGCACCCGCCGGAGCTTTGATCGTAACAGCCAGGCGGCCTTCGCGGCCGTCAAATATGTACCGGCCTCTGTCATCAATGTGTACGCTGCCCGCGGTCGACGGGATCGCGATCCGCCAATCGGCGATTCTGGCATCCCGATTCGCCGTTACTGTCTCCGTTCGGATCAGCCGATCGCCATCTACTTTCCAGTCGACGGTGCTCGTCAAACCTACGTCAAAGCGTTCACCCGATTTGCTACCCGTTTTAGCCCAATGGCTTGTCACAAGTCTCAGCGACTGCCCGTCGGTTCCTGGAGCGATCTCATCCGCTCCATCGCATGCCGCGTATGTTCCATCGTCGAGTTTTAGAAAGGGGACCAAAGCCGGATATACTTCCTCGACCGGTGCGGCGAACCCAGGCAGGCCGTATGGCACCGGCAGATAATCTGCCACCGCCGGTTTGGTCCCAACCGTTACCGGCAAGGCAAACTGGAATTTGCCCTTTCGGTAAAGCCAAACGCCCTCGGGCTTGTCGGCGTTTTTGGTAAAGTATTGAAACCGGGCGACATCGGGTAAATTAGGGCTGGCGGGAAACTGCGCGACGCCCTCTTTTTCGAGGGCCGACATAAAGCCGTGATTCGCAACGATGATCTTTCCCAAACCGACGCCCGTCTGCTGCCATTCGCGGCTCAGATTTATGTACGAATAATTTCCGCGGCCGTATCCGAACACATTGAACATGTGCCGGTCTTTCAGGAAATCCGCCTTCATCCAAAGCCACGCTTGATTGTACAAAGCCGCGATCTCGGTGATCGGTGCCGGGCGGAATTCCGGGTTCTGCGCGACAAACGCTGCGATCTCGACCGTGTCCAGATAGCTGACAAAACCCTGGCT
>JBDTZW010000071.1:0-3277 GCA_040004905.1 Acidobacteriota bacterium
ATATTACGACCCCAAGCGAGATATTTATTATGACTTGGTCAAATTCGTTATCCAGAAATTGTCGAAGGAAAAGGGAAAAGCCTGAAGTCGTGTTCTCGCCCATTAACATTATCAAACCTTCGGCCAAAATCGGCAAGAGCATTTTTGCCCCGATAAAGGTCAGAACGAACGCGAGGCCAACCTTAAGCAGGTGAAAACGGTCGGCGAGATCAGCCAATAAGAAATAGAATGTGCGAAGCCCGAGTATGGCAAAAATGTTCGATGTATATACGAGAAAACGGTCCGTAGTGATGCCGAAGATCGCCGGGATCGAATCCACAGCAAATACCAGATCGGTAAATTCGACAACTATGCACACTAGTAAGAGCAGTGTTCCGGTTAGAGCACCTTTTTTACGCGTAAAGAATTTATCGCCTTCGAATTGTCTCGAAACCGGCACATATTTGGTGATCGCTTTTACAACGAGGCTTTCGTGGGGCTCAAAGTTTTCCTCCCCGCCCGTGAACATGCTGATGCCGGTGTAGATAAGGAAAGCTCCGAACAAATAGATCACCCAATGGAAATGCTCGACCAGCTCGGCCCCGGCAAAGATCATCGCCATGCGCATGAACAGCGCTCCCATGATGCCCCAAAACAGGACGCGATGCTGGAACTCTTTCGGTACCTTGAAAAAGGTAAAGATCAGGAGAAAAACGAAGAGATTATCGACGGAGAGCGAGAGTTCGATGATGTAGCCGGTCAGGAAAAGCTTGGCCTGCTGCGTTCCGAAGTGATAGAGAATAAAAACGTTAAAGCCGAGTGCGAGCGAGATCCAGACCACGCTCCATAGCAATGTCTCGTTACGCGTCGGAGCGTGAGGACGGCGATTAACGATACCTATATCGACGAAGAGCGCAACCAGGACGATCGAGAAAAAAAGGATCCAAACCCACAGCGGGTATTCCATTGGCGGCATACGAAAATCCAGGTCGCCAGCCGGCATCAGCTTAAAGAATGGCCGACAAGTCGCGCAATTTCTTCGAGGCCGCGAGCATCAATCTCACTAAAATCGTTCAACTTGTCGCTGTCGGCATCCAGAACGCCCGCAACATTTCCCACGCGATCCAACAGTGGAACGACTATCTCCGATCTTGCTGCCGAGCTACAGGCAATGTGGCCGGGAAACTCATCGACGTTCGGTACGACCACCGTTGCCTTGGTCGAATAGGCATGTCCGCAGACGCCCTGATCAAATTTTATTCGCGTGCAGGCGAGCGGGCCCTGAAACGGGCCAAGCACCAATTCGCCATCCTTAACCAGATAAAACCCGACCCAGAAAAAGCCGAAGGCTTCTTTTAACACAGCGGCGACATTGGCGAGATTTGCCACAATATCACGCTCGCCGGTTATGAGTGATTCGATTTGCGGCGCGATGTCACGGTAGACCGTTTGTCTGTCGGCGGTTCGCGAAAATGCAATGCTTTCGGCCATTAGGTCGAGTTTAGCGTGCCAGAGAAAGGCACGCAAACGTCAATGCCGCGATTAAATCGAACCGGCAGCTTCGGCTACTTGTAAAAAATTGTATTACAATTTAATACGAATCTTAGGACCATCGGAGCCCACAAGCCTACTGTTTTCAATGGCTTAAGAGAAGATTTTCCTTTTGTTCCATGTTCCACGGTTTGAGCAATTTGTTATTGTTCTCCGCCGTTTTCGCGATTTTTTGTCAAGGGAGTTTGTCCCATGTCCCAGCGTCCCATACGCACGGTCAGACCGTTTTAACATTCTGGCTCTCGGCATCAGACTTTCATCCCCAACTAACAAACGAACAAGCGCTTTTCAAGATGGTCGCCGCGCGAACGTTTAATACATCCGTGATATCTATCGTAATATACGTTGTATCTTAAATCAAGCAAATATCTGCCCGGTAGTCGAGTTTGAAGTGTCATATCGATCTCACCAGAAGAATACCAAGGTAGGTTGCCGCAAAGCCGACGAAAACGCTCAATATCACGTTCATCGAAAGGTAAAGTATCTCACCGCTCTGCAGCAGCTTGATACTCTCATATGAAAAGGCGGAGAAGGTAGTAAAGCCCCCGCAAAATCCGGTCGCAAGGAAAATACGCCATTCTGGCGAAAGAATATTACCCCGATCGGACAATGCGAAAAGGACGCCGATCAAAAAACAGCCGGAAATATTGACTACAAAGGTTGCGAGGGGAAATCGAGAAGACGCCTGCCCCGAGAGGAGAATCGTGACAAAGTAGCGAGCAATGCTGCCCAGGAAACCACCAAGCCCTACAAAAAGAATACTCCTGTCCATAGTTATTACTATTGTGAACAGGAGTCATCAGCTTTGAAAGCGGTTTGGTTCGGGAAGACCCCATTTCCCGGATGAAAGAAAAGTCAGAGCCAGTTTTGCACAAGAGATAAAAGGAGGTCAAGGATTTTCTAGGGCGGCCCGCGCCCGTCTCACCTTCTGTGCTGCGGTAAGAACATCGTCGTTCTGAGCGGTGACATGCCCCATTTTCCGCCCTCTCCGCGGTTCCGACTTTCCATACAGATGAAGTTTTACGTCAAGATCTTTCAGGGCAGCAGTCCAATTCGGCTCGCCCTTTTCCCAAAGATCTCCGAGCAAATTTGCCATTGCGGCGGGTTTATAAAATTCGGTCGAGCCGAGGGGCAGTCCGCAGACCGCTCGAAGCTGCTGCTCGAACTGCGAGGTGACGCACGCATCGAAAGTGAGATGGCCGGAGTTATGCGGGCGTGGAGCAAGTTCATTGACAAGAAGCCTTTCATTACGCGTTAGAAAAAATTCGACGCAGAGCGTACCCACATAATCGAGGGTGTCGGCGAGGCTTTTCGCGATCTTGATTGCCTCATCAAAAACGGCTTTCGATACGACCGCCGGTGCGAAGGAAACATCGAGAATGTGATCTGCGTGTTCGTTCTCGATCACGCCGTAATGCACGAACGAGCCGTCGGCTCCGCGTGCACAGACGACCGAAACCTCCTTTTCAAAATCAACGAATGCCTCGAGAACTGCCTCGGCTCCGTTTAGAGAATCAAACGCGACTTCGATGTCGGCCTCGGTCTTTATCTTCGCCTGGCCTTTGCCGTCGTAGCCGAAACCGGCGGTCTTGAGGACAGATGGCAGACCCAATGAATCGACAGCTTCTCTCAATTCTTCAAGACTTTTGATGTGCCTGAACGGAGTAACGGGAAATCCGTTGTTAGAAAGGAAGGTCTTTTCACGAAGGCGATTCTGGGTGGTGTGCAGTATCTCGCCTTTTGGATG
>JBDTZW010000140.1:0-3260 GCA_040004905.1 Acidobacteriota bacterium
ACTGAGCTTGCTAAAGCGGTCGCGGAATTCATGTTCGGCGACGAGGGCAAGATGATCCGCATCGACATGAGCGAATACGGCGACGGAACCATTGGTATCGAAAAGCTCATCGGAATGCCACGCGGCATAGTCGGATCTGAACGTGGCGGAATATTGACGGAACAACTTCGCGACAACCCGTATACGGTGCTGCTTCTTGACGAGGTTGAAAAGGCTTCGCCGTATTTGATGAATCTTTTCCTACAGGCGTTTGACGAGGGATGGATGACTGACGGACGCGGAAAGAAGGTTTACCTTTCTGATGCGATCGTGATCATGACTTCCAACCTTGGTTCGGAAAACTTCAAGCGTTACGAAAAGCCGCTTGGATTCGGGCAGAAATCCCTTGGCGACATAATGCAGATAAAGGGCGAGGCAATGAAGGCAGCGGAGACACGGTTTACCCCTGAGTTTCGTAATCGAATCGATGAGATCATCGTCTTTTCGCCCTTGACGATGGACGAGGTCCGCGAGATCGCAAAACTTTATATTGCTAAGCTCCAGAGAACGATGGAACGACAGGGCAAGTTTGTCGAGGTCACGGACGCCGCGATCGATCGGCTCACCGAAAACGGCTTTAGTCCCGCATACGGAGCCCGTTTCCTAAAACGGCACATCGACCAAAAAGTGAAGCTACCGCTGACGAACGATTGGAAAACGGCGGTGCGATTTCTCGTGGACGCTGTAAACGGCGAGATCGTCGTAAAACCGGCTGAGGTTTTCAGCCTTAATTGAACTTAGAAATATCCTTGAAATTGGGCTTCGTCGAAGTGATATTCGCGAAGCCTTTTTCTTCACACAAATATAAGAACACTCAACCGCACGATATTTGCTCTCTGGATGTCGGCTGGTGGTTTTCGCTTCCCGCGCTTTTACCAACGCGCAGGAAATAAACTTTAACTACCGCTATCGTTTTGAACCTACGTTTTTTGACACCCCGCCAGAGATGGGCGGCCAGTAGATTTTCCTGAGCCGGTCGCGCAAGAAATTGTTGTGAAATACGAATTTAAACCCTGATAAAACAACCGCTTCGACGTTGCCCTGCATCACAGATTAGATGACACTAGATGTCTATTGAACGATTTAGGGAGAAATACAATGAGGGTTTTTCTTTTTTTGGGTCTAAGCATAGTTTCACTCGGATTTGGAATAAGTCGCGTATTTACAGCGGCTCCGTCGGAACCGTCTGTTGCGGCCAATTCTGGGCCTGCCGCCGTTCACTACCGGCTTGACGCTTCGAAGAGCAAATTCATGGTTTTTGCTAACCGAACAGGGCTCGCCTATTTCAAGGGGAAAAGCCATCAAATTGCCGTTCGCGATTTTGAAGGCGAGGCGTCAATGGATCCGTCGGCCATAAATCCGGCATCGCTCGAGATGACTATTAAATCGGCCTCGCTTGAGGAGACGAGGGATGTCTATACTCCAGAGCAAAAAGGCATTATTAACAAAGAGCTGAATGAGATCGTCCTCGAAACTGCGAAATATCCCGAGATCACGTTCAAAAGTACGGATGTAAAAGGCCGGCTTAAAAACGGCGCTTTTGAACTGAAGATCGGCGGTGATATTACACTTCACGGCGTAACGAAACACATCGTGATACCGACAACGGTCACTATTGAAGGCGACACTATGCACGCAAAAGGTGAGTTCAAGCTAAACCGTAAGAATTTCAAGGTGAACGCAACGGAAGCGTTTCATGGGTTTGTAAAAGTGAAACACGTTCTAATATTTTCATTTGATATTGTTGCGGCGCGGGCCTGACCGGCTCTGTTCCTACGTAAAACATGAAACAAAATAGATTTTCGCCCATCGGTATATCCGTGTTGTTTTTCCTGGTGGCCTCGACCATTCTCGCCCAAGGCTCCTCAAAAGCGGATGAGAAAGCCGAGGCTATCGTTGCCAGGGCCGTTCAATCTCTAGGTGGCGACCGTTATCTCAAAGCTTCTTCGCAATACGGCCGCGGCAAATACAGTGTTATCCGCGACAACGCTGTTATCTCATTTCAAACCTTTTCCGACGTGATCGTTTTTCCTGACAAGGAGCGCACGGAATTCAAAAGCTCAGGGGTAAAGACTGTCCAGACGAACGTCGCAAATACCGGCTGGGTGTTTGATGGTGACAAAGAGTTAATTAAAGTTCAGGACGAGGCACAGATAGGTAGTTTTAAACGGGGCATTCGAACGAGCCTGGATTATCTTCTTCGCGGACAATGGCGGAAGGACGCCACGCTCTTTTACGTTGGGAAAAGACCGGCAAGTTTAGGCAAACGCAATGATGTTGTTCGGCTCACCTATACCGATGATGGATCGTCAGTTGAATTTGAGTTCAGCGATGATGGATTGCCCGCCAAAGCAGTGTATAAACGCATGAGCGCCGATAACGAAGAGGTGACGGAAGAGGACCGCTACGCACAATTCATTGATGTAGACGGCGTCAAAGCCCCGTTCATCATCGACCACTTTGCCAAGGGAGCCCAATCGTCGCGCATCAATTATGAGGCGATTGAGTTCAATAAAACCATTCCCGATTCCGTTTTCGCCAAACCCTCAAACGTGAAGGACCTAAAAAAGGACCTCAAGTTATGATCTGTAAGATTGAATCATCAGCGTCTGAAAGAGTAAAAAACTCTCCGGCGATCGGGTTATCGCCGATGTGCTGAAATATCTGCCTGATCCTTTTGGCCTTGTTGAGGATTCGTCGTTCATTTTCCGTTACTCGCGTATTTCTCCAGCGATGCTCTGCAAAAAAGAAGATGGCCGCTCGCGGTCTCGATCGCGTGTATCGCTCGGTCTTCGACCCGTATGACGAGATGGCCTGTCCTTAATCCGTAGATAGACACTGCTTCATCCAGCGAAACAATTTCCGCCTCTGAGTCGGATCGGTGACAAAATCCAAACGCCCGATTCTTGTTATTTATGCGTAAGCTTTCAAGACTACCTAGGATCGCGAGACTCACGAGACGAGCCAAACTCCCCAAGACTCGCAAGACGTAAATCCAAAATGCTAATATTGATTACATAAAACTATGATCGGAAAAGACGACAATCAGGAAGAAGTTAGCTACAAAGTCGCGGACCGGCGTAAATTTAACTCGGACGGTTCTTTGAAGGAGGGCGTGACGCTCGAACCGGCGAAGCCGGCCGAAAAACCCGTGGAAGCGAAACCGGCGCCCGAAAAACCTGTTGTGCCGGCAGCGGAAACTGGGGAACCGCAGGCCAGCG
>JBDTZW010000198.1:0-3249 GCA_040004905.1 Acidobacteriota bacterium
TGCAGAAAGTATACTGATGGCACCGCATTTTATCCTAGAATGTCGCAGATTGTAAAAGAAAAGTGGCATGGCCGCCCTCAAGATCAATATTGCCGATCGTCGTCCCGAATTTCATTGTTTGAACGTTTGGGCTGTTCGTCTTTCAGGAATCGCTAGAGCTTTCAGGCATTCATAAATCGCGTTCTGAGCGGATACATAATATTTTCGATTTGTGATGCTCCATACCCTGACCATTCGTTAAAATCTCCTCGGCGGTTTGCCGCGATGTGAGAGAGCTTGGCACAGGTCCGCAGAAAAGTGTTATAGGCATTTTCCCGAAAACGTAGAACTTTCTCATTTTGGTAGAAGATTCTCGAAATGACGCGACTTTCCCGCTACACGCGCTCGAAATTGCATGACTTTCCGATGGTCGGCTTATCTCTAAATCGAAAAACGACTTAGCCGATCGCTGACACGTTGCCGCTGTTCGCCAACCACCATTTTTACTGGGTTTTCGAAGAAACTATTCGTTAAAAAAGGTGAAAACGGACAATTCACGAAGGTCAAAAAAACTACCAACCGGACAAGGGCGGGGACACCGGACATTCGGCGTCTCCCCGCCTGTTGTCCGGTCTAGTGTCTGGCGAGTCCGGTTTCTGACCGTGATGTCCGGAGGTGTCTCATGATGCGAAGCACGCTGCCATTTCGTAGAATATTTAAGGAAAGTTTCAAGAGATGTATTCACGACTGCATATCAGATCGAACGCGAGGTGTTGGTTGTTGCTTGGCCCAATTATCGCATCGCTATGTGTTGCGGCGATATTCTCCTCGTGTTCGTCGAAGCCGACGGATCTTCGAAGGCTTGCGCCGGCTGACGCTCTGGTTTACCTCGAGACGAACGACCTCGCGGCGGCGGTTCAGCCGGTCATTGACAACGAAGCGTTCGGTAAGGCGGCGAAGAGTAAACCTGACCTGTCGGCGCTTCGCGGCGTGCAGATGGCGGTCGTTGTCACTGGGTTCGAGACGCAGGAAGAGAAGGTTGACGAGGAGAATTCGGTCGGCCGCGTGCAGCCGCATTTTGCGGCGATCGTCGATACTCACGGCTGGGGCTGGCAAACACGAAGCTTCGCCGAAAACCAGCTTGGCGAATTTATCAATACATCCTACGGCGGCGGGATCAATCTCGACACGGCCCCAAAAGACGGCGGCGTCTCGTACGTCTGGACCGCCGAAGACGGCCGGAAGGCATTCGCTTTTGTTGAAGGCAGCCTGATATTTTTCGGCAACGACCAATCCGCGATCGACAAATGCCTAGCAGTCAAACGCGGTGAAGCGGACGCGATCGCGAAAAATCCAAAACTGCCGCAGGCTGATCCAGGCGTTCTCGCGGACGGCTACATATCGCCCGACGGGGTCGCTCAGATCTCCAATCTCGCGGGCATCTCGCTCGCCATGGGAACGGGCGAGGACGCGCAGGTAAAAAGCTTTATCGCCGGAGCCCTGCCCGGACTGCTTCGAAGCTCGATAAGCGACGCAACCTGGACCGCTACGAAGACCGAGCAGGGAATCGAGGACAAATGGCTTGTCTCGACCGCGCCGGATGTAACGAACGTATTCAGCGAGACGCTCACACCGTCCGGGGCGGCTGACGCATCACTCCTCGAATACCTACCTCCGAATTTGCCGAGCGTCACGAGTTACTCTCTAAAGGACGCCCAGCGTTCGTGGCGGAGCGTTCTCCTTGTCGCGCAAAAACAGGCTGAGCCGACCGCCGGAAAGATCCTTACCGAATTTTCAGGCAGCCTGTTCGAACCCTACGGAATTCGCGATATCGAGGGGTTTCTAAGCCTTGTCGACGGGGACATTGTAACCGCCAAATTTGACGCCGAGGGCGAAAATCCGGTCGTCATAGCGTCGGTCAAAGACAAGGAAAAAATAAAGAAAACGCTTGCGGCCGATCTAAAACCGAACAAGCAAATGTCGGATGAGTTAGGCGTCGAGGCTTATCGATCCGACGATGGTGATGCGGCCGTGTTTATAGATAATAAGGTCATCGCCGGCGACGCAGATAGCGTGATCAAATGCCTCAAAGCCAAACAAAGCGGCGATAATTTTACGAAAAACTCAGCCTTAAAGCAGCTAACCGACAGCAAAGCGACCGCCGCGACCGCCGCCTCCGACACCGAAACCGCAGGTAAGATCGCTGAGGCTTTCGAGGCAAAACGCTCTGACGCAGCCGTGCCTACGACGTATTTTGTTGAAACGAGATTTACTAAGTCGGGAATTGAGAGGAGGACCGTGTCTCCTTTCGGGATCATCGGCTCGATCATCGCCGAGTTGGCGCCTGACAATTAAGAGACTTAGCCGAAAAACGGCAAAACGAGCTGCTTTATCGTCTTTTTGATACGCGCTCGGACAGGCCTTTTCCGTTTCGCCTGCCGTTCGAGCTTTCCGACGTTTCCGGCGATCCATGCTTCGGCTTTCTCGTAGTAGGCAAACTTCATCTCGTCCCGTTTGAAGGCTGCCGTGTGGTTGTAGCGTCGGCCGTTTATATGCTTAGTCGGATGGGCGATATGCAGCATTTCATGATAGAGAACGTAATCGACCACGAATTTGGGCACGAAGGTATCGTCGAGTGATTTGCTGATCACGATCGTCCGGTGCGTGGCGTCGTGATGGCCCAGGATGCGATAGGTCTTGCGGACTGACCAGGTCAGGGTCGGTTTCTGGATCTTACCGTGGAAATATTCGCGGTTTAGCGAGTCAAATATTCTATCGAGGTCATAAATTGTTCCCTTTGAGGTAGTTATGACTTTTCGGCCGTTCGCCCGCTTGCTTTTTGCCGCCTTATGCCTGATCTCGGGCGATTTTATGAATTCTGCATAGATCGAGCTTGCGGCCGCGGGTGGCCGCTTTCGAAACAGTTTTGCAACCAGGATATGGGCGAGACCGTTTTGGGCCGGAATCGGCATATCACGGCAAATTTCGCCTATTCTAACGAAAACTCTGCCGTCGCGTATCCTGATCGTGTGATTTATGCCGACGTAGGGGTAATATCGAACGTCGATCTGGGGCGCCCGGTGGTTCTTGTCGTATATCTCAAAGGCCCGCTCATACAGTTTACGGATCTTGTCCAGCTCGCCGCCGCAGCGACTGTTGATCATCGTTTTACTAATAAATGTTGACATGGCAGCGGCTAAAATGATATTCCTTTTTATGGGATAGCATACCGTTAATAGGCGGTATCTTTCAAACCTAGCGTAAAAACAT
>JBDTZW010000085.1:0-10901 GCA_040004905.1 Acidobacteriota bacterium
CGCCGAAACCATCGATCTTTGCAAAATAATCCATGCAGCCGTCGATCATTTTTTGCGTCAGCGATTCCACATACCAGCTTCCGCCTAACGGATCGACGGTGTTTACGACACCCGTTTCCTCAGCTATGATCTGCTGCGTTCGAAGAGCGATCAATGCGGCCTCGTCAGTCGGCAATGCGAGAGCTTCATCGTATGAATCGGTATGAAGCGACTGAGTACCGCCGAGAACTCCCGCTAGGGCCTGTATCGCTACGCGGGCGATATTGTTCAGAGGCTGCTGAACGGTGAGCGAAACTCCGGCCGTCTGCGTGTGAAAGCGAAGCTGCATGGTTCGCGGTTTTTTTGCACCGAACCGTTCCTTCATCGTCCGTGCCCAGACTACCCGTGCCGCTCTGTATTTCGCAATCTCTTCGAAGAAATCATTGTGTGCGTTAAAGAAAAAGGAGAGGCGGGGCACGAATTCATCGACATCCATTCCGCGATCGACGCCGTACTGAACGTATTCGACACCGTCCCGCAGCGTGAACGCTAACTCCTGCAAGGCGGTCGCACCTGCCTCGCGGATATGATATCCGCTGACGGAGATCGGGTTGTATTTCGGAACATGTTTGACCGTATATTCGAAGGTATCGATCACCAGTTTCATCGCGGGCTTGATCGGATAGATCCATTCTTTTTGGGCGATGTATTCCTTGAGAATGTCGTTCTGCAGCGTGCCGGAGATCTTTTTGAAATCAGCTTTCTGCTTTTCGGCGACCACGAGATACATCGCTAGGAAGATCGGCGCGGGGGCATTGATCGTCTGTGAGACCGTAACCTGGTCGAGCGGAATACCGTCAAACAAAACTTCGAAATCGGCGAGTGACGAAACCGCCACGCCGCACTTGCCAACCTCACCTTCGCTCAACGGCGAATCGGCGTCCAGACCCATCAACGCAGGCAGATCATAGGCGACCGACAAACCGGTCTGCCCCTGCGCCATCAGATATTTGAAGCGTCGGTTCGTTTCCTCGGGCGACGAGAATCCGGCGAATTGCCGCATCGTCCACAGCCTGCCGCGATAGCCTGTAGGATGAATACCGCGTTTGTACGGATACTCTCCCGGAAAGCCAACTTCGGATATATTTTCAGCGTCAGCCTCGGTGTAAAGCCGATCGACCGGTTCAAGAGAAACACCCTCGAAATGAGTTTTTCGCTCCGGCTTTTTTTCGAGGACTCTTTCTAATGTCTCGTCTTCCCATCGCTGCTTTTCCGCCTCTGCCGCCGAAACCGCTTCTTTGATCTCTACTGCCATATAAAAATTATGTTATCTAAGTATAAATCGTAATTTTAGCATAAATGCTCATGTGAGCCCCAAAACAAAGGCGGCGGCAAAGATGCCGCCGCCGCCGTGGTGCCGTGAAAATGTGAGTCAAATGATTAGTGATCCTTCCTGTTTAGATCCGACCTGAGCGAATGGTTGTCTTCGTATAGAACATCATCGATCAGCCAACCTGATTTGTTCTTTGTCAGAACGATCGTATAGACGGTGTTGTCCGGATTTTTGCACGGCTTCGGAAACGCGAAAGACGCGAGTATCGTAGCTCGTTTTGATTCTTCGGTTCCGTGCATCGTGTTGACGCCTTTGTGCAGAACTTTGCGGCCAGCTTTGCAGGTTTCGTCGATGGGTTGAAACGGAAGACCCTCGAAATACGGCTTGTCCGTCGGATGTTTTTTAGCGTATGAGTCTGCACGCTTGATCTCTTTTAGAAACAGTGAATAAAGATCGGAGGAGAACCACGAACGGCGGGCGTCGATGTTTGCCCGAGTGAAATCCTGCGAATGAGTTTTGTCGAATCTGTAGAACGAGTTTACCGCTTCGAGCGGCGTGGTTGTTTGAGCAAAAGAATTTAGTGCAAAGACAGCAAACACTATAGGGGCGAAGAGCATCTTTGATTTAAACATAGCTTTTATGTAATGTGTATTGGGCCAAGGGAAAAGCGGTCCTCCTCCATAAATAGCCAACAAACCACAGTTTGTCGGCCAGTAAAGTTTGATACCAACAGAAGACGTTGTCGGGCCCTTTGATTTGCGTGATTTGCGGATCTAAATTGGTGAATTAGTGAAAACGGGATGTATTCTAGCACTTTTCCTTTCAGGCGCGCTTGTTTCGGCGTGCGGCGGTTCGGCGAATTCTAACGAGGCTTCAAACGCCGCTAGGGCGGCCAATTCTCGGAACGAGGCTGCCAATGCGACCAAGACGAATATAGAAGAGCTCGGGCTGCTGATCAACATGCCGTACGAAGCAGAAGAGGTTGTTTGGAAGGATGATCCACAGCACAAAAAGCTGGTGGCGATACTGCGTTTCTCGCCCGAAGATTCCAAAAAGCTGGTCGCCGAAGCCGAAAAAGTGAAAGCTCCGGACAAGATCACGCTGCCGACGCAGATCTGGTTTCCGCCAGAACTGATCGCTCAAGGCGACCTAGGCGGCGAAGATATGGTCAACGGCCGGTCCTATCCCGCAAATCAGTTTTTCCAACCGCCGTACACCGAAGGACGAATCACTCACGTCGAAGATACCGATTACTTCGTGCTGGAAGTTACCGCAAAATAATCAACTCTCCTCATACCGTTTTAATTTCCTATACAGCGTAGATAGGTCAATGCCGAGAATGTTTGCGGCCGAGGTCTTGTCGTCTTTGACTGCTTTCAGGATGTCGGCAATGTAGCGTTTTTCCATCTGGTCGAGCGTAGGGCGAAAGCCATCGGGGTCACGCGTTTCATGCGCACCGACATTCGACCGGATCTTTGGCGGCAAGCTGTCGACATCGATCTCATCGTCGCTGACGATCACCGCACGCTCCATCGCATTTTCCAACTCACGCACATTCCCGGGCCAATCGTACCCCGCGATCGCGGCCAACGCCTCTTCACTGATGACCTTTCGAACGCCCTGCGGACCGGTCTTCGCGAGGAAGTGTTTGACGAGCAGCGGAATGTCCTCGCGGCGTTCGCGAAGCGGCGGGACCACGATCTCGAGGACGTTTAGGCGATAAAAAAGGTCTTCGCGAAAACGGCCTTCGGTCACCTCGGCTTCGAGGTCGCGGTTTGTGGCTGCGATGATTCTTGCGTCAAATTTCTGCGGCGTTGACGACCCCACCGGGGTCACCTCGTGCTCCTGCAGCGCTCGCAGCAACTTAACCTGCAGCGATTGCGGCATCTCTCCGACTTCGTCGAGGAACAGGGTCCCGCCCGCAACCGACCGAAACAGGCCTTTTTTGTCGGCGACGGCTCCGGTGAACGAACCCTTTGTATGACCGAAAAGCTCGCTCTCGAGCAGCGACTCGGGCAAAGCACCGCAGTTCACCGCAAGAAACGGTTTGTCGGACCTGCTGCTATTAAAGTGGATCGACCGGGCGATCAACTCTTTTCCAGTGCCGCTCTCGCCGCGAACAAGCACATTGGCATTCGTGTCGGCGACCTTGTTCACCAGATCGAAAACCTCCTGCAATTTGTCGCTTTTGCCGACGATCTCGGCGAAATTGTACTGTTTTCGCAGTTCACGCCGCAGCACCCGATTTTCCTGGAACAGCTGCCGATGCGCCGTCGCGTTTTCGATGGTTTTGAGCAAGTCGTCGTTCACGAACGGCTTGGTTACGTAGTCGTAGGCGCCTTGGCGAAGGGCGGCGATGGCGGAATCGACGGATGAATAGGCGGTCATGATTATCACCACCGCCGATTCGTCGATCGCCTTGATCTCGACTAGCAGCTCCAGGCCGTCCTTGCCCGCCATCTTAATATCGGTTAGCGTTACTGCGATCTCGTTCGACGCAAAGATCTCGACGGCGGTTTCGGCGCTGTCGGCGGAAAAAACGGCGTAACCGACGCCTTCGAGAAGCTGCCGGAGGATCGAACGCATGAGTTCTTCGTCTTCGACGATCAGAACATTTGGCTTGTTCATAGCGGGTGCGAATGGGTCTGATATATTAGTCTAGCACAAGGCTTTATTGTTTATTCCCTTTCGTGTTAGCATCGAACATTGGTCGTTTCCAACGATGCGTTTTCGAGATTTACTCATCCTTTCTGCGCTCATTCTGGGGCCATCGTTGGCGGGCTACCCGCAGCGGACCAACCCCGTTGAACGTGAAGTTTCCAACCCGATAACCGACACCCCTAATATTAACCCGATCTCGCCGGAACAAAGCGCGACGCCAAAACCGGGCAAGAAACCGAGCTTTGCCCCAGAAGGTGGAGATGGCGAAGTCGTCGTTTATTCGGATCACCAAAGTGTTCAGGGAGAACCTGGCAAACGTATTGTTATCCACGAAGGCAACGTCGATGTCCGCTTTGGTATTTATCGCCTCCAGGCGAACAAGATCACTATCTACGAAGCCGAGAACAAGATGATCGCCGAGGGCAGCGTCGTTTTCGACCAGGGCGACGACCAGCGCATCACTGGTGCGAAGGGCATTTGGAACTACAAGACCAAACTCGGTACTTTTGAAGACTCGACCGGTTTTACAAACCAAACCAACGACGGAACCATCATCTACTTCACCGCAGAAAAGGTCGAGCGTGTTTCGGCTGACGAGATCGTCATTACCAAGGGCGTGTTCACCGCCTGCGAAGAAGCAGTGCCGAAGTGGAGTTTTACCGCCGACCAGGCACGAATAAAAACGAACGACCGCCTGAAGCTTAAGAATGCCCGGTTTCGCCTGAAGAACATTCCGCTCATCCCGCTGCCGTACGCTTCGATCCCGATCAAGAAGCGCGACCGGGCCTCGGGTTTTCTGACCCCCACTTTTGGCTACTCGGCTGCAAAGGGAGCGCGCCTTTCCGGGGCTTACTACCAGACGCTCGGGCGTTCGGCGGACGCGACGGTCCGGTTTGATATCTACACCGCACGCGGCATCGGATACGGCCTCGACCTTCGGACGCGGGCAAATTCTCGGTCGTATTTCGACATGGGTTTTTACGCCGTTCAGGACCGTATCTTCGGACACAAGGTTGACGCCGAACATCCCGACCAGGGAGGCTCGATCGTTTACGCAAATGGAGTGCATTACTTCTCGAACGGATTCACCGCCGCCGCCGATGTTCGCCTGACATCCAACCTCGCGTTTCGGCAGGTTTTCTCCGACGGCATCCAGCAGATCATTTCGCCGATCGAGGTCTCGCAGGCCTTTGTCAACAAAAGCTGGGACAACTACACCCTGAACCTTCTCGCCCGCTCGCAGGTGATCTCGATCCCCAACGTTCGGGTGAAAACTCGCGACCTGCCGAGCATCAACTTCGACAAGCGGCCGTCTAAGCTGTCGTTCCTTAAGCCGCTCTATTTCGAATTCAAGACGAGCTTTGACGGCGTGTCGCGGCGTGAGGACGTGGACGATATCGGGCTGTACCGGGCACAGACAGGCGGCGACCCGATCGTAACGCCGGCGCTCGGACAAAGGTTCGACATATATCCGGAATTCATGCTGCCGATCAGCACCAAGTACGTTAACTTTACGGCGACCGGGGCTGGACGCGTTACCTATTACTCGGATTCGCTGAACAGCATTCGGACGGTGGTCGGAAAGGACCTGATCCGCAAATATGGCGAGTTTCAGTTCGACATCCGGCCCGTTGCGCTCGCAAGGAACTATTACGGCAAGAACGACAAATTCATGTTTCGCCACGTGATCGAGCCGTATATCACATATCACTACATCAAAGGCATCAACAACTTCAGTAACATCATCCGTTACGACTACACCGACACGGCGACGGACACTAACGAGGTCGAGTTTGGTTTGACGAACCGCATCTACACGCGGCGCTATGCCGAAGCGGTGACCGAAGATGCTCAGCGACGCCTGGCGGAGCAGAACGCCGCACGACGGCGAAACACACGCGGTGGCCTGGGCCAATCGGGCACGCTGGACTCGGCGATGGAAGACGCGTCCGCCAAGGCGAGCCCCGACCCGACGGGCTCCACCGACCTGCTTGGCAAAAGCACCGAAAAGAATCCGCTTTCGATACAGCCGTACGAGATATTTTCGCTGACGGTCCGCGGTAAGTACTTCTTTGACAAGACGTTTGGCGGAGCTTTGGTTCCCGGACAGCGGAACGAGATCGAACCGATAACGGCGCTTACTTTCTACACCTTCGGCGGCGTCCAACGCGGATTTTCGCCGATCAACATCGACGCGACGTATCGGCCGCAGCGCACCATTTTCGTGAACACACGAATGGACATCGATACGCAGACCGGGGTTGTCCGCGATGTCTCCGCCGCCATCGGCTACGACAAAAAGCTGGTCAAGATATTTCAGACTTTTTATTACACCCGGGCGATAACGTTGATGCCATCGCTTGTGCAGTATGCCGACCCCAGCGGGAAAGAGGCCGGAACGCTTCGCGGATCGCAGTGGAGCCCAAGCATTTTCATCGGCAACCGCGACCACGGCTGGTTTGGCGGAACATCGCTGTTCTACGATTTTGAGAATCGGCGGACAGGTGGGCTGTCGCCGCTGATCAGCTCTCTTTACACCGTCGGCTACACCTACGACTGCTGCTCTCTTGCACTCCAGTACTACACCTTTAACGTCGGCGTCCGCAACGAAAACCGCTACGTTCTCAGCTTCCGCCTCAATGGAATCGGCACCTTCGGCACGGAACAATACGGCCAGGGCCTTAACCGGTAAGCTTTGCCCGCGGAAAGAGTATTCGCAATCTGCCTTAGTAGAATGAGGTTACGGAGATATGACTCTCGGCAAGTTTGCGATTCACTTTATTCTGGTCCTGGCGGCGGTCACATATGCAGATGCGTCCGCCGCTATGGCGAAGGACTGGTCGGGCGTTTACACTCACGATGAAGAAAGCGTTGAACCGGATGGCTCGCGTGTTTCGTACTGGTTCCGGCTTGAGGTAACTGACGATGGGACGGGCAAATTCTCTGCCGTCCTTTCAAACGGCGCCAACGGTAAAACTACACGGCATTTGCAGTTGAATGTAAAGGGTTGGGATACAAGAGCGCAGTTTTCGTACGATCACTGTTTGCCGCTCCGCCCAGGCAAAACAGAAACATGCACGGATGAATTCAAGGCCGGGGACGAGCTCTTTGCGATCGAGGAATGGCCGGTCCACTGCAAATACGAGCTGTTTACGAAGTGGCAAAAACTGAATCTTGCCCGACAAACCGAAAGCGGAGAGGGCGATTCCCGGGTATTCTTCAAAAGGTATTTAGGCTGAGAAAAGGTCCCCGCTCAGACGTCCTTCAAGAGGCCCATGCGGTCGGAGATGTTGGCGAGGATGATGAGTTCGATGAAGCTGGCGATGAATACGATGAGGCCGAAGAAGAACATCCAAGCGATGGAGATCAGGCCGCGTTGGAAACCGCGGGTGCGAAAGAAGTAGTACATCACGGCGAACGGGCCGAAGACGAGCAAGCCGATGGCGAAGAAAGGGCCGATCACATCCCCGCGTTCGCGGGCGTCGATCTGGCACCAAAGGAAAACGGCGACTGTGAAAAATACGGCAAAGACGAGATCGACAAGTTGAAATCTCTTCTCAGGATCTCCTGCGTACCATTGAAAGAAATAGAAGACGAAGAGGACCCCAGCGATCGAGAGCAGCGCGATGCGCTTGTTCGTGGTTTCGGGCGTTGGACGATTTTCAAGCAAGTCGTTATCCATTACTAGCAGAAACTGGATGTTAGCATTGTTTTGGAAAGGGAGGCGTAGCCTCGCTCATCTTTTGGGTTGGGCCCGGAAGGCTCATCCGTTCCGCTCTGCGATATGGCCGAGGCGCGAAAATGCTCTCGATCAATTGATGGGAGCGGTCAGGGATGTCGGAAGTTTGTCGAGGATGTCGTCGTATTTTTCTCCCGTGATCGAGACTATCACGTGGGTTAGGGCGTACCAGGCGGGCATTGAACCTCCGACGATTCCTTCCGAGGAGTATGCAAAATCGGACTGGGCCGCGGTTTCATCGCCGAAGTCCATAACGTAGCCGATGGTGAGGAATTTGTTTTTGTTTTTCAGTACCTTGTAGTAGAGCTGAACTACTTTTTTCGCTTTGCTTTGGCCTTTTGCACTTCCCCCTTTTACTTCGAATGTGCTGGCAGCTTCTTCATCGACTCCGGTCGGTTTCCACTTGAAGGCCTGCTCCGCGGGTGCAAATTCCGTCACGACGTTTGAGGCGATATCGTTCAAGGTTTTGTTGTCGGGGCGACTGTCGGTGATCGTGATAAATATCGCCGTGCTTTCTTTGCTCCTTAGAAAAACCGTGCGCGGATAGGGAGATTTCTCGATTTCGAAGCCTTTCGGTACGGAATATCTGATGCCGGCGATCGTGGACGACACTTTTTTGCCGGGATCCATCTTGCTTGCCTCTATCGTTTCATCCTGAGCGCAGGCAACGGTAGTGAATAAGCTCAACGAGACAGTAAGAACGGGTAAGAACGATTTAGCGAACTTCATAAACGCGGGGACCTCACTGACAGTAACGATTTTATCCCGAACGTGAGGTTCTGTGTAGAAAAAGTTTTCACCGATGCTCGCGACTGTAGAAGTTGAGGGCGATCGAGTTGTAGTACTCGACCGGAGCGAGGTCATCGGAGAGCGAAGCGGCATCGAGCGGAAATGGATTTGCATACCGATGCGAAAGCAGTTCCGTGGTCTCGGGATCAACAGGCGACGAACGCGGAGCGTTATTCTTTGACGCAGCAATAAGCAGGTTTTGGACCCGTTCGTCGGGAAAGTCAGAGTTGACCTTGTAGAGATCTACAACGGGAAATACGTCTGCGTACGTGCGATATTCCGCCTGAAGAAATTGGCTGGCCGAGCCACGGATCGACGAACCAACCAAGTTGAACAAAACGACGCCATCGGGTTTGAGCACGCGATCGATCTGCCGCACCGCTTCCCGCGTCGTGAGTTGGTACGGCACGGAGAAGAGGGAATTGCAGGCATCGACGAAAACCACATCGTATTTGTTTACTTCCTCGGCATTCAAAAACACGCGTCCGTCGGCGTGCATGATCTTCATCCTCGCATCGTCGTTAAGGCGGAAGAATCGTTTCGCGATCTCGGTCATTCCCGGGTCGATCTCCGCGACGTCAATTGTCGAAGCGGGATAGGTCCGCAGAAATTCACGCGGAAATGTGTAGCCGGCACCGCCGATCATCAGGGCTTTTTTTAGGTCGGGTTTGTAGTAGCTAGCCAGGTGATAAAAACGGCTGTATTCGAGAACGCGTTCGTCACTATCGAGATAGATCGCCGATTGTGTGAAATACGGATCGGTCGCGAGGGTTGTGATCGGTTTATTATTTCGCGGATCGATAGTTTGAAAAACACGGACGCGGCTGTATTCAGTGTCGATGTCGTAGAGGCCGTTGGCCGCGCGGAGTTCGGCGACGCTGAATTCACTGGCCGCGATTCCGAGAATAAAGACAATGATCACAGCGATCGTCGTTCGGCTGATCGTGAAGGGAACCAGGAGCAATCCCAAAATGATCAGGCCGCCCGAAATAATATAGAGCGTTCGAACACTGCCGACGAACGGGATGAGAAAAAAGCCCGCGGCGAATGTGCCGACGATGCTGCCGACCGTTGAAAACGCAAAGAGGCTGCCGACGGTTTTGCCGGAGTCAGCGAGACTCACGGTTTTGAGTTTGACTGCGTACGGCGTGACGAACCCGAGTGCGACGCTTGCCGGGGCGAAAAGGATCGCGGCGGCGATCAGCGATCTTATCTCGAGCGGCATTTGGGCCGCCGCGATGAAGGACAGAACGACATCTTTGATGAGCGTCGTGACGGATACCAATCCGCCCGCTAGAAAAATAACGAGCGAGAGGATCTTTATCTCAGGATTCCGGTCCGCAGTTCGTCCGCCTATCCAATAGCCGAGGCTGAGAGCTCCGAGGATCACGCCGATCAGGCTCGTCCAAATGTAGGTTGAGGTGCCGATAAACGGAGCGAGAACACGCGAACCGATGATCTCGTAAACCATCACGAGACCGCCCGATATGAAGACGGTTATTTCGAGAATGTATTTTTTCGGCATCGTCGAAAACAAAAACGCGAGACAAGTGAATCTTATCCCGCGTTCTTTATCGTGTCTATTATTTCAGCGCTACTTTACGCTACTGCCGTTTTTTTTTCACCGGTGTCGGCGACAAATGTAAGCCAGTCGGCATTGAGCGGGGCTGGCCGTACGGCGTCGATGATCTTGAAGAATTCCGTCTGCAGTTTCTTGGTCATCTCGCCGCATTTACCTTCGCCGATAGTGATGCGGTCTATCGAACGGATCGGCGTGATCTCGGCTGCTGTTCCGGTGAAGAAAACTTCATCCGCAAGATAAAGAGCTGAACGCTGGATCGAGGTTTCAAGGACCGGAATGCCCATTTCGCGTGCGATCTCGATCACGGAATCGCGTGTGATGCCGGGCAGGATCGAGGCTCCGAGCGGCGGCGTGATCAGCTTGCCGTTGTTGACGAGAAAAATGTTTTCGCCTGAGCCTTCGGAAACATAGCCGCGGTCGTCGAGGGCGATGCCTTCGGAAAATCCGCCTAGCAAGGCCTCCATTTTGATCAGCTGCGAATTCATGTAATTCGCACCGGCCTTCGCCATCGCGGGCATTGAATTAGAGGTAATACGCGTCCAGCTCGAAACGCAGACATCGATGCCGGTCTCAAGAGCTTCTTCGCCGAGGTACTTTCCCCACTGCCACGCACAGATGTAAGTGTCGATCGGGCTGCCTAACGGATTCACACCGAACGAAGGTTTTTCTTCATCGAGGCCGCGAAAGATCAGCGGACGGAGGTAACAGGAATCGAGTTCGCTCAGACGAATAAGTTCGACCGCGGAATCGCAAAGCTCCGTGCGTTTGAACGCCGGGTCCATGCGATAGATCTTGGCGGAATTCAATAGACGCTGCAT
>JBDTZW010000288.1:0-3224 GCA_040004905.1 Acidobacteriota bacterium
GTGTGAAGGGCGATATCGCCCTTCGGCATGACATCCGGACGCAGCATTGCCATAAGCAAGTAAATATCAGACGTCCATTCGCCGACTCCTTTTAGTTTGATCAGTTCGGTTTTGGCCTCTGCATCAGGCTGCCGATGCAGGCCGTCGAAATCGAGCCTGTTTTCCAGTACAGCCTCGGATAAATGCCGTGCATAGGCCGTTTTCTGCCGACTGAAGCCGATTCGTTTGAGATCTATATCGTTCAGTGTCAAAAGCGCGGCCGGCGTTACCTCGCCGAGATGGACACAAAGTTTATCGAAACATGCCTTGGCAGATGCGAGCGAAACCTGTTGTTCGAGGATGATGTTTAACAGCGTCGCAAACCCAGGCTCACGATCCCACAGCGGCGGCGGCCCGTACATTTCCAGGATCCGGCCCAGATCAGCATCGCACCCGGCAAGGTAGCGAGCCGCCCGCCGAAGCGATGTCCCGTTCAGCGGCCTGTCAGATCTCGACCTCGCAAGTTTTGCCACGCTCATCATTTACGGCAGTAAATTCGTTATGTTCCCCGATTTTCGCAATTTGTATAGGACGATTTCGGCTGTGTTCCACGATTTTCGCATTTTTTGTAGGACAGTTTTTGATCAGGCGCAAGACCGAGATCGCCGGAAGTATTCGTGCCTATCTGTAAGATCATCTTTTCTTCACAATAATTGACGATCTGTGCGGCGACATTTCGTCGCGAACAATTGTATCTTATAGTGCACGGATAGCAAAGAGATTTATGTATGAAACACTGCGAAGCTATTGGTGGTCACCAGTGATGGAACGGCCGATTCGTCGAATTCAATGGTTTCGCCATTTGGGAGGATGTGGGCGATCCGGGAAACTCCTCGGGCTTTCAGCATCGGGGCGAGCATGCCAACGCGATGACAATTGGCGCGTGGCATCTTGTGATCCGTCAGCGGTTTTGATTCGGAGCACATGATCACGGTGCGTACGTCGGACGCGATCTCGATGATCCGCTCAACGCCGCGATCCCGTTCCTCAGGGAGCGGATTCGTCTTGCCGCCGGTCTCGGGCAAATGCTCGTAGCCTATCCCGTTCTCATTCAGCAGCTCCTGCAAAACCCCGCCATTAAACTGCGGCCACCGTGACCGAGCCACACTTCGCACATCGCACAGAAATTCGATCTTGTGCGTTTGCAGCAATTCGAGGAAATACGCAAACGGATGTCGCCCATGACCGATGGTGTAAATGGGGGTCATTTCCGAAGCGATGGTAGGGAAGTCCAAAGTTTCACAACCCGCAAACTGACCTCTGACTTTCTAGGGCATCCGCCTACCTCGAAGCAAAAGCCTCCCTCTAGTACTTCGACCCGAACCAATACGGTATCCGCGGATAAGTTTCCGTCGATTTGAACTTTAATGTCGTCGGTGCCTTGACCATCAATTATCGTACCGCCAATAACCGTCCACCGAAACCTTGCGTCCACGCTCTCCGTCGTATGTAGTTCTATTATCTCCCGTCGGTTCACAAAGATGTCTGCCGTCTGAATCGTGATATTGGGACAACTCAGGCACTCGGCATTGCAATCGGGACATTCGCCGACATCTACTTGTGCTGGGACACTTTTGGTGAGTTCGACGGAGCCTTTGAAAACGCGCACGGTTATCCGATACGTACCTGGCCGAGCCTCGGACAGATTCCAAATGACTTTTGGCCCTTTTCCGACGATGCGGCCTCCAGTGACCAAGTATTCATATTTAACCGCCCGTTGCATTCGGCCTGGAAGTTTTATCTGAACATTAATCGTTGTGCCATTTGGGCACGTGATGTATTTCGCGGGAATACCGGAATGGCACGGTAAGAAAATTTCCGCTTTATCCAGGGATACCTCAATCCCTGACGAAGTTTGTCCGCTGAGAAAAGACGACAAGAGTAGTAAAAAAAGAACGGCTAACCCCTTATTCATATTTAACCTTAATTATTTCATCTACGGTGGCAGGATCTTCGAGCGCGGAGAGATCACCGGGGTCTTCGCCGAGATATGCGGAGCGGATTACCCGGCGCATTACTTTGGCGTTGCGGGTTTTGGGGAGGGCAGAGACGAAGTGAATTTTTGATGGAGCGAGCGGCTTGCCCATGTCGCGGGCGACAAGGGCTTTTAGTGCTATTTCGAGTTCCGTCGCAGCTACGGGCACACTACCTACCGGCCGTGTTTCCGCCGTTTCTTGCTTCGCGGCTTTGCGACTTTGCGGGAAGCTTTCCGCAGTAACACAGAATGCGACCATGATCGTACCTTTCATCTCATCCGGGACGCCGATGACCGCGGCTTCGACGACTTGGGGGTGCGAGACGAGAATGCTTTCGACCTCGGCTGGGCCGACGCGTTTGCCGGCGACCTTTAGTGTGTCATCTGAGCGGCCGAGGATGAACCAGTGGCCGTCTTTGTCCCGCATCGCGAAATCGCCGTGCACCCAGATGTCTTTGAAACGGCGCCAATAAGTGTCTAGGTAGCGTTCCTTCTCTTTCCAGAAACCGCGGGCCATTCCGATCCACGGCTGTTTGATCACGAGCTCACCAACCTCGCCGGGTTTTACGGGTGCGCCGTTCTCGTCAAGGATATCGACATCCATTCCCGGACACGGCGCGGGAAACGAACAGGGCTTGATCGGCAGCAGCGGGTTGCCCATCAGAATTCCGCCAGATATTTCTGTGCCGCCAGAGTAGTTAATGATCGGAAGTTTCGAATTGCCGACCTTTTCGAATAGCCACCACCACGGCGAGGGATTCCACGGCTCGCCGGTCGACGCGAAGATGCGGAGCGATGACAGGTCGTGACGCTCATAGGGATCCTTCTTTGCCTCTTTGCGACTTCGCGGGAGTTTCTCATTCTCAACGGAGCCCTTACTTACGTGCGGGCTACTGACACTCTCTTCGTGCGCCGCCAGACCTCGAACGAGCGTCGGCGAAATGCCCAGCACCTCGACCTTATGCTTCGCACAAAATTCCCACATGCGGTCGGGGGTCGGATAATCCGGGGCGCCGTCGTAGATGCAGATCGTAGCACCATTTATCAACGCCCCATAGATCAGCCACGGCCCCATCATCCAACCGATGTCCGTGTACCATGATATCCTCGTCCCTCGTCCCACATCCGTCCCAAACGCCATATCCTGAGCCGCCTTGATCGGAAAACTCGCGTGCGTGTGAGCAATACCTTTTGGCTTGCCGGTCGTGCC
>JBDTZW010000388.1:0-3202 GCA_040004905.1 Acidobacteriota bacterium
TGAACTCGACGACCAGCGTTCAGATCGTCGGTTGGGGCCAACCCGGTGACAAACCCGTCGAAGCCGACTACGACGGTGACGGCAAAGACGACATCGCCGTCTACCGACCTGCGGACAACAACTGGTACATTCTCGATTCAGCTGGCGGCGTGTTGATCGTCAATTGGGGCAACTCGACCGACCAACCCGTCCCCGGCGACTACGACGGCGACGGCAAAGCAGACACCGCCGTCTTCCGCCAAGGCAACTGGTACATCCTGAGATCCACAGGCGGCGTCACCATCAGCGTCTTAGGCACAACTGGCGACGTCGCCATTCCAGCGAGGTACGTTCCGTAATTGTCAGCAAAACTTTCAGAGCGGAACGACTTCTAACTGGAAGCAGGCTTAAACATTCGACCGCGGCGACGACCACTTAATTTTGACAAGCGAACACCACTAACCCATGGGTCACACGCCGCAGACCTATTCCCAAAGTAATTATTTCATTCGTATGCGTCCGATTTATTTTTCGCCCCAAATTATGAAACTTTTGTAACCGATCTCTTGCTATAGTCGTATTAAAGCCTGAAGGGCTCTCGGCGATCGATCAAACGTCATCTTACGACTTCTCCGCTTGCTTGGCTCCGGGCTGAAACGATCATGCGAATCGCATACGGGTTTATCAAGAGTATCCTTAGAAGAATCAAACGGGTCATTTTGGCTTTGACAGGCCCTTTCACCGATCCCGGATATTTAGATCCCAGCATTACCAGCCCAAAACTAACCAGCCACGCTAATTTTCAACAATACCTCGCCAAGGTCGGCAACAAAAAAGGCTACAGGATCCTTGAGATCGGCAGCCGCGAAGTAACGGGTAAATCCAGCGCCCGAGCCACCTTTTCGCAAGCGGAGTATATCGGCTTCGATTATTATCCAGGACCCAATGTCGACATCGTCGGCGACGCTCATAGACTTTCTCAATACTTTGAAGATAAAAGTTTCGATCTGATCTACTCGAGTGCTGTGTTTGAGCACTTAGCGATGCCGTGGTTAGCAGCCGCCGAAATTGCAAAGTTGTTAAAGATCGGGGGATTGGTTTTCGTGGAAACGCATTTTTCGTTTTCGTCACACGAGCGCCCGTGGAATTTTTTCCAATTCAGCGATATGGCACTCAAGGTACTCTTTTCGCCGGCCCTGGGAATTGAGTGTATTGAAGCAGGTATGTCAAACCCGATCATCGGCAGATTTTCATCACTCGCGGATGATTATCTGCGCTTCATGCCCGTTTCGGGCCTCTATTGCCACAGTGAATTTCTCGGGCGCAAAACTGATCATATCGATAATTTTCGATGGGAATCTGTCGATCCTGAGGAAATTGTGGGAGGCACAAAGTATCCGCCGCCCTTAAACGGAGCGGACTGAGAAGGGCGATGGACATCCGACGAGCGTTACCGGCCGATCGCTATTTGCTCCTTGATGTCGGGCTCCGATCGGTCAGTGCGACGCATACATTTGTATCGGAGAAGGATATTCGGTTTTTTCTCCCGGAAGTGCTCGACTATTTGGCATCAGCGGAGACGGCGTTTGGGCTGTCAAGGAATTCGATCGAATCCTTGTTCTTGGCTCCGTATTGCTTCGCCGCGGGATCGGCCGCCCTACGGTCGAGCATGCGCACGGCTCATGGCGGCCCACTTACGGTCTATGTCATCGAGTAGAACCTGGCCGCAGGCCGCTTCTACAGGCGTGTGGTTTCGTGCGATCTGTTTAGTTCTTGCTTCGTCCAGGATTCCTCCAGGATCTTTGCCATCGGATGGAGAGCAATATTCTTTTCACGTACCTTAAGGAATGGGCGCTGCATGAGCCGACCGGTGCCCAGCGGCTCTGCCACCGAGTCGCCTTTGCTCGTCATCCATATCCAACCGGCCGATGCGGCGACGCCATTTCTTACCTTATCAATGCCGCGGTCCCAGAAATCCGAGGCCATGGCGCTTTCTTTGTTGTAGAAATTTCGCATCCGACCCTAAAAAATTACGTCTGTCGCTCCGCAAATATCGATGACCAAAAGAAAGAACTACCTTTTTCGGACGACACGGTTATATACTGTCAGCACCTAAAATTACCGATTCTTGTGACGAAACTGAGAACGATATGAATAAGAAAAGTCTCTTGCCCATGGTTCTTATCATTTTTGCGGTTTTGGGTTGTCGGCAGCTTCTTAAGCCGAAGCGTGCTGACACGCCTGAAATGCGGGTGAATGTCGTGGATCTCGCAACTGAATTCAAAAAAGACACCCGAGCGGCAAACGCAAAATACGCAGGGCGAACAGTCGCTGTGACCGGGATCGTCGATATGCGGGTCGCTTATGCTCCGACCGTCGGATTCAAGACGCCGGAGAACGGATTCGGCGTTCAGTGCTTTTTCTCAAAAGACGGGCTCGAATCGCTCAAACCCGTTAAGTCCGGAAGTCAATATACCTTTCTCGGAGTAGTAGAAGAAAAAAACGGTGACGTTCTCGCGATCACTGACTGTAAGGTTATGGAATGATCCCGTGGAAGGTCTTCGGCGTCAACAGATACGCGGCTACTGTTCGCCCGCTAGCATATCTACAATGCGCGTACCGGCCAAAACCGGTGACCATCGAGCCGATTCCCTGCGATTCGGCTTTAATCTCGCCGGTGATGCAGGCCGTTGCTCCATGCGGATGCCCTCGCTCTCGGGCATTGTCTTTTACTCAGCAAGCGTAGGCAGTTCCCACTCGGCTGTCAACCTCGTTCTTCCCGGCTCCGCTTCGACCGAGAACGCAGGATCGGTCAGGATCCCCCGCTCGCGCATTCCCGTACGTCCGCCGCCGCCTTCTTTGAATTCCGCCTCCTCAACTTTTCCTTTTCCTCCTTGTTCCCTTGCGTGCTTTTCTTTCGTTCGCCACGCCGGCTCCTTGTTCAGCGACGCCTGCGTATAAGGCCTGCCGTACGTCATCACCGCTTGCGACGACAAAAGCGAGCCAAGCGGCTGGTCCATGAACGGCATGAATTTATCCAGAAAACCTGGCATAGTACTTCTGATACTGAATCCCGCCGACATTCGAGCATACAAAATAAATTCGCCGAGCGTAGAGAGCGCCGCCCGCTCCAAATACGCTATATTTTCCTCCGCGTTCTCGTAGGAATAAAATGGATTGAGGAGTCTTACGTTCGGAATGCCGGGAAGGCCGCCCATTACGA
>JBDTZW010000128.1:0-10772 GCA_040004905.1 Acidobacteriota bacterium
CGAAGCGCTCAATGACGGCGGAAGCTGCATGATAGTTGAGCCCATGGCCGGTGAAAATGTCGAGGACAACTTTAATCCGATCGGGCGGACATTTTCGGGTGCATCTTCGCTGTGTTGCACCGCGAATTCGATGGCTCAGGGTGGTCCGGCCCTCGGGGCGGTTGCTAGCGATTCAGCTCTTCGTGAGGTCGTTACGTCCGGCGGTTTTGCACATTTTGGCCGGGCGACGGAAACGCCTTTTAACAGGGTTTTCGAGGCACGGAAATAAGTTTTGATCCCGCAGGTGTTTCTATTCTTTTAAGCTTGGAGGGCGAATGAAGAGAAATATATTTGATCGCAGGTCCAGTGTCTGCACCCTGCTGCTAGTTGTCGCAACTTTGTTTTTTGCCATTGCAAATCTTCGAACTGCAGGTGTTGAGGCAAGATCGGTCGCGGCTTTACCATCGGCGACCCCTTCATATTCGGGTTACAAAGGCGTCAAAATAGGCATGACCACCGACGACGCACGAAAGCTTCTCGGCACGCCAAAGGAAAAGTCTGATACTCAGGACTATTACGTCTACTCCGAAAATGAATCAGCCCAGATCCTGTACGATGCGGCCCACACGGTTACGGCAATTTCCGTGACCTACATGGGGAAATTGGCTTCCGTCCCAGGGCCGAAAGATATCTTCGGCGAAGACGCGGAAACAAAACCCGACGGATCGATCATGAAAATGGTCCGTTATCCGAAGAATGGGTTTTGGCTATCGTACAACAAGACCTCGGGCGATGATCCGCTGATAATTATCACAGCCCAAAAAATGAACAGCAGTCCGGAGTAGTTCGTGATCAATGATTCGTCCGTATTTGTCTGAATCGGCGGACTTTAATAGAATTCAATTCAGACAGACAGCTTGGCCCCACGGCTGCGAAGGACCAATCTATGATCCGAATCGGAATCCCTAAAGAGATCCATCCAGGTGAAAAGCGCGTTGCCGCTACTCCTCAAACGATTTTAAGGCTTAAGAAACTCGGTTTCGAGGTCAATGTCGAATCGGGTGCCGGCCACGGCATAAACGCTTCGAATGCCCAGTACCGCGAAGCCGGCGCGACAGTGATCGACGATACAAAAGAGCTTTGGGCATCGTCGGACGTCGTGCTGAAGGTACGGCCGCCTGAGGAAAATACTGAGCTGCACATCCATGAGGCCGAGCTTTTGAACGAACATGCGACACTGGTTGGTTTCATCTGGCCCGGACAAAATCGCGAGATGCTCGACCGTCTTGCAGAGAGAAAGGCCACGGTTTTCGCGATGGATTCGATCCCGCGAATAACACGCGCGCAAAAAATGGACACGCTATCGGCAATGGCGAACATTGCCGGCTACCGTGCAATCATTGAGGCAGCAAATCATTTCCCGCGTTTCTTTGGCGGACAGATCACCGCCGCCGGACGTATCGATCCAGCCAAAGTCTTGGTGATCGGGGCGGGTGTGGCTGGATTGTCGGCGATCGGAGCTGCTCGCAGTCTTAGCGCGATAGTCAAAGCTTTCGACCCGCGTTCTGCGACGAAGGACCAGGTCGCCAGCATGGGTGCCGAATTCCTCGAGATCAACGTCGAAGAAGAGGGCGAAGGCAAGGGAGGCTACGCTAAAGAGATGTCCGACTCTTTTCTAAAAGCCGAGATGGCCCTGTTCGCCGCACAAGCGATGCAGGTCGATATCATCGTCACGACAGCTCTGATTCCAGGCAAACCTGCTCCAAAACTGATCACAAAGGGCATGGTCGAATCGATGAAACCTGGCTCGGTCATCGTCGATCTCGCCGCGGAACAGGGCGGCAACTGTGCCTTGACGGAACCCGGCAAGGTCGTTCATCACAAAGGTGTCGCGATAATCGGCTATACCGACCTGCCGTCTAGAATGGCGAGCATGTCCAGCCAGCTTTACAGCTCGACTATCGTTGCTCTGCTCGAAGAACTTAACAAAAGCCCGCGAGCTATCGAGGGCGAAACTCTAAAGGCCGATAACGATACTCAACTTCATGTCGATCTCAATGATGAAGTCGTCCGTGGAGCGATCGTCCTGCACGACGGCAAAATGCTCTGGCCCGCTCCAGCCAAAGACCAGCCGCCCCCACCCGAGCCGGGTGTTCCGTCAAAAAGTCAGGCAAGTGTCGCGATAGCAAAGTCGTCGTCAAGCGGGCATGGTCACGGCGAAGGTTTGAGCATGAGCCCGATGATGCTGTTCGTAGTTGCTGTCGTCCTATTCGGCCTCGGCCTCATCGCTCCCGATAAAACCCTTTCGCATTTCACGGTATTTATGCTCGCGTGCTTCGTCGGCTACCAGCTAGTCTGGAACGTAAAACCGGCTCTTCACACCCCGCTAATGAGCGTAACCAACGCCATCAGCGGCATCATCCTGGTAGGCGGAATGCTCCAGTTGACCTCCTCTTCGATGAACCTGACCGTCATCCTCGGAGCCGTCGCCGTTCTTATCGCCGCCATCAACATTGCCGGCGGTTTTCTGGTCACTAACAGAATGCTGGCGATGTTTAGGAAATAATCTGATTGTGATCGTGGATATGGCGGAAGATGAAATTTCTAATGGCGAGTCGGCGGGCACCCTTTTCTCGCTCGGGCAAATAACTTTAGCCGTATTTTTAGGCTCCCCGATTGCCGGCTGTATTCTTCTTGCAAAAAACTATAGAACTCTGGGGAAAAGCGCATCGGCATTGCAATCGTTACTAGTTGGAATAATCTTAACGCCCGTCATTTTCTTGGTTGCGTACTTTCCCGTGGCGTATAAGGTCGGAAGCGGGAGGGGATTAGACACCTTCAAGGTGACGAGATTTCCCAATATTCGGAAAGAGGAAAAAAGGGGTCTTGGTTAATCGCAGCTCTCGTCGGGGTTGGTTGCTTAATTTTCAGTGCGATTCTGATCTTTGGACTAATATTTTTTCTCAATATTAATTTTTGATATTTTCTCAATGCAAACCAGCCTGATCACAATTGCGTACATTGCCGCGAGTGCTTTGTTTATTTTGAGCCTTGGCGGACTGTCGCAGCAGGAGACTGCTCGGCGGGGGAACACTTACGGCATCATCGGTATGGTGATCGCTCTGGTGGCGACCGGGGCGGGGCTGTCGCTGGGCGGACTGCCGGTACTGATCGGAGCCTTGATCCCAGGGCTGGTCATCGGAGCAATTTTAGCGTCGCGGGTGCAGATGACCTCGATGCCGCAGCTTGTGGCTATTCTGCACAGCTTTGTGGGTTTGGCGGCGGTGCTGGTCGGGTTTGCTACGTATCTTGGTCCGCAGGAACAAATGACGGCGAGCGAGCACAACCTCCATGTCGCGGAAATATTCATTGGTGTATGCATTGGGTCAATCACTTTTACGGGTTCCGTGATCGCGTTTCTGAAGCTTCAGGGTACCGTCGGCGGCAGACCGCTGATGCTGCCGGGCAGGCATCTGTTGAACCTGTTGATTCTCGGCGTGACGATCGGCCTTGGCGTCTGGTTTTTCATGCAGCCTGGCACGGATGGTCGCACTTCTCTGTTAGTGGCGACGATCCTGACCGGTGTTCTCGGGCTTCATTTCGTAATGGCGATCGGCGGAGCGGATATGCCGGTTGTTGTTTCGATGCTCAACAGTTATTCGGGTTGGGCTGCAGCTGCAGCTGGATTCATGCTCAGCAACGATCTGCTGATAATCACCGGATCTCTGGTTGGGTCTAGTGGAGCCATCCTCAGCTACATAATGTGCCAGGGCATGAACCGCTCGTTCGTCAGTGTGATGCTCGGCGGATTTGGAACCGAAAGCGGAACGAGCACTTCGGCACAGGTTCCGCAAGGTGAGGTCCATTCTGTAGATTCTCCAGGTGCGGCGGAGCTTCTGCAGAATGCCCGAAAGATCATCATCATCCCCGGATACGGCCTCGCCGTCGCTCAAGCTCAGCACTCGCTCGCCCAGGTCGTTGGTCGCCTGCGGGATAAAGGTATCGACGTTAAATTTGCCATACACCCGGTCGCCGGTCGCCTTCCGGGCCACATGAACGTATTGCTTGCCGAAGCAAACATTCCCTACGACATCGTGTTCGAGATGGACGAGGTCAACAACGAATTCAGCGGAACCGACGTAGCATGGGTGATCGGCGCTAACGACATCGTCAATCCATCGGCGATGGACGACCCGAACTCACCTATCGCCGGCATGCCTGTGCTCCATGTCTGGGAAGCCCGCGATGTCATCGTGATGAAACGTTCGATGGCCAGCGGCTACGCCGGCGTCGATAATCCGTTGTTTTACAAAGACAACACTCAGATGCTCTTCGGTGACGCGAAAAAGGTCGTGGACGAAATACTAAGCTCTATGTAGAATTCTACGTGCCCTGAACCCGCTGAATGCGAGTGAACACAGCCGAAACGCTCGAACGAATCGAACGAATCGAACAGTCCGAACATTCGAACGCTCGAACAGCCATAAAAAAGGCGTCTTTTCGGACGCCTTTTCTCGCTGCTAGTTATCTACGCGAGAATCCCGCTTGGCTTTCGCCCGAGTGGGCGTCGGCTTCGCTGCCGGCGTTGGAGCCCTGCCGCCCGAGCCGGCAGCCTTTGCCGGAGCAAATCCTCGTTTTCTCATCAGCGCGTCTACCTGCGGGTCGCGGCCGCGAAACATGCGGTAGCCGTCGGCTGGATCGATAGTGTTGCCAACCGTAAATATATACTTTCGAAGGCGTTCGGCCACCGCTTTATCATACGGCCCACCGGCCTCAGTAAACGCCTCGAATGCATCGGCGTTCAGTACATCCGACCAGAGGTAACTGTAGTAACCCGCGGCGTAGCCGTCGTTGGCAAAAACATGGCCGAACTGCGGCGTGCGATGCCGCATTACTAATTCGTCCGGCATCCCCAATTCCGCAAGCGTCTTTTTCTCGAACGCATCCGGGTCGATCTTTTCAGAACCCGCAAGGTGGAGTTTCATGTCAACAAGAGCGCTCGCCAGGTATTCGACAGTCGCAAACCCCTGATTGAATTTCGATGCACGCTCGATCTTATCCAACAGGTCCTGAGGCATCGGTTTCCCGGTCTGGTAATGAAGGGCAAACTTGTTCAAAACTTCAGGTGTCCCCACCCAATGCTCGAGCAGCTGCGACGGAAATTCCACATAGTCCGTCGCAACGTTAGTACCCGCAAGCGTCGGGTATTTCACATTCGACGAAAGGCCATGCAATGCATGCCCGAATTCGTGAAACAAAGCGGTCGCGTCGTCCCACGAGACAAGGATCGGTTCGCCCGGCTTACCTTTTACAAAATTGCAGTTGTTCGAAACGATCGCGGTAACATCGCCGTCCATCCGTTCCTGCGAACGGTATTCGTTCATCCAAGCACCTGATCGCTTGCCGGCCCGGGCATACGGGTCGAAATACCAAAGCCCGACATGCCGTCCTGTCGTCTTGTCCTTTACTTCCCAGACGCGAATGTCCGGATGATAGACGGGAACGTTGGTCACGGGCGTAAATGTGAAATTAAAAAGCTCGCCCGCGACCCAAAACATTCCCTCGCGAAGCTTTTCGAGCTGTAGATAAGGTTTGATCTGATTCTCGTCGATATCGTATTTCGCCTTCCGCACCTTTTCCGCGTAGAAACGGTAATCCCACGGCGCGATCTTGATCCCCGCCTTTTCTTTATCAGATAACGCCTGCATGTCTGCAACCTCTTCGTGAACCCGCTGGACGGCGGGCTTCCACACGCCCATCATCAGGTCCATGGCCTGATCGGGTGTCTTGGCCATTTTATCGGCGAGCTTCCAGTGGGCATGTGTCGGATAGCCCAATAGTTTCGCCCGCTCGGCACGAAGCTGCAATATCTGCGTAATGATCGCGTTGTTGTCATGGGCGTCGCCATTGTCGCCGCGATTGATAAAAAGCCGCCACGCCTTTTCACGCAGGTCCCGCCGGGTCGAATAGGTCAAAAACGGATCGATCGACGATCGCGTGTTCGCGACGGTGCCAAGCACGGACACCTTTCTTTCTTTTGCGTCCTGGGCGGCGGCATCCTTCAATGACTGCGGCAACCCAGCCAGGTCGTCTTCGGCCTTTAACTCAAGATAACGGTCATTCTCATCCGACAAAAGATTCGCGTTGAACTGTGTGAACAGTTTGGCAAGCTGCTGATTGATCTCGGAAAGCCGCGTTTTTGCCGTTCCGTCGAGCTGCGCTCCCGCCCGGACAAAATTTGAATAGTACACCCACGACAGCCTCTTCTGTTCCGAGGTTAAATTTGCCTTTTCGCGTGAGTTATAAACGGCTTCGATCCGCTTGAATAGCTCTGTGTTTTGCGTGATCTGATCGGCGAAGCCAGCCAGTTTCGGGTCCATTTCACCTTCAACAGCCTGAAACTCGGGCGTGCTCATATTCGAGCTCCAGATCCCGTAGATGATCTGAAGTCGGTAAAGCGTTTTGCCAGTCCGTTCCATCGCAGCGATCGTGTTTTCAAAATTGGGAGCGTCGGGATTTTTCGCGATCTTGTCGATCTCAGCCAAGTCCTCCGCCATCGCGGCATCGAGGCCCGGTTTGAAATCCGCAACCTTGACCCGATCGAATGGCGGAATTCCCCCGTATGGGCCAGCCCATCTTTCAAGCAGCGGGTTGGGCAAGACCGAGGCCGCGAAAAGGGTTTCCTGTGGTTCCTTATTCATAGAAAATTGTGCATTCGCAATTCCGCCAGTATTGGCGATGGCCAGTAGAAGTGCGGACGAGACAAAAGTACGAGCTAAGCGGTGAGACATAAAGTTTCTCCTAAGTTCAACGGTTCGGGGACAAGCTGGAAGCCTGTCCAATGGGAGAGAATCTATTCTAAGTAATATGCAAATTCAAGCGGGTTTGTTATTTAGCCGCTCCAGTTCGATGAGCGAAAGCCTTTTTACGATGGTTCCTTTCAGCAGGTGCTCTTCGACTATCTCATGGACGTCTTCGGCGCGGACCTGACCGTACCAGACGCCTTCGGGGTAAACCAGCACAGCGGTGCCGATCGAACAAAAGCCGACCGAACCGCAATCGGTCAACACGATCTCGCCCGTAGGGTTACGTCCCTTCGACTCCTTTCCCTGGCGCAGGCCGCGAATCTCCAGTTCCCTTTCAAATTCAGCTTTGACCTCGGCGCTTCCTACTGCGGCACAAGACTTTCCATTGCAGACGAACACGTGGCGTTTTATTGGAGCATCGACAACCGGAGCGAGTTTTCTTAGCTGTTCGGGATCATCGATGAATTTGGGTTCGGGCATCTGATTATTTTGCCACGATTGGCGCAGGAACCGCATCAAAGGGTTTCGCATTTATGTTAGAATTTCATCCAAGACAATGCGGTTTCTTTATTAAATGGCAGTCGGGATCATCATCCACATCGAGGTCGGAACTGAAAAGCGTACCGAATATTTTTCCGACCTAAAGATCCGTATCGGCTCCGACGATTCTAACGATCTTGAGATAACCAGCAGCCAGGTCGCGACCCACGGTCTGTGGTTCGAGCTTGAAAACGCGGACGGGGTTTACCGGGTGACGGATTTCAGCCCGGATCTCGAGCTTACGATCAACGGAAAACCGATCCGCCGTTTTATCGCGATCTCGGACGGCGACACGCTGTCAATCGCCGGTACGGACGTGAGTTTCGCGTTCTTCTCTCTCGAAACCCGCTCGTCGATGATCGCGGTCAAACGCGAGCAACGCCACATTTCCCGTTTTATCGAGGAAGCAGCATTAGAATCCGCAGCGTCCGTCAAACGCGACGACGCCAAGACTTTCCTGCGCGAATTTACCCGAGAGCTGGTACGTGAGATCAGCCTTACCTCCAAGCTTATCTTTTTGGTCCTTTCGATCGGTTTTATCGGCGGCGTGCTTTATCTTGGTTTCGCTCTCAGCAGCGAGTTGAGGCAGAGCCGCAAGCAGGCCGAAGGGCAGAGTGACATTATAAAAAAGCTTGAAGACCGGCTCGGCCAAACCACCGACCAGATCGGACAGTTAGATAAGACAAATAAAGACCTGATCAAAACGGTCTCGCTGGCGCCCAATCTTCGCGTCGAATACGGCGGCGGTGTTTGTCTGATAGTGGGCGTCTACGACCTTGTTGATAGAAAGACCGGAAAGGCCCTTCGTTATGCCGAAGCTCAGGCCGACCGTCCAAACCCGTATGAATCAGCTCCCTCCGAGGATTCGATCCCGCAGCCGGTCAACCCGCAGGCGACCCTGACCACCGAAGGCAACGGTTCGCCTGTTGAATATGATTTCATAGGCACCGGCTTTCACGTCGGCGGCGGCTACATCGTTACAAATCGGCACGTGATGCAGCCGTGGGAAGAGGACGACCTGGTCAAGCAAATGATCAAGAATTCGAATGGCCGGGCCCGCGTCAAACGTCTTGTGATCTACTTTCCCAATTACCCGCAGCCCTTTCCGTTAAAGGTCAAACAGATTGGAACGCGTGAAGATCTCGCGGTCGCAACGGTCGATCCCGCGACGCTACCGTCAGAGATCCCGATCCTTCCGCTCGAGGCCGACTCGGACGCGGCGACCGTCGGTAAGTCTGTGGTGACAATGGGTTACCCGAGCGGACCGGACCGGCTGCTGGCGATGGTGGAAGACGACGAGGCAAAGTCTATAAACACGCGATTTGGCAATTCGAGGCAAAACTTGATCAATTTCCTCGCTCAGTCGCTAAAGATCGTTCCCCTCACGACCCAGGGAGCGATCACCGATCTTGACGCCCATAGGATCGTTCATGATGCCAAAACCGCTGAGGGTGGTTCGGGTGCACCGCTCTTTGGACAAAGTGCTAAGGTCATCGGAGTTAATTTCGGTGTGTTTACCGAGAACACCGCCGCGAACATGGCCGTTCCCATCCGCTATGCGATCGATCTATTGAAAAAGGCGGGCTGGAAATCACCGGAAGAATTAAAACAGGAAAACGCTGACAATCAGTTAGCCGGAACAAATACCAACACTACTCTTAAGGCGCAGTGACCGGCTATTCGCTTTCGGCGACAGGCTGATTTCGGGCATTGATCGTAGTCTGTTCGGCCATCAGCATCTTTTCGCCGACCCCGCTTTCCGTTGAATGAAGTCGCTCCTCGGCCTGGTCGTGTTTTTGCGGAAGCGAAAAGGCGGCAAATAAACCCAGCAAACAGACGGCCCCTCCAACCCAGAAAACCGGATGAACCGCAGCGGCCATCGCCCGCTGGAGCACGCTGAGTGTCGCGGGTGACAACTCGGCCTTCGCGGACGGTTCGATCAGTGCATTTGGATTTGAGGCAAAAGCCGCGGCCTGAGTCTCGGTGATCGTACTATTCGGCTGAAGTGCCGCAGATCTAAGTTGCGCTGACAATCCGGCGGTGAGCACCGCCCCCATTATCGCGACGCCGAACGCACCGCCGATCGCTCGTGAGAACTGATTCAGCGACGTAGCCACCCCGAGCTGTTCTCTTGCAACGGCCTGCTGAACGGCGATCAAAAGCGTCAGCATCGTAAGGCCGAGTCCGCATCCGATCAACGCGAGAAAAAGGTAGAGCAGATATCGGGGCGTGTCCGTCTGGAAGAATGAAAGTAGGGCAAACCCGATCGTAAGGACGATAAATCCCGTGATCGTGAGCGTCCGGTATTCCATTCGCAGGAGTAGTCGTCCGCCGATCATTGAGAAAGTGACCCAGCTCAACATTAGCGGCGTTAAGAGCGAACCGGCCTCGGTGGCCGTCATTCCGAGAGCACCTTGAGCGAAAAGCGGGATAAACGAGATGACTCCGAACATGGCCACGCCGCCGAGGAACCCGGCCCCAACCGAAACCGAAATAGTCTTATTTTTGAACAATTGAAACGGAATTACCGGATCAGCAGCACGTAGCTCCACCCACACGAAGATCGCGAGCAGAAGTAGTCCGCCGACAAATAGTGAAAGATTTTCGAACGACAGCAGCGTCGCGACTGAACTTCCCCCCTCAACCAGCGCGAGAATGAGCAAACTGATCGCAAGCATCAGCAGTGCAGCTCCAAGGTAATCGACCGTCGGTTTAGGCTTGCCCTTCGGTTCTTTTAATGCAAAACCGATGATGATCGAGGCAGCGATCCCGATCGGCAGATTGATGAAGAAAACCCAACGCCAATTTAGCTGGTCGGTAATAAATCCGCCGATCACCGGCCCGATCACGCTGGAAAATCCCCAAACTCCGCTAAAGAAAGCCTGCATCCTCGCTCGCTCTTGCAGTGTGAAAATGTCACCGATGATCGTCATACCTAGCGGTACGAGAGCACCTGCTCCCAACCCTTGGATCGCACGAAAAATTATCAGCTCGGTCATCGAGTTCGAGAGGCCCGACATTAAGGTCCCGAGCAAAAACACCCCAATTCCGATCTGATACAGCAGCCGCCGTCCGTAAAGGTCGGAAAGCTTTCCCCAAATAGGAACCGTCACTGTCGACGTAACGATGTATGCGCTGAACACCCAACTGTAATGATTGATTCCGTGCAGCGTCGCGATGACCGTGGGCATGGCCGTTCCGACAACCGTAGCCTCGAGCGCGGCGATCGCCATCCCGGTCATAACACCAATGACCACAGCCCAACGCCTTCGCGAAGACATTTGCAGCACCGACGATCCCTCGGCAATTGTTCCGTCCTGAATGTTTGATTCCACGTTCTTAGTTAGCTGAGGCGGCTTCCCTTGGCAACGCCTTGCCGAATTTGGCCCGATCTAGTTCACCGAGCTCTTTGATCTTTTCCATTAAAAAGTCCGCGATCTCTTTGTG
>JBDTZW010000316.1:0-10769 GCA_040004905.1 Acidobacteriota bacterium
ACTATATGCTCCGCTGGAGCCTGCGCGACGGCAGCCTGACTCCTTTTGGTGAAACTGTCTCCGCCACTATCACGGGATAACGTCCACTTAGATCGAACGTCAACGAGGCTTCGTTTATCACAGACGAAGCCTTTTTTGCGCTCGGGAATGTAGTCGAAATTCGCGACCTCATGTATCGTTATCAAAACTTCAGGAGGCTCGGATATGAAGGCATCTACCTTTTTGCGGATCGCGGCGGTGATCACGTTTCTTTTTTTTCTGGGGCATACGTCCGGGATACCTTGGACGCCCGGCGAGGCTCCGGCGGATGCGGCGGTGATCGAGGCGATGAGGTCCGATCATTTTCAGGTGCTCGGCGTCTCGCGCAGCTATTGGGACTTTTACTACGGCTGGGGACTGCTGGCCAGCGTGGTGTTTTTGGGTTCGGCAATATTGCTGTGGCAGATCGGATTCCTGGCAAAGACCGACGCCCCGCGGCTTCGGCCCATCATCGCGGTGTTTTTCTTAGGATTCGTCGCGAACACGGTCATCGCGTTGATATATTTTTTCGCGATCCCGCTCGTCATGTCTGCGATCATCACGCTCTGTCTCGCCCTCGCCTTTACAACGGCTGGAAAACGCGATGCCTAGTCGCGTACCGCATGCATGCGATTTACCGCGAAAGCCCTGGATTTCCCTGCGGTTGCCATTCGAAAGAATGCAGTTTTCGGCGCGGTTTGCCATTCCAAAGGAGTTACGGCTTGGGCACATGCATTGCCCTGTATAGTTGCCCGACTAAGGTTTCGCATCAAATACGTACAAAAGGGATGTCTCTCAGCCAAGCGAAGTCCACACCCAAAGGGCGACTAAACGGGAGAGCTCACATGAATTGGACAATCACTGGGATTAATACGGTCAATTACATCAGGGTAGATCTGTCCGGCAAGTTCTGTATGGCGGGCGCCAGGGCTGCGAGTATGGAGGTCGTCGATGAACCTTTCTGGAATAACGGGACTTCGATCCTTCTCGACTATACGCTCGTTGATGTGGACGACGCCGACGTTATGGATGTCGAGGGTATGTCTATGATGATGAGATCATTGAACGAAAAGATCAGTACCAGCAAGATCGCCATCGTGGGCAGCTCCGACCTTCAATTCGGCTTTGCACGACAGTTTCAAATGAAGGCAGAGCGACACACTAGAGCCCATATTCGCGCATTTCGATTCGACCCCGCGGCGATAGAATGGCTGACGACGGATAGCTTTCACGACGGTCAGCAAGTTTCGCCGCCGAGCTTTGACGCCGCGATCTTTGCTTCGCGGGCACACATCTCAGGACGCCTGGGAAACAATCTTGCAGCCGGCTAAGATAAACGATTTTAACTTTAAGACCGGGACCGCTCGTTCTTAAAACTTCCCCTCCAAACCGGAGGCTTGGCCCGCAGGCCGGCGTGATCACACACCGGCTCATGCAGCACCGGGAGCATTTTACACCGGCAACTCGAGAGGCTTCGTTCAGGTAGAACGAAGCCTTTTCTATTCCTGCGATGTACGCGAGGAAAGGGCTTCGCTGAAAAAGCGAAGCCCTTTAAAGCGCCGACTCGCATCTGCGGGTGGTACGGGAAGGAGCCCGAAGCAGGCGGCCAAAATATATGTTCACCACCCGCGGACTCATTGGATAGCGGGGCAAGCCGCAATATGCTTTACCCTTGCCCTCGCGAGATTCATCCTCGAGCCGAGCATATGATCACTCTGCCCTGCCGTCTGTGCGTTTTAGCACCGTTAACGTTTTATTGGTTGTTTCTTATTAAGAAAAGTAAATTTATCAAAGCGTCAAAGCTTCGACACCTGATCGCCGTTTAACGAAAGGTAAAACCAAAAAGCGTCGCTCAGAAACGGGCGACGCTTTTCTTTTAAGATGGCATGCAAACTCGGTAACGCTTGTTACCTCCCCGGCGTGTCTGGTTCGAACAGATCAAGCGGCCGCTAAAACGGCTTTCTTGACATGCTTATTCTTGCGGACGAACTTGCCAAGAAGCCGGTCGTATTCGTCGGCAACGACCTGATAGCATTCGCAGCATATTTTCTCGAGGCCCGGACGGTCGAGCATCGTCACGGTCCCGCGAACATATTTGATGTACCCGTTGTCCTGCAGGAATCCGGCAGCCTGCGTGACCCCTTCGCGGCGGACGCCGAGCATATTGGCGATCAGGTCGTGCGTCATCACCAGTGTGTCGCCCGGAAGCTGATCATGATTAATGAGCAGCCAGCGGCAAAGCTGGTTCTGCACCGAGTGCAGACGATTGCAAACCCCCGTTTGCGAGATCTGCGTTATCATCGACTGCGAATAACGCAGAAGGGTGTTCTGAAAAATTCCGCCAAGCTGGAATTCTTTTTTCATATCCTCGGCCTTCATCCGGACGGCGCTGCCCGCGCTCTGAACGACCGCCCGGCTTGAGGTCGTTTCGCCGCCCAGGTAAAGCGCCATACCGATCAGGCCGTTGTTGCCCGCGATGCCGATCTCGGCCGTGCCGCCATTTTCCATGATATACAGCAGCGAGATTATTACGCTCGTCGGAAAATAGATGTGCGACATCTTGTCGCCGGTCTCATATAGGACTTCGCCTAATGAGAAAGTTACGGACTCGAGAAGAGGCTTGATACGTGCAAAGTCTTCTGGTGGTAGAGATTCTAATAAATGATTCAACATGGAATCATCGTTTGTATTGTTTATCTTCATTCCATGTGATTATTGTTCCGAATGAAGGACTTATCCGTGCGCAATCGCACACCCGACGATTTATTTATTTTTATATGTTCCCTACCGAACGGTGGGGCAGCTTTTGCTCTGCTAATCTCCAGTCATGTACTTAAGTGACACCTCACCAAATAATACGGGCTCAATATCTCCGCGACGCAAAATGCCATTGGCTTGCTCCTGGTGCGACAGGATGCAGGATGACGATGGAATGTGGAATAGGATCAGCAGCAGCGCAAAGAAAGCAATTTACTCCGCGGGCTTAAAGATAAGCCACGGGATCTGCGGCTCGTGCTATACCAAGGCGATCGCCGCACTGGTAGTGCATTAAAGAACTGTAGTCTGCCGATAAACAATAGGTCCTTCCACACCAAGAAGACCGCGCTAGGCGCGGCTTTTTCATCTATGACCCACGAATTTATCAAGCACGAGACCTTTGCTTCCTACTCGATCAAGTTAGGTGACGGCCGAATCGTCGGACACATCACGCATGATGACGAAGCAGCTAAGTGGATCGTAAATTTTGACGAGATAACGTTTACTCACATCGGGTACAAATGGCTGCCCGATCTAGAATCGGCGAAAGCCTGGGCGAGCTCACACATGAATGACTCATAAAACACGAAGATAACAATCCCTCACGGTTTGAAATTATTGACTGAAAGGTAAATAAGGAATAGGTTGAGAGATGAGATAGCCTTCCCAGCACAATCTCATAGGTCGGGTGTCAATTATGCAGAGATTGATGCCTTTTCTATGTAAGAAAGACGTGATCTCTCCCTAGCTTGATCGAATGGAGGCCAAGTGTTTGCTCGCCGGCGTACTCCATTGATCTTGACTCCATATCGAAAGAATTTCTATATGTTCGTTTGCGCACTGATTAATATCTGTCGGACCCGTATTCTAGCTTTGCTCCTTATTCCCGGACGGGTCGCGAAGCCCATTCTCGAGTAAAACTTTATTCAAAGAGCGCTTGGATCGTAGGACTAAGGAATTTATGAATTGAATTTCAATTTCGAGCAAGGGGCGTCTGTTTCGTTATCGATCCGGCGCAGGGTTTGATAGCGAACGCTATCTTTAAAGGGAGCTTTTCTATCGAAAGGTTCCCTTTCTTTTCAGGATCGACGACGCGAGGCAATCAACTTGTCCCACTTTCTACCTACTACATTTTGTGTGCGTGATCTTTTTTGTGGGTATGTCGGCACTCGTTTTATTTACGTTAAGCGAATTAAAACGAGAATCACGTGCCTGGATTTTCGACTTGAAAATTGAGAAGGAAACCATGAGTTACAAGCTGATCGAACTGTCGAGGCCATCTGGATTTAGCAGTTTTAATGTCGTATTGGCAGATGGTAGAACCATTGGCCAGATCGAGCTCGACGATTCGAGTGGAAAATGGAACGTCAATTTCCACCTGGATGCTTCCGGGCTATCCAATAATAAATTCACGACGCACGAACAGGCGAAGCGTTTCGTTATGAACCAAATGAGCTCCGGGATATATGAGTTCGGAAATAGTGCGGTCTAAAACTAAGATCCCGGCGTGCGGTAAGAAATTTCACACGCGTTCGGTCTGGTAAAAGCACGATACAGTGGTACGTTGATCGTCATCGGCGAGCACCCTGCTGGACGAACGTCGATGCCCATTTGACCTGCCTCACTTATGACCAATGACTCCGCCAAGCCCTCCCGATTGGAGGCGTCCGAAACCCGCTACCGACGCTTATTCGAAGCAGCTCGCGATGGAATACTGATCCTCGATGCCGAGACAGGTAAGATCGTCGATGCGAATCCATTCATGCTCGAGCTTCTCAGTTATAAGTACGAGGAGTTCATAGGCAAGGAGCTTTGGGAGATCGGACTGCTCGCGGACGAGGCGGCCAACAAGGCAGCTTTTCGTGAATTGCTCGAGGTGGGTTATATCCGTTACGAGGACCTTCCGCTTAAATCGAAAGAAGGGACGCAACGCGAGATCGAATTTATTAGCAATGTTTACGATGAAGGCAGACACAAGGTCATCCAATGCAACATCCGGGACATCACCCAGCGCAAAAAACTTGAGTGCGATCTGATCGAGAGCGAAGCTCGTAAGGGTGCGATTCTCGAATCCGCTCTTGACTGCATTATCGCTATCGACGACCGGGGATCCGTACTTGAATTCAATCCGGCGGCTGAGAGAGTGTTCGGCTACTCGCGTGCCGATGTTATGGGCAAGGAGTTAGCCAAGCTGATCATTCCGCCCGGTTCAAGAGAAGATCACCGGAGCGGTCTTGCCCGTTTTCGTAAAACGGGAGAAGGACCGATGATCGGGAAACGAATTGAGATCATCGCAATGCGTTCGGATGGAAGTGAATTTTCGGCGGAACTTGCCCTCTCAGTACTCTACCTAAAAGGCAAGGCGACCTTCACGGCCTATCTCAGAGACCTCACTACGCAGAAAAAAGCCCGCGATCAAGCTGAACAAAAAACGGCGTTGCTGCGCATTGCGGGCAAGATCGCCCGTCTCGGCGGGTGGGTTATCGAGCTGCCCTCACGCACGCTAACCTGGTCCGACGAAAACTGCATAATTCATGATGTCCCCCTCGGTTACAAACCAACGTTGGCAGAAGGGATCGCAAGCTATCTTCCTGAAAACAGGGCCGAAGTGATGCGTTGTGTCGACGCGTGCGAGCGAGACGGGACCTCCTACGATTTCGAGCTGCCGATCACAACCGCAAAAGGTCGTCAGATATGGGTGCGTTCGATCGGTGAGGCCGTTCGCGACGCTTCGGGGAAGATCGTTCGTCTGCAGGGAGCGATCCAGGACATTACCGACAGGAAACTCGCTGAAGAATTGTTACGGCAAAGGGACTCTCTGATTCGCATTGCGAGCAAGCTAACGCAAACCGGCGGATGGGCTGTCGAGGTTGCCGATAATAAGGTCTTCTGGTCGGACGACGTATTCGATCTGCTGGAATTTCCGCCCGGCGCGCCGCCGAAGCTCGCCGAGGCGCTAGCTCTGTATCCGGAGCCCGGCAGAGAAAAGGTCGTAGCCGGATTGGAAGCATGCTCAACGGATGGTGTGCCCATGGACATAGAGGTCGAGATATTCACGGCCACGGGACGGCCTCTCTGGGTACGACTCTGCGCCGAGGCCGATCGCGACGCGGACGGCAAGATCACGCGTGTGCAGGGAGCCTTTCAGGACATCACAAGTCGGCGATATATCGAGGACCAGTTGCGGCAGGGACAAAAGCTCGAATCCGTAGGCCTGCTCGCAGGCGGCATAGCTCACGATTTTAACAACATGCTTACGGCCATCAACGGTTATAGCGAGCTTACATTGAGGAGAATGAAAAACGATGATCCTCTGCGGCATAATATTGCCGAAATAAAGAAAGCGGGAGAACGGTCGGCCGAGTTGACCAATCAACTTCTGGCCTTTAGCCGCCTGCAGATCCTGCAACCCGAGGTGCTCTCTATAAATCGGATCATAGCCGATACCGGTAGTATGCTCGAGCGTCTGATCGGGGAAAATATCCAACTGGTTACCGTCCTCAATCCAAAGGTCGGCCAGGTAAAGGTCGATCCCGGCCAGCTTTCGCAGATCATCACGAATCTATCTGTAAACGCTCGCGACGCGATGCCCGACGGCGGGAAGCTGACGTTTGAAACGAGAAATGTTTTTCTCGATTTCGAGTATGCGAAGAATCATGTACACGTCCTACCGGGTGCCTACGTTATGCTGGCGGTCAGCGACACCGGCACCGGTATGGAGGCAGTGACGCAGGAACATCTATTCGAGCCGTTTTACACTACAAAAGCAGTCGGCAAAGGCACCGGACTCGGGCTTGCCACCGTGTACGGGATAGTTAAACAGAGCGGAGGCAACATCAACATGTACAGTGAGCTCGGCGTTGGCACAACATTTAAGATCTATCTGCCGCGGGTGATGGAGGCGGACGAAGCTCCACACGCAGAGCCGCATCCCAGCGAATTTCCATTGGGTACGGAAACCATACTTCTTGTCGAAGACGAGGAGATCGTTCGAAGGCTTGCGGGCGAGGTGCTTGAGACGGGCGGTTATACCATCATCGAAGCTCCGAATGGTCGAGAAGCGCTCGCATTTTGCAGGGAGCACCCCGGCCGCATCGATATGCTTATGACGGATGTAGTAATGCCCGAGATGGGAGGGCCGGAGTTAGCGGTAAAGATCCGGGACCTTTTCCCGGACATGGCCGTGCTTTTTACCTCGGGCTACACAGATGATGCCATCGTCCGTCACGGAGTGATCGAGGCAAATACGAATTTCATCCAGAAACCTTTCACGACCATCGATCTGGCCCGCAAGGTAAGACAAATACTGGACGACCGCAAAAAGCCTATGCTCGGTTAGGGGCACCGCTCAAGCAAATGTTTTTTTGCCCACTGAAGCAAAAATGGCGACCCCTTTTGGACGGTTCGCCTTTTTTGTTTCCCAAAGTAAACCTCCCTCTTTGGATACTATTCCTCAACGACCTCCTTGAATCCCGCAGGACGATTGTCAGAAATCACCACAGGATCTGTATGTAACGTGAGCTGATCGACGAGATCTTCGCATGTAACAGGGCAAACCTCGTCTAGTACCGCTCGGTCTCAATTAGTGTAACCGTCAAGAAGCCTGGTGAAGTCGCTCACTGGCAAACTGGGACGACAATCAAAAAATGTGTGAGCTAATTCTACTGTAGTTCCCGCGTAATGCACTGAGAGAAATATTTTCTGTAGCCGGATCGATATAGTTTGGAGATGTGTCGGCCGACCCCCAAGACATCAGCCGTTTATCGATCGATATGCATAGTAAACGGTGGTAGCGTTAATTTGGAAACTAGCCCTCAAACGGAGAGAATTGTGATCAATCCTTTTAAGTCCATATTTTTAATCGTTTCTTGTCTTTGCCTTTTTCAGATCGTCGCAGTTTGCCAGACTTCCGGCTTCACGTATCAAGGAAATTTGACGTCCTCGGGTTCACCCGCATCGGGTAATTTCGATTTCGAGTTTGCGTTGTTCGATCAGGCTACCGGCGGCACTCAACTCGGTGCAACACTGTCGCGCAACATCGTGCCCGTTTTGGCCGGCAACTTTGCGGTCAATCTCGATTTTGGAAATCAATATCCCGGAGCCGGCCGCTTTCTGGAGATACGAGTTCGTCAAACCGGCGGCGGGGCGTTGACGTCGTTGACACCTCGGCAAGCTATTAGTTCTTCGCCATACTCCGTTAAGTCTCTAAACGCCGACAGTGCAACGAATGCGTCACAGCTCGGCGGGACCGTGGCCAGCCAATTCGTTCAAACGGGCGACCCGCGTCTCGCCGACCAACGCGCGCCAGCGCCCGGAAGCACCAATTACATTCAAAACGGGACCGGCGGCCAGACAGCGAGTTTCAATATCAACGGTACGGGAGCCGCAAACGCCTTTAATGCAACCACTGATTTTCGGATCGGCGGAAACCGAATACTCGGCAATACAGGCACTTCCAACTTATTCGCGGGCGCCGGCGCCGGTTTCGCAAATTCTACGGGTAACCAAAATGCATTTTTCGGAAGCGGCGCGGGCCAGGCGAATAATGCCGGCTCGGCCAACGCTTTTTTTGGATCGAATGCCGGCGCGGCAAACACTACGGCAAATTTCAACGCATTTTTTGGGGGAAATGCGGGAAGTGCTAATACGACCGGCGCGAACAATGCATTTTTTGGCGGCGTGTCCGGAATTGCAAACACGACAGGCTTTAACAATGCGTTTTTCGGGAGCGGGTCGGGCCAAACGAATCTCGGCGGAGCGGCGAATGCCTTTTTTGGTGAATCGGCGGGCAACGCAAATAACAGCGGCTCGGGAAACGCCTTTTTTGGCGAGGGTTCGGGCAAATTTAATACGACCGGCGGGTCGAACGCGTTTTTTGGCCTTAGCTCCGGCAGCACAAACACGACGGGCAGCAACAATTCGCTTTTCGGCACGGGTTCTAACGTCAGTTCCGCGAATCTCTCGTTTGCGACAGCGATAGGTGCGGGTGCGACGGTCTCCGCAAGCAACACGGTCGTCGTCGGGCGAGCAACCGATGCAGTTCAGGTACCCGGATCGCTAAGTGTTTCCGGTACCATCGCGGGAACGGTTTCGACTGCCACGAACGCGCTGAATCTCGGCGGAGTTGCCGCAAATCAATACCTGACCGCCACAAGCGGTTCGGCCAGTTTCATTCAAAACTCAACGGTGTTCCAGCCTGCTTCTAATTTCAACATCAGCGGGAGCGGTACGGCAGGTAATACCCTGTCGGCCAATTTCGTGAACGCCGCCGATTCCTACTTTGCAAACGGCCAACGAGTGTTAAGGACCGATGTGATCGGTCGCGGCGATACGATGGTCGGCCTGAACGCCGGCTCTCTCAACGAGCAGAACGGCAATGGAGCCAATTCATTTTTTGGATTTAATTCAGGACGCGACGTGATCGCGGCAAACAATAATTCGTACTTCGGTTACGATTCAGGCGCGAGCAGCAGCGTAGGAAGCAACAATGCGTTCTTTGGCTTCTCGTCCGGCAAATTGAACGGATGGGGAAATTTCAATGCATTCTTCGGCTCAAACGCCGGTTCGAACAACGCCGGAAACTCTGGCGGTGCTGTTGGAAACAATAATTCCTTTATCGGGTCGAATTCCGGGATCACGAATACCGTCGGGAACAATAATACTCTCGTCGGGGCATCTTCGAATGTCTCGGTGAACAATTTATCTAACAGCACCGCCGTCGGCGCCAATGCCCAGGTTTCTCAAAGCAATTCCCTCGTGCTAGGCGCGATCAATGGTGTAAACGGAGCTCTTGTCGATACGAGCGTAGGTATCGGGACCACGGCGCCCGCGTTCAGGTTTCACCTCGTCGATACGCAGAATACCGGCATGCGCGTCCAGACCAATACTGCGGGTGGAACCGTAGCTTCGTTTGGCGGCCTCGGATCATTTCAGATCGACGCTCCGGGAAGCGCTGGAGGGCGAGTTACCGTCAAAGAGAACGGCAACACCGGTATCGGCACCAACAACCCAAACACAAAGCTCCAGGTCAACGGAAGCGTATACATTCAGAACCCGAACAGCCTGATAATAACGTCGCCAAACGGGCTATGCTGGTTTATCACCGTAAACAATGCCGGTGCCCTGTCAACAATTTCGGTAACGTGTCCTTAATGGTCGCCATCTAGGTTCACAATTTCTGGTTTGCACCACGCGGAGGTAAGCATGAGAACCATTCGTCAGCATCTGTCGGTAATCCCTCTCGTCGTTTTTGCGGCGGTTTGCAGTATCGCTCAAACGGGAGGCCAGTTCACGATCGCTAAATCGGTGATCGCGGGCGGCGGCGGAACCGCGACAGGCGGAACCTTCACAGTTAACGGAACGATCGGTCAGCCTGTGGCCGGCGTGGTTTCCAGTGGCGGTTCGTTCAATCTGCAGAGCGGCTTTTGGAGTGGGATTTCGAATGTCGCTACGCGTCACTCGCGGGCGGATTTTGATGGGGATGGGCGGACTGATGTGTCGGTGCAGAGGCCATCTGATGGGAGTTGGTTTGCGATCAGGTCGAGTGATGGAGGGACGTTTACGAATACCTGGGGGAACACTGGTGATGTGACGACGCCGGGGGATTTTGATGGTGATGGGAAGACCGACCTTGCGGTCTATCGACCCTCGTCCGGGCAGTGGTTCGTGCTTCGGAGTTCCGATTCGTCCGTCATGATCGCAAGCTGGGGCAATCCGGGTGATGTCGCTGAGGCGGCCGATTTCGATGGTGATGGAAAGACGGATATCGCGGTCTATCGGCCATCGACAGGTGTCTGGTACGCTCTTCGAACTTCCGACGGAGGCGTCTCGATCTCGGGTTGGGGCAACCCGGGCGACGTTCCTGTTCCGGCAGACTACGATGGCGACGGCAAGACGGATATCGCTGTCTATCGGCCTTCGACCGGCGTGTGGTACATGTTGAACTCGACGACCAGCGTTCAGATCGTCGGTTGGGGCCAACCCGGTGACAAACC
>JBDTZW010000395.1:0-3193 GCA_040004905.1 Acidobacteriota bacterium
AGAGCTTTAATAGCGGACTTGCTAATCGCAATAGCGTGAAATGATTCGAAACGTTTTTTCGGTCAAAGTGATGGAGGGTAAGGCTTTATGACGGAAAAGGAAATGCAATTTAACGGAAACGACGTCTGGCTGTTGATTTTCATAATAACGGCGATCGGGTTGATGGTGTCTCAGTTCGGTTCGTTTTGATCCGCGTTCGCCCACCTTACCGCACGTCCGTGCACTCCATTCTCTCGCGTCTTCCAATCCTAAAAGTTAGTTAATAATAAATTGATGTAAACCCGGCTTCCGATTGTATCTTGACTTATAACGATATATCGTGATAGATTAACGACAGTCGGGAGCGAACTAACACACCGCTAGAAATTTTGAATTTAGGAGTATTACGGATTATGAGAGGAAGATTTGGTTTTGGGCCGGGATTTGGTCGTTGGGGAATGGGACAGGGATTTGAGTTTCCGCGGGCACGTGTCCGGCGAGGAGACGTAAAGTTTTTATTACTTGAGGTCTTAAAGGAGGGTCCGCGGCACGGCTATGAGATAATCAACGGCCTTGAGGGGCAATTTAAAGGCTATTGCCCGAGTCCCGGCTCGGTTTATCCGACGCTGCAGATGCTCGAGGAAGGTGGCTTTGTCACAAGCGAACAGGTTGACGGCAAAAAGATCTATACGATCAGCGAAGCCGGCCTAAAGCTGCTCGAGGAGCGCGGCGAAACCAAGGTTGACGAAGCTCCGGGCATGGCGCAAGCGACTGAGATCAGGCAATCGCTGCGTAAACTCGCGGTCGCGGTGATCGACGGTTCCCGGGGGACGGATGAAGAAACGACCAAGCGAATCGGCGAGATATTGAACAAGGCCCGTAAAGAGGTCTATTCGGTGTTGGCTGAATCGTAAGAGTCAGGTGTTTTCAAGGTAAACGAGCGGCTTGTTCTCGGTGAGCAGGCCGTTTTTTTGCGCTAATTTGAAATAAAGCTCCATCCCGCTTCGCATCTCTTCGTCGATCGAATAGGAAATATTCTCCGAAAGATAATGCACAAGCTCGTCGCGGCTAAGCGGAATTTCTCCGGCGTAGTTGGCTGCGATGTCCTCAACGTGGACCAATCCCTCGTCCCGTGCGGCCGCAAGATCGATCGGACAAACGGCCCTACGTGTCATCCACATTGCGAATACAAAGCCCAGGCCAGTGTATTTACGCCACGTCTCAACAAGATCAAATTTTCTGAAATGGCTCTCGTTGATGGAAAGTGCGGGATCGCCGATGATCAGGGCACAGTCCGAAACTTCAAGCATCGGTTCGACATCCGGTTTTGCATCGCGCCATTCCGGTTCGACACCGATAAACTCGCGAAAGATCGTCTTTGTCAGAACAGACGATGTCCGGGAGGACACGTCGAGCGAAACGGTTTTAACCGCCGCTAGATCCTGGCCTTTGGTAACCAGGCAAACGCTGCGAACACGCTTTCGGGCGCCGACGCAGACATCCGGGATCAAGCGAACATCGTCGATGGATTGATAGGCAATAACCGGCACGAGGGCCGCATCGACGCGATCCTGCGAAAGAAGTTCGGCTGAGCGGGCGGGCGCGGTGTCGAGGATGATCTCGACCTTGCCATGATTCTGTCCGTAGAGGAACGACCAGATCAGAGGCGCGGTGTTCGAGTAGCTCGAAGCCGATATCCGAGGGACAATCATCCTATGTCGGGGATTTCTCGAGTGTTCGCCAGGAAAAGTGGAAAACGTTCAAGCGCGAACATCCTGGTATTCCGAGGTGCGTTCCATGATCTTTCGCGCGTATGGGCACAGGGGTATGATCTTAAAGCCCTTTTCACGGGAAAAGTTGACCGCTCGGGCGACAAGCTCTTCTCCGACGCCTTGCCCGCGAAGCTTTTCGTCGACCTGCGTGTGATCGATAGTGATGGTTTTGCCGTCCTGGGATTTGACGTATGTCAGTTCGGCGATCCACTCGCCGTCTTCCTCGATATAAAAGGCACCGTTCCGCCCGTGTTCGTCTTGAAGGATCTCCATATAATTAGCCTACATTCAGACGCCCGCTCACGCAACCGTTGTTTCGAAAATGCTTTTCGATTATTCTCTTCGATTATGAAAACACACATGCTCGCCGCGGTCTTTTTGATCCTTGTGTGTTCGCTTTCGGCTGCCGCGCAGCGGACAGTCGTTATAAATCGGCCAAATGAAAAGACAGTCACGGCGATCTTGTCCGCTAGTGAGCAAAAGCTGATGGACAAAAGCGTTTTGCCGAAGGTGCGGAAAAAGCTTGCCAGCGATGCCTGTAGTGAATCAGTCGATGTTTCGGGGATCATTCACGGTGCCTTCACTAGAGCAGGAACCACCCAAACGCTGGTGTTCTATCAATTTTGCCAGACCGGAAACGGCTTCGGCAGTGCAGGCATCGCGATATTTGAGGGTGGAAAAGTTACGGGTAACTACATTTCGGCCGAAAGCGGCTGGACCGCGGACGCTAAAACGCTGCCCGACATAAACCAGAACGGTGTAGACGAGATAGCTCTGTTTTATTCCGGCGGAATGCATCAGGGCCAGGGCGGCATCGGTGCCGACATAATGGAATTTTCGGGACGCATGCTGAAAGGCCTCGGATGGTTTCAGGCCCAGAGCTTTACTGAAACGACAGATGTCGAGTACAAGATGACGGCAAAACCGGGAGCCAAGCCGCTGTTCTTTCGCGAAAAATGGTCATCTCCCGATGACGGCAAGCCTTATCGTAAAGTCGGAAACGCTCTGCCTTTAAAGCTGAAAGCCGTTTTTGGAAGTTTCGAGGAGCTAAAATAGGTGAAGATCTACGATATTACGGTTCCTATCAGCGATCACGTTCCGATATATAAAGGCGACCCCAACGCGCATGTTGAAGCCGTCACCGAGATCGCGCGCGGAGCTCACGCAAATGTTTCAAAGATGCGTTTCGGCGTGCACACCGGAACGCACGTCGACGCTCCGAATCACTTCATCGAGGGCCGGCGGCGCGTCGATCAGCTCGAGCTCGACAAACTGATGGGCAAATGCCGCGTCATCGCGATCGACGAAGATGCTGACGCGGTTTTGCCGGAGCATTTATCTGGTCTCGAGGGCGTTGAGCGCGTGCTATTCAAGACTCGCAATTCCGCGTTTTGGAACGAGCCGGAAAAAGGATTTCGTACCGATTTTACTTACATTTCGCC
>JBDTZW010000322.1:0-3187 GCA_040004905.1 Acidobacteriota bacterium
CCGCCTGGGGCAACCCCGGAGATACCCCCATTCCTGCGAGGTATATCCCTTAACTGAACGCCCGAAGGCCGCAAATACCTTGCGGCCCCGGCATCTTAGTTTATTGGAAAAGGCTGGCCGAGAGATCGGCCGGCCTTTTTTTCATGAAAAACCTTTGCCAAACTTGTTGACAATAACCCAGTACACGCCTATTTTTGAACTAATAACAATTCTTCGACTTTCATCATCGGACTTTCGTCAAAATTCAAACAAATTGCCGTTTCGGCAGGAGATCTAAAAGCATGAACAAGGGCACTTCGGGATTTTTGTTCGCCAAACTTGGCGTTGTCGCGGCCGCGATATGTGTGGCATTGTTCGGTATTTCCAGTGTTTCTCATAAAGGATCGCTGGTCGAGGCATCGGCATCGGGCCCGTCATCGTCGCACACGGGAGCTCCTGGCGAGACGACCTGCACTGAATGCCATACCACCTTTCCGTTAAACAGCGGTGCCGGAAGCCTGACGATCACCGGGATCCCTGCCAATTACAAACCGGGGCAGCAAATACCGGTTACGGTGACGATCAGCGACCCCGCAGCCATTATTTTTGGATCGCAGACCACGGCTATAGATGCTACCGGGCAGCAGGCGGGCACCTTCACGGTACCTCCGGGCAACCCTCCCACAATGCAGGTGATCGGCGGAAATGTCGGCGGCCACTCTCGCGACTACATCGAGCACACTGTCGATGGGGTCATTCCTACACAGATCGGGACAAAATCCTGGACCTTTACTTGGACCGCACCTGCACGCCGGGTAGGCAAAGTAGGCTTCTACACTGCATCAAACGCTGCCAACAGCGATGGAACTACAAATGACGATTACATCTACGCGACCTCAACCGCCACATTGTCGGGAAGCGCTCTCTCGAATTTCGACAATGACGGCAAGAGTGATGTCGCGGTATATCGGCCCTCGACCGGTGTCTGGTACATGCTGAACAGCACCGATTCCGGCGTTCAGGTTACGGGCTGGGGACTGGCCGGCGACAAGATCGTACCCGGCGATTACGACGGCGACGGCAAGACGGATTTTGCGGTTTGGCGGCCGTCGAATGGTACCTGGTATATTTTGAAAAGCTCGGGCGGCGTAGGCATCGCCCAATTCGGATCGACCGGAGATATCCCAGTTCCTGGAGATTACGACGGCGATCTAAAGACTGATTTTGCGGTATGGCATGCAGCGACCGCCACATGGTACGTTCTCCGTAGCTCGGACGGAGCCGTTCAGACATTTACCTGGGGATCCCCGTCCGACAAACCGGTCCAAGCGGATTACGACGGCGATGGAAAGGCCGACTTTGCCGTCTATCGGCCCTCAAACGGCAATTGGTTCATTTGGAAAAGCGCGACCAGTACCTCTTACATTGCAAACTGGGGCCTTTCAGGTGATATGCCGGTACCTGGTGACTTTGATTCCGACGGCAAGACCGATCTCGCCGTATACCGCCCCAGCACTGGGGTTTGGTACAGTCTACTGAGTCGTGATAACGGCGTCGGGATAACAGGTTGGGGATCCCAGACGGATGTCCCGGTTCCCGCTGACTACGACGGCGACGGCAAAACCGATGCGGCCGTCTACCGCAACGGCGTATGGTATGTCCTCCGGACCTCCGATAACATGGTCAACATTGTCTCGTGGGGATTGAACGGCGACCTTCCCGTTCCGTCCGCTTACCTCCCGCAGTGATCGATCTCAATAAAGAATGCCCGCCAGAGATGAACCCTGGCGGGCAGATCGGAAGAAACATTCTATTCCAGATTTCAGGCTTCTCGAAAGAAAACCTTTTTAGCTGACCGGTCCTACGACCGGTCTTTCTTCAAACAACTACGGCTTGGTCGGCATTCCTGCCGGAGCCTGGACGTTTGGCACAATTGCCGGAAGCGGAGTTGGCGTCGGTGCTACCTGGTTCGGATCCGAGTTTGAAGGCGGATTGCCGAGCGGCACAGGCTGGATGATCGTACCAGAGGTCTTTACACCCGAACTTCCTGCCGCTCCCGATAGATCTGGCTTGGTGATCCTCGGCGTAATGAAGAACAGTATCTCGTTCGTATTACGCTGAACCGCTTTACGCTTGAAAAGGTTTCCAAGGATCGGCACTTTCGAGATGCCGGGGGTCCGGTTCTGATCTTCACGTTCGTCATCGAAAAGCACACCGCCAACAACGGTCGTTCCGCCATCTGGAACGGTGACCTGTGTCGTCATGCTCTGGGTATTGATAGCCGGTGCTGCACCCGCAACGATCTGGGCGGTAGAACTGTTTTCAGCTACCACGCTGAGAATAACCGTTCCAACATCAGTGATCTGCGGAGTGATAGCGAGCCGAAGCGGAACGTCCACATAGGTGGTCGTCGCGATCGGCGTTGTGCCACTTCCCCCCGGCTGGATGGTGGTGATCGGGATCTTGGTTCCGCTCTTGATCTCGGCCGGACGATTGTTAAGGGTTGTGACTCGGGGTGTTGCGATCACCTTAGCCTGGCCCTTCTTCTCACCGGCGCTGATCAGCAGGTTGATCTGAGCCGTTCCGAAGATACCTGTAGTCAGACCGATAACGGTGTTAGGAATGTTGGAGAATAGGTCGTTATTGATGCCCGGGTTCGGAATGTTGGTCGACAAGGGCAGCGTCGAACTATTGTTCGGGAGTGTACCACCCGCGCCGCCACTGCCTCTGGGGCCGGCGACGAAACCTGCAAGCTGAACGCCGATGTCGCGGCTGAAGCTCCTCGATGCGACGACGATGCGTGCCTCGATCTCAACCTGCGGTTCCGGCTGGTCAAGCAATGCTACGAGCTGCCGTATTGCATCTATATTCTCGCGGACATCGGTGATGATGAGGGTGTTGCTGCGGCCGTCAACTTCGACAGCACCGCGACGCGATAGCCTGCGTTTGATGATCCCTAGAATACCCGGGTCGGAGCCGCCAGAGCTTGCTCCCCCGCCCGCGCTCGAATCCGAAGAACCGCCGAAGGGACTGGTCGTCGTCCCGGTCGTGGTCGACCCTGTCGCAATCGATCCGCTTGCACGTGCATAGTTGAGGCGGATGAACTCCGTCAACAGCGGCGAGGTGCCGAGCTGCGAGTCCTTGATCTTCTGATCTTTTTCAAATTCGTTGGCGAGAGTGTTCTTTTCAGCGACGCGAAGGATCGTGC
>JBDTZW010000387.1:0-3178 GCA_040004905.1 Acidobacteriota bacterium
AGCATGATTCCTTGTCACGAATGCGGCTCTGATGTCGCCGAAACAGATGTATTTTGCCCGTATTGCGGGATCTCGTTAACCCCGATCGAGCTCGAAGAAGAGGTCGGCTCTGACCCCTCGTTCGATAAGACGCTCATAATTCAGGCGGCCGATACCAAGACCGCGGATATTGCCGTTCCGAATTCGGCACCCCATATAGATAATGTTCACGAAGATGCCCATTCGCAGCCGGAGGCCAACGCTGCCGGCGCTTCGGCTGACCTAGGCGATTCTACCGTTAACGATGAGGTGACTTTGGAAGTCATAGAGGTTCCTCAATCGGCTGCTGAACACGAAGAGACCGTGAACAGGGCTGAGGGGAATCCGGCTTTAACCAAAGAAACGTCTGAGAACGCAAGTTCGGACATTTACGAGGTTCCCGTTCCTAAGGCATTGACCGCTCTCGAAAATACGGCCGGTCAGCTGTTCAAGGATATCGAGAAACCTCGAACATTTTCGGGTTCCGACCAGCCTACTTTAGTACCTGCGCCGCCGACGGACGTCGCATCTGATTCATCAGCCATTGTTGACATTGGACCGGTTGAGGATGCTGCCACGGAATCGTCGGAAGTTCTCCTCGACCCGATCGAGCCGCACGAGGCCGAAACTATTGCGACCCGCAGCGAACCCGACCCGTTTGAGGGTCTCCAGGGAATGTCGGTATCCGATCAAAAGCCTGTTGAAACCGATGCTCCCAGCCTGGAATCTCTCCGGAGCGAAGAGCCTCCCGCGGAACAAAGTATTTCCATGCCGGCCGATATTCCTGTTCCAGCCGATCAGTACTCGACACCGTCGAAATTCGACTCCGTACGAATAATGGAAACGCCGGGGCCTGACATCGGTAAGTCGCTTCAATCGTCGAGTAACGTCCAAAGCGTTGGAGGCGAACCGAACGTTGCCTCGACTGGACCCACGTCCGGGACGGAACAAGCGTCAGAGCCGCAACGGCCGGAAAAGTCTTCGAGCACTGGCCTCGTAGATACCGATGGTCGAAGGTCGAGCAAGCTGAAACCGCTCGAAGAGGGAACTGTCCTCAATTCTAGATACGAGATCGTCCGAAAGATCGGAGGCGGCGGCATGGGTGCTGTTTACCTCTGCAGCGACAACAATCTGGGCGGCGTCCTTCGCGCCGTCAAGGAAATGGTCCAGTCCCATATTGAAGAGGAACAGCAGGAAAAAGCCGTTCAGGACTTCAAGCGGGAGTCGATGATACTTTCGACGCTTGATCATCCGTGTATTCCGACCATCTATGATTATTTCTTCGACGAAAAGGAAAGCCGGTTTTACCTGGTAATGAAATACATCTCGGGCGGCGATCTCGCAGCACGATTGCGCTCTGCACCTGAGGGTAAACTCGACGAGATCACTGTTTCGGAATGGGGAATTCAGATCGCAGACGTTCTTGATTACCTTCACAACCAGCCGACGACGATCGTTTACCGTGACCTTAAGCCTTCCAACATTATGATCGACGGCAACTCGGGCCGCGTGATGCTCATCGATTTTGGCATCGCCCGTTCGATCGGCCAACGCGAGGAAAAAGGGGTTACGGCGGTCGGAACGATGGGCTATGCGCCGCCGGAATTGTTCAGTGGGAATGTTGAGCCGCGATCCGACATTTACAGTCTCGGCTCGACGATGTTCCACCTTCTTACTGGAGCCGATCCGCAAAGTAATCCTTTGCTGATCTTCGATTTTCAGAAAAATCCGCGGCCGCGTCAGATCAACCCGCAATTGTCCGATCAGATGGAACGCTTTCTGATGAAAGCAGTCGAATATAGCGCCACCTCACGCTTCGGTTCAGCCGCCGAGGTTCGCCGTTTTCTCGAAGACCATGTCGAAGGATTACGCAAGGGAAGCGTCACATACGGTATCAAAGAGATCCCTGCATCGGTGAGCCTGGCTAATCAAAGCGTATTTTGTGGTTTCTGCGGCCAAAATATCGTCGCAACCGACCTGTTCTGTGCTTTTTGCGGTGCTAAGCAGCCGCTTGCCCAGCATGGTGTTCATTCCGAGATCTATACGCCGGCTCCGATGACGGCGAAACTCTTCGTCATTGGGACGAGCGATCTCGATTCGCCTATATTCCAGCTGGAAAAAGCCGAAAATCTGCTTGGTCGGCGAGACCCGATGTCGAATATCTTCCCGGAGGTTGACCTGTCGAAATACGACCCGCAAACCAAGATCTCGCGCCGGCATGCCAAGATCTGGCGCGAGGGCAGCAGCTACTTGGTCGAAGATCTGGCCTCGTCAAATGGCACTCTTGTTCTCCCTTCCGGGACCGAGTCCCTGCGTCTCTTGCCGCACCAGCCTTATACCTTGTCGAACGGAGATAAGATCAAGCTTGGTGATACGACATTGCACTTCGTGGTCGGATAATTCTTACTTGCTCGTCATATGACTTTAACCGCTGAACGGACTCGTTCTTCGCCAAGGACGGGAGGTAGAGAGGTAATTGCGGCGTTCGAGCCAAGGGCGCTAAAAGCGCCGTTCGCGCTTCGATGCGCAGCCCTCTGCATCGATTACATCGTTTTGATCTCGGTGCCGGTTCTGACGCTGGTGCTCGGCGTCTCGTTCGGCGGGGCGACGATGAGCCGGACCGGCGTCGTATCGAATAGTACGGGATGGCTGCTGGGTGCGCTTATCTGTCTCACTAACTTTTTTATTCTGCCGTCGGTTAACGGACAGAGCATAGGAAAAATGCTCACAGGCTTGCGGATCGTCAAGATGGACGGCCGCGCGATCTCGTTCGGTACGGTTCTCCTTCGGAATCTGGTCGGTTATGCGATCACTGGGTTGACACTTGGCCTCGGTTTTTTTCTGGCGGCAGCCGGCAAAAATGGACGAGCCCTGCATGACCTGATCGCGGGGACTGTTGTCGTTTACGCGCGAAGGAAAGCCCGTTAGCATCTTTTATTTTCTATGCCGCATTTAATTGTCAGGAATGGAAATAACCCGGCCGAAACGTTCCCGCTATCGCGGCTTCGTACGACAATCGGCCGTTCCGCGCGAAGCGATATCTGTATCCCGGACGCATTTGCGTCGCGTCTGCATGCGGAAGTTCATCAGGAAGGCGACGCCTTCTGGCTGCAGGACCTCGGGTCGGCGAACGGCACACGTTACAACGGCAATTTGGTAA
>JBDTZW010000267.1:0-10693 GCA_040004905.1 Acidobacteriota bacterium
ATCAATTCAGATCGAACAACAGAAACTCGGTTCCGTCTTCAAGCGATCTTATCGTCAGAGCTTTCTCTTCGCTGATCGCCGCACCATCGCCTTTTTTTAGTTCTTCGCCGTTCACATCAACCGATCCTCTGATGATCTGGACCCACGCGTGGCGTCCGACAGCCAACTCGTACTTTACCTTTTCCTCGTCCTGCAAGATCGATGCGAAAAGCCGCACATCCTGATTGATATGGATCGAACCGTCATCGCCGCCGCGTGAGGCCACCAGTCGCAGCTTTCCCTGCTTTTCTCCGGGCGGGAAAACCTTCTGCTCGTAACCCGGTGTTAGGCCGTTCTTTTCCGGCAAGATCCAGATCTGCAGCAGATGTGTCTTGTCCGTTGGGCTGCTGTATTCACTATGCAGCACGCCTGTTCCGGCGGTCATTCGCTGGACTTCGTTCGGCCGCACTGTCTCGCCGTTTCCCATCGAATCCTTGTGCGACAGTTCGCCGTCGATCATATAAGTAATGATCTCCATGTCGCGATGCCCGTGCTTCGGAAACCCTTGGTCCGCCTCGATAAAATCTTCGTTGATCACACGCAGGTCCCGAAAACCCATAAACTGCGGATCGTAATAATCCGAAAATGAGAACGTATAATGCGTATCGAGCCACCCGTAATTCGCCGAACCCCTCTTGTTCGCCTTTCTAACCTTGATCATTTGTTATCTCCTCTTGTTCTTCTTTGCGTCTTCGCGTCTTTGCGGGAAAATTCATTCCCTACAAATTCGCGAAGAGCGCAAAGTCAATACAAGAAGTCTAACGACTTATCCTCAGCTTGTAATCATCAATTGCGGTGGAGGTTTTCTAATACTTTCGGGTGAATTCATGAACGAAAGTCTGATGGATATATTTGAATTCTTTTCGGCAATTGGCGCCGTCGCAGGTATCCTTTTATTTTCCCGTCAGGAGTCAATGACTCGTATCTATACTTAATGTATGGCCGGCCTCCGTCGGCTCCATGAAATTCCGTATTTAGATAATCTTTTTCTTCGTCGTCCAGTTCGCGGGCTTTCCCGTTGTCGAGCACATAAATGTATTCAAATCCTGCTTCTCGACCACGTCGGGGGCGCATATCATATGCGAACCGAATTGCGAGCCAGCATATCCAACAGAATATTGCCCCGCCTACAAAAACGACTATCGTCCAGATTCCGCTAAGCACGATTCTTACTCACGACCATCAATCCATCTCGGATCGGCAGCAGCACATTCGACACTCGGCCGTCCGCCAGGACCATTTGGTTGAATTCGTGTAGCGCCTTTGTGTTCTCATCTTTTTCGTCGAGGAGTACTTTTCCGCTCCAGAGGACGTTGTCGGCAATGATGAAGCCGCCGGGACGGACTTTATCGAAGACAAGGTTATAATAGTTGGAATAATTGGGTTTATCGGCGTCGATAAAGACGAGGTCGAATGTTTCAGGAAGCTTAGGGATGATCTCCGTCGCAAAACCGAGGTGAAATTCGATTCTTTCCTTGTATTCGGTCTTGGCTACAAACTCTCGCGCAACCTTATTCGTATCTTCTTGTATGTCCAGCGTAATTACTTTTCCCCCATCCGCCAGCCCCTCCGCAAAGCAAAGTGCCGAATAACCTAGATAAGTACCTATTTCGAGCACCACGTTTGGCTTGATCATCTTCGAAAACATCGAAAGTATGCGTCCCTGGACAAAACCCGAGAGCATGCTTTTGTCTTCATAATCCTCGTAACACTCTTCGCGTAGCTCCCGCAAGACCTTGCTTTCGTCGGATGTGTGCTTTTCGGCGTAATTTTGAATTTCCTCTGTAAATATCATAGATCTACTCTTACCAGTCCTCGTTTTATGGCGAGCGTCGCGGCCGATGTACGGTCCGAAACGCCCAGCTTTTCAAATATGTTCTTTGCGTGGGTTTTCACGGTGTTTTCGGAAATATCGAGTGCGAACCCGATCTCTTTGTTCGACATCCCGCCGACTATCATTCTCAATACATTAGACTCGGCGGGTGTTAATTCTTCCCGTCCGTGGCTTTCGCTCAAGATTCCCGCGATCTCGGCGGGAATGTATTTTTTACCTTCGTTAACCGTGCGGATCGCATTAACGAGGTCGATCGGCTCAACATCCTTGCAAATGTATCCAAGCGCTCCTTTTTTCAGAGCTTTGGAGATCTCGGCATCGCCGGCATGTTCTGCAAAAACAATGATCCGTGCCTTCGAGTCCCGCACAAAATAGTTATCTAAGCCATCGATCGTGCACCCGTCCGGAAGCCTTAAGCCCAGTATTGTCACATCCGGATCAAGGTCCCGGAAAAGCTGAAAAGCAACCGAGGCTTTGTCGGTCTCACCCGCTATCTCAATGTCGCCCTCGTCCGAAAGCGTCTCGCGGATACCGATGCGAGTAAGAGGCTGGTTTTCGGCGAGTAGAACGCGTATGCGACCCGTCATAGAAGGAACGAACGCTTTTTCGGCTTCATGAATTTCTCGGCAAGTTTTCCAATCATCTCGACAACTTCGTCATTTTCGCAGACCTGTTTAAAACGCTCTACAGCTTTGACCACTCTTTCTGGTGATACGAGATTTCGCTTTATTACGATCTGGTCTTGCAAGATTCTTTCGATCAAAGCCCAGTCATCGTCGCTAACGAGGTCCTTTTCCCATTTCCTTCCCGCGCGTGTGAACATGTCTATGTCACCGTCCCAACTAGCGAAAACCTTAACCTTTTCAACAGTTATCATGGTGACCGTCAATTAAATTTCTACCTAGGTTGAGCCAAGCCTGCGGTAAATTCGACGATCGGTTTGATCAGGTCAGTTTCGTAATTTGTCTTTACGTTTTGCAAAACCGCCGTGATGCGTTCGAGGCCCATTCCGGTATCTACCGACGGAGCAGGCAGCGGCGTCAGCTTAAAAGCACCGGGGGATTCCTGCGTCCGGTTGTACTGCATAAATACGAGGTTCCAGATCTCCATGGTCGTGTCGCCCTCGCCGTTGACCCATTTTGGGTGGTTCTTTTCCGGGTCCTTCGGGTCGTCGCCCATATAATAATGTATCTCTGAACACGGCCCGCACGGTCCGGTATCGCCCATCTGCCAGAAGTTGTCTTTGCTTCCAAAACCCAATATCCGTTCAGGTTTAGCTCCGACCTCTTCCCAGTATTTGCGGGCTTCGTCGTCGGGCCCAACTTCGGCGTCTCCGTCAAAAACCGAGAACCAAAGTCGGTCAACATCCACCTTGAACTCGTTAACCAGCAGATCCCACGCAAATTTGATGGCGTCCTTCTTAAAGTAGTCGCCAAACGAGAAATTGCCGAGCATTTCAAAAAACGTGTGATGCCGGGCAGTTTTGCCGACCTCATCGAGATCATTGTGCTTGCCACCCGCCCGAATGCATTTCTGCGAGCTCGCGGCACGCGAATAATCGCGCTTTTCGTCGCCCAAAAACACGTCCTTGAACTGGTTCATCCCAGCATTCGTGAACAAAAGCGTCGGGTCGTTCGCCGGCAGCAGCGGCGATGAATGCACAAGCTTGTGCCCGTTTTTTTCGAAATAGTCCAAAAACCTGCGTCTGATCTCGTTACCGGTCATAAGGAAAACTTTACCATATCAGCGATTTTGAGGGCATGCGATTCATCCGAGGTCGAGAGGCTAATGAACAAGTGCGAACGCGGATGAACGGCGTGAACACGCGTGAACACCCCGAACGCCTCGAATGGTTTTGAACACTCGAACGCTCGAACACCTGAACAGATAAAAAAAGACCGCCTCGAACCGGCGGTCTCCATCTAAGTCTTCGATATTGAGCGCTTTATTTCTTCACAAACTTCAAAGCAGCCGAATTCATGCAGTATCGCAACCCGGTCGGCTTCGGGCCATCGTCAAACACGTGGCCGATGTGTCCGTGGCAGCGGGCACACGTGATCTTGGTACGGACATCGCCAGGTATGCTCGCGTCACGCTCCTCGATCACATTTTTCGGGAAGATCGTCTTGTAAAAGCTCGGCCAGCCCGTTCCGGATTCGAATTTGGTCTCCGACTTAAAAAGGGCCAATCCGCACGCCGCACAGTAATAGACACCATGCTGATGATTGTCGGCATATTCGCCCGTGTAAGGCTGTTCTGTGCCTTCCTTGCGAAGTATGTAGTATTGGGCCGGCGTCAGTATCTGTTTCCACTGGTCGTCGGTCTTTTCGATGAGGCCCGTGCCGTCAAATTCCTTGTCTTCAAAAGTAGGAAGGCTATCGAGAGCTGCCCGTTCGGGAGCGGTAGTAGCTTTTCCGTCCTGAGTATTGGTTTTCGCCGTCCGATCCAGGGCCGTCGCTTTTGCACACCCGATGAGGGCGGCACCACCTGCCAAGGCCACGACCAAAATTGCAATAGATATAATTCCGTATTTCATTATTCTCTCCGCTATCGAACCGGCGCATGTGTTCATTTAGACGCGTCGCCGGGATAAAAGGGTATTTCTAACTTATCAAAAAAGTAGGGTCAGCCGGAAATCTATATGTCGGCTAACCCTATGTTTATTCCAAAAGAGCGAAGTTAGTTAGGAAGCAGAACAGCGTCCACAACGTGGATAACACCATTCGACTGACGAACATCGGCGATCGTTACGCGTGATCGGCCGCCCTTCTCATCGGTCAAAACGAGCGTGCTGCCATCCATCATCGCCCACAGCTTACCGCCCGCAACGGTCGTGAATTCAGCCTTGCCATTACCCTTCTTGATCGCCTTGGCGATGTCCTTCGAGGTGTAGTTGCCGGAGATGACGTGGTAGGTAAGTACCTTGGTCAGCATCGCCTTGTTTTCAGGCTTCAGCAGTGTGTCGACGGTTCCGGCGGGCAGCGCGTCAAATGCACTGTTGATCGGAGCAAACACCGTGAACGGGCCCGCACTCTGCAGAGTATCTACCAAACCCGCAGCCTTGACCGCAGCGACGAGCGTCGTGTGATCCTTTGAGTTGACAGCATTCTCAACGATATTCTTGGTCTTATACATAGCGGCCCCGCCGACCATCGGGTTACCGTCCATCATCTGCGCCGACGCCTGGCTTGCCGCAAAACCTATAGACAAAATGAACGCGAACATAGCAAAAGTTAATTTCTTCATAATTTCTCCCTCAAAGTTTGATTTATAAAAGGATCAAGTTCCCTTATGTGAGAGATTTCGACCCCGGAAGAAATTCGGATTCAGAAGTTTTTGGAGATCAAGATCTGTGGGGAGCGTTTAGTACTCAGGCGAGCTTTCGTCAAAGCTTTGTTTGGCGATCGCGGACACCTTTTCCCTGATGAGGTCAAAAGAGAAACCCTGCCTTAGAAGATGATCGTAGAATTTTTTTGTATCCTCGCGTGTTGTCGGTTTGCCTCTCAGGCGGATGCGCTTTGCGATCGCGGAATCGATCAATTCTGCTTCGGGCATTTTTTCGAAGGCCGTTTGAATGGCCGTTTCGACGACCTCCTTATCGAGCTTTTTTTGCGAAAGGCTTTGCTGAAGACGGCGTTTACCCTGCGGCCGCTGCCGTAGTTTGGACATAGCGAGATCGGCGGCGAAGCGTTCGTCGTCAAGATATTTGTATTCCCGGAGCTTCTCTATAACCGAATCGACGATCTCGGCATCGGTCCATAATTTCTCAAGGAGGCGCTCACGCAGCTCGCCGATCGAGCGGGGCTTTGCGGCCAGAAGCTTGACGGCGCGGTTCATCGTCCGCTCACGCGAACGGGTCCGATCTTTTACCACGCGATCGCATTCATCGATGGCCCGCGGCCGTTTCTTCCACATTGCTCTCGATTCTACAACCGCAAGCCGAGAGGTGGCGAGACATGCGGATGTATAATGCAAACCAGTGGACGGCATTCTGATCATCGACAAACCGGCGGGGATCACTTCACACGACGTCGTGGCCCGCGTTCGCCGCGTGCTGACGACAAAGCGCGTCGGCCATACCGGAACGCTCGATCCATTCGCAACGGGCGTAATGGTGATCCTCGTTGGCCGTGCTACACGGCTCGCGCAGTTTCTCGATAAGGACGAAAAGGAATACGAGGCAGTCATTCAGTTCGGCTTTGAAACCGACACTGGAGATACGACCGGAGCGCAGAGCGCCGAGTGCGGAATGCGGGATGAAGATCGGCATTCTCTTTTAGTGAGCGCGAATTGGAACGAGGTTTTTGCTCAGTTCCTGGGCGAAATCGAGCAGACGCCGCCGATGTATTCGGCGAAGAAGGTGGAGGGGAAAAAGCTGTATGAACTAGCACGGCAGGGCATCGAGATCGAAAGAAAATCGGTGAGAGTGACTATTCCTGAGATCGAGCTTTTAGCCGCCGATCCGACTTCTTCGACAATTCGCATTCGCGTCGTTTGTTCGGCCGGTACGTATATCAGAACGCTTGCCCAAGACATCGGCCGAAAGATCGGCGTGGCTGCTCATCTATCTGAATTGCGCCGAACAAGGGCGGGGAAATTCGGCATTTCTAAAGGCGTTGCTCTCGATAGGCTACAGGATCTTGAAGATCCGGCCTCGGCAATTTTGCCGATGACCGATGCTGTCGAGCATCTACCGGTGATCACGCTTACCGCCGATCGCGCAACCAAAACGAAAGGCGGCCTTTCAACGCGGACCACTGATCAAAAATTCCGCGCCGGCGAGCCGATAAGAATGCAGGACGAGGCTGGAGAGTTGATAGCGGTCGGTTTTTACGACGAAGCGGATAATTCCGTACGGCCAAAGATCGTTTTGGTATAAAATGGCCTGAGATACGTTATGAAAAAGAGAAATTTAGCCCTGGCGTTTGGCGGTGCAATCGGGGCCGCGGTTGCAGTAAAAATGCTTACGCGGGCCAAAACGGTAAGATGGGATGACGTTGCGGATCAAGTCGCACATTCGGAAAATTCACATTTCGCAAATGTCGACGGCGCTCGCGTTCATTTTCAGCAATTCGGGGATGATGCGGATCCGACCATCCTGCTTATTCACGGATACACCGCTTCGACCTACGTCTGGAACACTACGGCGCCGCTTCTCGCGGCCGCCGGTTTTAATGTGATCGCGATAGACCTGATCGGATTCGGCTACTCGGAAAAACCGTATTGGTTTGAATACTCGATCGAAGCACAGGCTCGAATGGTCTCGCGGTTCATGAACCGGATCGGCATCGGTCGCGCGACGGTTGTTGGCAGCTCATATGGTGGAGCGGTAGCAGCGACAATAGCGCTAGATTATCCCGAGCGGGTCGAGAAACTCGTCCTTGTCGATGCCGTCTGCAACGATGGTCCGAAAAATCACCCGCTGATGCGGCTTGCCGCTTTTCCCGGAGTCGGCGAAGCTTTGACACCTTTTGTTCTCGATTCCAAGCGGTTTGCGTTTAGCCGCATGCATGGCACTCTGGCCCCCGCAAACCATCACCTGATCACACAGGAGCGCGTCGATAATGTCGTGCGTCCACTTGCGGCTGCGGATGCGCATCATTCGGTCCTCGCTACCTCACGAAACTGGCACGCCGACCGCGTTGAACGCGACGCTAATCTGATCAACCAGCCGACCCTGATCATTTGGGGCGAAGAAGATAAAGTTGTACCGCTCCGCGACGGCGACTCGCTTCACCGCTCGATCTTCAATTCGCGGTTTGTCGTCATCCCCGACTGCGGCCATGTTCCGCAGGAGGAAAAAAGCGAATTGTTCAGTGAATTGGTCGGGAGCTTCTGCCGCAACAAAAAAGGAAAAATCGAAGAGAAAGGCGAACATCAATTAAAGATCGCTGAACCATTTGTATGAGATTCCTGGCAAAGCCTGCATTAATAACTCTCATTCTTCTAGTGAGCTTATGTATGGTGCTACAAGGCCAAGAGATAATTCCCCCGATCGACCGGCTCCAGTCATCCGACTGCTCGCCAGACTTATACAATCAGGCGGAAAAGTTGTATCACCGAAGCTCGTTCGATTCAAATACGAGGTTCCGTGCTGAACGATTGATCTCGAAAATGATGGCTACCTGTCCGTCCGCTGAGTCCGATCAACATCTTCGGTCTGAACTAGACGCCCTCCATGAAATGCCGGCAGAAGATAATTTTTTGATCGCGAAATACTACTTCGATCAGTTCAAAAACGGCAAACCGGGTTTTAAGGGAGCGCAGTCGCGTTTCATCCAAATTACGACAAAGTATCCCCATTTTTCAAGGATCGATGAGGTCCTTCTGCTTTTAGGTGAAACTTTTATTTATGACGAGAATTGTCGGGAAACGGAAATCGAGAAATTGATAGATGATTTTCCAATAAGTACGACTCGAGGCAGCTTGGAGGCCGATCTTCAAATGGTACGAACCAACTGCGATATATTTCGCGTAATACAAGGGCCACCGCCACCCGAAACAATTGATGGATCCTCAAAGCCCTAGTGTGTGGTTTAACTCCGGTGTCATTTCGCCGCCCGCAACTTCCATTCATGCGATCGCATCGGCCGCTCTTTATGGCAAGGGTTTATTCACAACCGTCGCTATTATAAACGGCGAGCCGTTCCTGTGGGAAAAACACTGGCGTCGGCTGAGAGAAAGCGCGGGCAAGCTGAGCATTGATCTTTCCGAATTTTCCGAAGGATCGACGAGAACGGCTCTTGATGAGATCATCTCAAAGAACGCCGTATCAAATGGCCGGGCGCGAATCACTTTTTTTGATGAGTCATCGAGTTCGATCTGGCAATTTGAAGAGAAGAGCAAGACAAGTCTTTTGATCATCTCCGCGGATCAGCGGCCCGTTCCAGACGATCTCAAGGCAACAATATCGACCAGCAGGATCTCATCACGCTCATTCCTAGCCGGGATCAAATCGTGTAACTACCTGGAAAATATCCTGGCGATCAATGATGCTAAGGAACGCGGCTTTGACGAAGCGATTCGCTTGAACGAGCGGGACGAGATCACGAGTGGGTGTATGGCAAATGTCTTTTGGCTGAGGGGCGGACGGCTTTTTACACCTAGTCTTAAAACCGGGTGCCTGCCGGGTACAACGCGCGAATTCATTTTGGAAAATCTAGAGTGCGACGAAGTGGAAAGTCCTGAAGAGGTGATCCACCACGCCGAGGCCACCTTTTTCACATCGGCTGGTTTAGGGGTGGTGAAGGTTAATGAGCTAAGCGGCAAGAAACTGACGGCAGGCGACCATCCAATTTTACAGCTGATCCCAGAGTCGCTAAAAAACACGAACATCCGCGAATACGATTCGTGAAATATTCGTGCCAATTCGTGAATGGTCCGTCTTAGGCCGCGGTTTCGAAAAGGGCCAGGATCTGTTTGCCTTCGTTCGAGCGGGGATCGATGGTCCGGAGGTGCTTTTGACCCTGCATTTCCCAGATCGCCGTGACCGTTCCTTCCTTTTCAACCGCCTGATACGAAACATCTTCCGGGTTTACGGGTGCTTCTTCGACGGCGGCCGTTTCGACTGGAGCAGATGCCTCAACTGGTTTTTCTTCGGGCGCTTCAGCGGCCTGGACTGCTTCTTCTGACATCAAAAATTAGGTTCTCCTCAAAAATATATTGAATTAGGATTGTGAATAGACTCCGATTCTGTCATAAAAGCCCGATTTTGTCGAGTTTTGATATCGAATTCACGCTGGTTCAGAACAGGCTTTGCTGGACTGATTCCGGAGCGGGAATTGGCTCTTCCGGCTTTTCGTGCCCGCGAAAACCGAGGCGCTTTACATGAAATTCGAAAAGTTTGGTCGTTACTTCCCACTGTTCGGTCTTGCCGGTACTTCGTTCCTTATACGTGCGGTGCCGCAGACTGCCGCCGCGTTCGCGTTTCATTGTATTGATGATCTTGGCGACGCGGGTCGGAGACAAGCGCTCGTGCATTTTTTGCACAAAGTATTCCTCGATAGAATCAGTATCGAGATGCAGCATCGACATGAACGCCCGCGTTGCACCAGCCTCTTTTGCACGCTCAAGTAGGCCGGGAATATCAGATTCGTTGTAGCCGGGAATTACAGGAGCTATACCAATACCGACCGGTATACCGGCATCGGCGATAGTGCGCATTGCCCGAAATCGCGCTTCGGGAACGGGAGTATAGGGCTCGAACGGGTTCGATTTTTCCTTTGTTAAAAAAGGAAGCGAAAAAAAGACGCTAACCTTTAGTTTCTTCAGGATGTCGATGTCCCGCGTAACGAGCGGCGATTTTGTGATCACTCCCACGGGAACCTTAAATTCTGCACAAACCTCGAGGCATTTTCTCGTCAGCTCATAGCTTGCCTCGAGAGGCAGATATGGATCGGTCGCGAACGAAAAATCGATATGCGGCATCTTGTCTTTCGCTTTCTTTAACTCTTGCCGAAGTATGGCGGGTGCATTTGGTTTGACGACGATCTTTGTCTCAAAATCTGTCCCGGCTCCGTAGCCTAGATACTCGTGATATTGCCGAGCAAAACAATACGTACATCCGTGCACACATCCGCGATAGCAGTTCACCGTGTAACGCCAGCCGCCTTCCCAATCGGACGAAAACGCCTTGGTGATCATTTTTTTAGTCGCGATCTCTTCAAAGACCTCAAGCTTGGTCGGCGGCGGTTCGCCCACATATTCGGCTGAGAATTTGTTATATGGGTTGGGAGGATTTTTGATGTATCTCACATATGGGACAATAGTGCATCCGCGCGTCACAGTCAAATAATTTCAGCTCAGGGCTTCGAAATTTGC
>JBDTZW010000163.1:0-10634 GCA_040004905.1 Acidobacteriota bacterium
TGAGGATCGCGATGTCCACCAGCGACCACTCAGGCCGGTTCTCCGAGATGATAGCCACTCGGTCACCCGCTTCGATGCCAAGCGCCGACAAACCGAGAGAGATCCGCTTGATGCGTTCGATCACCTCGAGGCCTGACATGTGCTTCCAGACACTCTCGACCTTAAAGGACAGTGCATCCGGTTTTCCATTCCGTCGAAAAGACTCAATACAAAAATGCGGAATTGTTTGTGGGATCTCGTCGAAGCCGATTAGATTTGCCGAAGCCATTCGTTATTAGAAAGATGCGATTTAACCGTTTTGTAATATTACGATACGCGTTGCGGTCTGTCGATTCCAGAGGCTATGGCTTTACGGAATATGAGGCCGCGGCAACTAAATCGCCACATCAGAAATCAAAGCCTATTGCCTTGAAAGGCTTAAGCCGCATGACCATGGAAACGATAACTTACGACAGCAGGCCGATCTGTGCCGAGTCTTATGCGACAAAAAAGCGTTCGGCGGCGATCGATAGAACGATGAGCGTGGAGATAAACGGCTCGATGCAGCGGATTCGCATTTGCTCCGAAAACGCAGCTTCGCCGCCGGTTATCGTCGTTCAAGCCGGACCAGGCTTTCCAGTTTTGCACGAAGTTAGGAAGTTTCAACGAAAACTTGCTCTCGAACGGAAATTGGCTGTGTGCTACTGGGACCAGCGAGGCTGCGGCAAAGCATCAAAGCAGGATGCAGAAAGCGTTTCGTTCCAGCAGCAGGTAAACGACCTGCGGGCACTCATTCGATGGGCGGTAAAAAACAGCGGCCGGAAGGTGACACTTCTGGGTGTTTCGCTAGGAGCGACCTATTCGCTACTAGCAGCTGAGCAAGAGCAGCACAATGTCAACGCCGTGGTCGTCATCTCGCCGGACATAAACATTGCCGAAAGCGATGCGTCGACAGCTGAGTTTCTAGCGGCGAGGGCCCCAACGATGTCACGCCGGTTTAATTCCAACCTAAAAAAACTGGGCGATCCGCCATACGAGGACCCGCAGCGTTTTCAACTAAGGGCACGACTGTTGCTGGACGCAGGTGTGATCGAAAATGGCAAAAGGTTTAATGCGACCGCCGTCGAATTGCTCACAGGACTTTTTCGAACCTATGGCCCGGTCGGTGCGGCTAACGCTCTCCGCGGTATGAACATCATCCAAGCCGCTCTGTTGTCCGAGATCGCCAGGTTGAATGTTCTTACTGATCTACCGTTGTTGGATGTACCCGTACATTGCATTCTCGGCGACCTCGATCCGTTGATGCCAACCGTCGCCAGAGATCGTCTCGCCCGGCTGTCAGGATATTCAGTGACAAATATTCCCGAAGCAGGTCACATGGCACATTTCGATCGGCCGCATATTGTAAGTTCTATCGTGTTTCGTGCGGCCTATGGAGAATGAGCTTAGGCAAGTTCTGCCAACTTGTCGGCGATATCAAAAGCTGCGCGCGGACGAGCGAAATCCAACGCGTTGCGACGCTTTACGCTTAATTCCTCGGGATCCTCCAGAAGTTTCTCGATCTTGTAGCCGAGCGTTGCAGGATTGTTCGACCGGATCGCCACACCGTTTTCCAGCAGGTGATCGGAATTGCGCTCTTCCTGTCCCGGGATCGGATCGACGATGACAAAAACGAGCCCTTTCGCGAGAGCCTCGCATGTCGTCAGACCGCCAGGCTTACCGACGATCAGATCGGAAGCACTCATATACTCGTCCATCTCCTTCGTATAGCTGACCGGAATGATCCGAACGACACCGTCCGGCGTCGCCGCATCGAGTTTTTTCTTAAGCTCTTCATTCCTGCCGCACATCGCAAGCACCTGCATCGGTCGCTTTACGGATCGCAGCGGATCGAGCAGCGTGTCGATCTTACCCACGCCAAATCCGCCCAGGGACAAGATCACCGTCGGTGTCCCGACATCGAGGCCGTGTTTCTTACGCATCTCGCTTTTTGATTTTTCTTCGCTAAAGATAGGTGCTATAGGAATACCGGTAACGCTGATCTTGTCCGCGGGAAACCCGAGCGTTTCGAGATACGCACGTGTCTCATCAAGAGCGACGAAATAATGCTCGTAATTTCGGCACAGCCAGAGAGCGTGCATATCAAAATCCGTCACGACTATCGCCTGCGGACATGTTAACTTACCTTTTGCTTTTAGATCGGAAACGATCTCGGCGGGTAAAAAATGCGTGCACACGATCCAGTCCGGGTCGTATTCGCGTACCATTTTAACAAAGTACTGCGTGTTCAGTTTTTCGAGAAACAACCGACGCTTTTCGTTCTTCCAAGGCTCGTCGAGCTGATCGTACATCCAGCCAAGAACTTCGGGAGCGGCGGCGACAAGATCAAGATACGATTTTCCGTAAAGACGGCGAAATAGCGGGTTGGTATGTGCTAGCGTGTCCTCGTGCCGGATCTCATGGGCCAGTCCTTTTATCTCGAAAGCTTTCTTCAGCGATTCAGCGGCGATCGTGTGGCCGTTCCCTACCGACGCCGATAAGATCAAGATGCGGTTAAACATAAATATAGTTTAGGTGAGGAGCGTACACTTAGGTCCAGTAGTTTCGATCGAGCGAGCGGTAGTTTATCGCTTCGCTGATGTGGGTGGCGTCAATGTTCTCGCTGCCTGCGAGATCGGCGATGGTGCGTGAGACTTTCAGGATGCGGTCGTGGGCACGGGCCGAGAGGCCCTGGCGGAGCATGGCTTTTTCGAGGAGAGCTTCGCTCGCGGCGTCGAGTGCACAGTGCGTGCGGATCTGTTTGGACGACATCGCGGAATTTGAATAAACGCCGTCACCGTTGAACCTCGCGATCTGTGTTTCCCGCGCCTTCAATACCCGGCCGCGAATTACGCTTGAATTTTCACCCAAAGGCGTCCCTTTTCCCCGCAGCTCGGCGAATTTTACAGAGGGAACATCGATGTGAATGTCGATACGGTCCATAAGCGGGCCGGAAATTTTGCCGACGTAACGTTGGATCTGCATCGGCGAGCATTTACATTCGCGGTTCGAGCCGAAGTATCCGCATGGGCAGGGATTCATCGAAGCGACCAAAGTGAAATTCGCCGGAAACGTCAGCGAGGTCGCAGCCCGCGAGATGGTCACTTGCTTGTCCTCCATCGGCTGCCGAAGGACCTCAAGCACGCTCCGGTCAAATTCCGGAAGTTCATCCAAGAACAGAACGCCGAGATGAGCAAGGCTTACTTCGCCGGGTTTAGGTATCGAGCCGCCGCCGATCAGTCCCGCCTGGCTTACGGTGTGATGCGGCGATTTGAATGGCCGATCAACGACGAGTCCTGACTTTCCTGTAAGGCCTGCAACCGAATGGATCTTGGTAATTTCCAGCGCCTCTTCGAATTCAAGAGGCGGCAGGATCGTCGGCAGCCGCTTTGCCAGCATCGTCTTGCCGGATCCCGGCGGCCCTATGAAAAGAATATTGTGCCCGCCCGCACTCGCGACTTCCAACGCTCGCTTCGCCGTCGCCTGCCCGCGGACGTCCGCGAAATCTACCTTGTATTGACTCTCGCGATCCTTGAGTTCGGCGATGTCGAGTCGCAGCGGCGGAACGCGAGTCTCGACTCCGGCCTGAATATCCTGAGCAAGCAACGCGGCCTCGCGCAGATCACGCACAGGATAAACATTGATCCCCTGCACCACCGCCGCCTCGGTACCATTCTCTTCCGGAACGAGCAAATTCTTGACGCCGTTCTCACGGGCCGCGAGTGCGATCGACAATGCCCCGCGAACTGGTCGCACGCGGCCGTCCAGTGAGAGTTCGCCTATGCTCATCGTGCTGTCGATCGCATTCGAATTGCCCAGATCGCCGTTTGCCCCGAGTATCGCCAGAGCTACGGGCAGATCAAAACTTGAGCCTTCTTTGCGGACGTCGGCCGGGGCCAGGTTGATCGTCAGCTTGTGTATCGGGAAAAAGTACCGGCTATTGTTGATCGCCGCTCGTATGCGCTCGCGCGATTCGCGGATCGCTGTGTCCGGCAGCCCGACGATGATCAGATTTGGCGAGGTATCCTGATCGCCGGACGAAGGCCTCATATTGGCCTCGATGTCTACGATCAATGCATCGATGCCATAGACGGCTGCCGACTTTGCAAGGAAAAGCATATAAACGAATTAAGGGATTTTTTCGAGCAGGGATTGTTATAGCACAAAACCGCGAAAACCGAAATGTCAGGAGATTTCGAGAGATTTGAACTGCGGTGTTTAAGAGCCACGATCTCAGTGCCGAAACGTTTTGTCGATAAATTCTTACGGTTACAAGGGGACCACGGGAAAGCGGGCAGAACAGAAATAGAACGAATTCCGTAAAGGAGCACTGCCATGAGTTATCAGTATCAAAACACTCCACAGGTACAGATCGTCGTACCGACCATCGACATTAGCGGACGGGTCGTATATCAGCCAGGGCCGTGGGGAACCCAATATCCTGCGCGCGGTATCAGCCTGAGCGTCGTATTGACCGACACTTCGGGTAGTCGTTCGATCATCGGCAGCGGTTTGGTAAACGAAAACGGCGAATTCAAAATAGCGAGTACGGCTGTTACCGTCGCCTTTTCCCAGATCACGCTTGAGATCCAGGAAGACTTCACGGGAGAAAACTTTTCGTTCCTTCTCTACCCGGGAACTATCGGCCCGAACGGCGGCCCCCAGAAACTAGGTAATATCGTTTTTCCGTTCAAACCCGAACATCCCGAACTGGCGTGGATCAACTCGGCGGCCTTCACCGACACAAAAGCGTTTGCGAAAAAGCTCGCTGATATTCTACGGTCGCCCACTCTTCCTTTATCGATCGATCTTGTAAGCGAATGGAGGACGACAGCCCCGTCGATCCCAATCGATGAGCCGACCAAAGACGACGTCACGGCCCGAGTTGTAGCCGCAAACCCTCACAAATTCAAACAGCCGCTGCCTCTCAGAACTCCAGCGGATGTCGCTGCGGCAAATCAAGAAAATGCGCGCATCCTGCGGGCCAGCGCAAAGAGATCTGCGAAACCGGTCCCAGTTCTAACGCCTGGTCAGAAATTGATCCGTATTCTGAGCTGGAGCGATCTGGCTACGGGATTCGATGAACGAATTGTAAAGGAAGCGTCGATGCACGGGATCATCAAAGGGAAAACCAACAACACGGCTGATGCGGTCGCCGAGATCCTCGAGCGCTTGTCGCAAGCGACAATGCAAGAACTCGAAGCCGGGTCATTTCTGCGGCGCATACATGTTTCGCTTCAGCGGGCCGCAAAAACACCTTTTCATTTCGAGACGGTAGCAGAGGAAGCGGCGGCGGACACTGCGGCGGCCTGTCTATTGATCTTTCTTGCCGGAATAAACGGCCAGAATAAATTAAAGGTGAAGACCACCTTCAACTACTGGCATCACTTCGGGCGGCCGCAGGGAATGACGGAGAACCGCAACTACGTCAAGATCAGCGTGAATATCAGTAAGTGATAATTTCGGTCACAATTTCGCAAACGTAAGGCCCGTCTGCCCCTGATATTTGCCGCCGCGATCGTCATATGAGACTGCGCAATCTTCGTCTGATTCGAAAAACAATATTTGGCCTATCCCTTCGTTGACGTAGACACGCAAGGGGAGATTAGCAAGATTGGCGATCTCAACGACCAGCCGACCGTTCCAGCCAGCCTCCAGAGGGGTCGTGTTCACAAGCAATCCTGCTCGCGCATACGTTGATTTCCCCAACGCGACACCCGTTACGTTTCGCGGCATCTTGAATGTCTCGACCGTCACCCCCAGACCGTAGTGATGCGGAGGCAAAAGATAATATTTCGCTCCGTCTTCGGCTTCGTGAACGTCGGGCTCGATGAGCGTGTATTGTTCATCGAAACGCTTTGGATCTATCTCTCGGGCATGCACCGAGGAGAAAATTCGAAAACCGTCATCCGCGAGCCGCATGTCGTAGCCGTAGCTCGACGCCCCGGCCGAAATGATACGGTTGCCGTTTGATTCACGAACGAGCTCGGGAAGAAATGGCGTGATCATCGCATGCTTCTCCGCCATTCGCCGCAGCCAGATATCCGATTTGATCGTCATAAAATAGAAAACGAGTGATAAGAATTGAGGTATCTTAACACTCTCTCGGCCGAAAATTCTATTTGGCGGGTACTATTGCGGCTTTGCGATCGGAATGAGCTTGAGCGTTCCGTCACCGACGGTAAATTTCATTGCGACACCGCCACTTCCAGCTTTTGCGGCGATCAATTTGTCGGTTATCGGAATTTTACGGTCGCGCGGTTTAAGGTTAGCAAGCCCGTTTTCGATAGAGCCCGTTTTAACTACAGATGCGTCCAGATCGGCACTCACGTTCGCGGGAAGATGAACGGAAATCGTTCCCGACGAAAGAGCAACATCGATCGTACTCCCACGCCAGCTCCTGTCCGGCATAGAAACGTCAACCGTGCCCGTGCCAAATGTTGCATTCAGCCCGCCGCCGATCAGTGAGATTTTGGAATCTCCGATCAAGAAATTTGCCTTGATCGCGCCTTCCACGCCGGTGATGCTGAGATCGCCTTTTCCGCCGTCCACCTGGAGGTCGCAGTACCGCGGCACCTTGATCACGTAATCGATCTTGTAGGGCAGTCCGATCAGATTTTTCGGCAGTTTCTTTAACGCCTTGGGCAAGGATTTACGATCGTTCAGGCCAAAACTGGTTATCGACGCTCGTCCGGGAGTATCGTCTAGTACATAGCTCGTCAGCTCTGACAGCTTTGCAAGATCCGCCTCGTTCGAAGCCTGCACTTCGATCTCGGCCGATATCTCGATCTCGTTTTTCGCACCCCCTTCGACCCGGATCGACCCGATTGGCGAACCAGTGATCTCGACCGTCCCGCCGGAGCCGAAGTCGAACTTGTCCGTCTTGTAGGTAGTGCGTTTCAGAAGCTGCGGCTGTGCGAACGAAACAAACGCCGCCGAGGTCAGAATCAATACAAATAGAGCTATCCTGAATAATTTTTGAGTTTTCATTTTTACTGGTGAAAAAGGAAAGGCCGACCTAATTTTAGTTCTTCGGGCATAAAGCCGTCAAACTTTTATTTTTTCACCGGCGGATGAAGGCGATGCTGCCGCGTTGGTTGATAACGCTCAAGGTCGCGCTTCCCTCGCCGAATTTTCCGACCACTCGGCGGCCGTCACCCAGGTAATTGAGGCTGGTATTGGTGAACGATCCGAGCGAAATGTCGCGAGTCGAAGGTGCGGTCGCCACGAGTTTGAACGATGAATTGAACGGTATACGGATATTGATGTTGCCCTTGACCGACGAAAAACGATAGTTTCCGCCGTCCTGCATCTCTCCGTCAAAAAAGATGTCGCCGATCATATTCTCCGCGGCGACATTGCTCGCCCCAATATTAGTAAGCGTTATGTCACCCTCACTCGAGATATGCGCCCGGACCAGGCCGCTCGAGACATTGGTGACGCTGAGATTGCCGATGCGCGTTTCTATATCTACCATCGCGGTGTAGGGCACGCGGATCTGAAAGTTAACGCTTCCGACCTCACCGCGTCCCTGATTGTCGCGTACGAGATTGATGTAGATCGTGCCGTCGATCTCTTGCGGCTGGATATTCGCGGCCGGCGATTCAAGCGAAGCGGTAATATTGATCTGCGGCCGGTTCCAGCCCTCGACCGTCACCGTGCCGGTCCGGTTCATCAATTGCAAACGCACGTTTCGGCTCGCGTCAAAATTGCGCGAGTATTTCTTCTGCGCTGAGGCAGTTACAGCCGTCAGTCCAAAGAAAAAAACTACGCTCAACAAAAGAAGAATCGTAGTTTTAATGGCCGACGCGCGTTTTTGTCCCAAATAGGGAATACAGATCATTGCCAAAAAACCAATAGGAACGCGAACCCCAAGGCCCGCGGTACTTCTCGAAATTAAAGGTCCGAAAACTCTCGAAGCAGAGTCATTTTGTCACTCATCGCGGTATCGAGCATTTCACCCGACAGCTCATCCTGCGGATCTTTTTCCAAGATCTGCTGATATTCGGTGACAGCCTGATCGATCTCATGCAGGTTGCGGTCAAAAGCGTCCCGAACGTTCCTGTCCCATTGAACGCGGCGCGTCTGCACTCGATCGTTCCAATATGAGATCGCGGCCATCTGCTCGCGAATGCGGCGTTCACGAGCCTGCTGGGGCGTTTCCACTAACCCGAGCTTTCCAGCGAGCTTTTCAAATGTCGTCTGCGTGCTTGCCGAACGGGTCGTAAAATCATCGGCTGCAGGTTGTGTATAATTCTTGATCCCTACGATCGTAAGCAGCGAACTTACCAACGCGATGCCGACAAACCCTGCCGCCATCTGAGCGAAGGAAAGATGCCACAGCCGGCGTATCGGCGGTTCCTCGATCGACGTTTCGGGCTTGACCTCGCTCTCGATCAAATTGTTGATCCGACACCAAAGAGCCTGGGAGTTGGGCGGAAGTAGCTCGGCCGACTCTCCTAATTGCGATGCTTCGACGATGGACGCGAAATCCTCACAAAGGACCGCACAATCCATACAAACAGCCAAATGCTCACGGACACCCGACGCCTTGTTTTCATCAAGGTCGCTGTCCATAAAGGCACTTAACAGTTCGCTGCACTCGTCGCAATTCATGATCGAAATAAAACTTTTGGTCTGGATCGGGAGCGTTTACCTTCGCCGCGAAAATCTAGTCCCGTCTTACTGCTTACATAGATTAGTCAGGGTAGCAATAAGTTGCCCTAATACACAACTTTTTCAATGCATTTCCGAGTTGTGAAGACACTCACACGCGCAAATACGCCGCTCAAAACCATGGAAAATTCTGCAGCGGCGGATCTTATAGTTTGGACGAGCTTAACCGTTGGTCTTTGCCAACAGGCCGCGAAGTTTGAGCCTGGCCTTGTGAAGCTGTGACTTGGATGTCCCGACCGAGATACCGAGCATACGGGCTACTTCTTCGTGCTCGAAACCCTCCACATCATGAAGCACAAAAACATTCTTGTAGCCGTTGGGAAGCTCGCTGACAGCCTGTTTAAGCGCGATGCGGTCGACCACTGGCATGCGGTTCGGGTTGGCGGTTCCGTGAACGGTCTGTTCCGGCATATCACCTGATTCTGAGGTTTTTTCGTTTTTGACGCTCCGGCGTCTGAAGTGCATCAAAACCTGGTTGATGGTCAAACGGTGCAGCCAGGTTGAAAAAGCCGAATCTCCGCGAAAGCTACCAACCTTGCGGAAAAGCTGAATAAAAACTTCCTGTGTGAGATCTTCGGCCTCGGTCTGGCTGCCAGTCATGCGAAGTGTCAGGCTGTAAGTTCTGCGGTGATACCGCTGGTAGATCATCTCAAAAGCCGACAGGCTACCGTCTGCAGCCAGCTTGCAGAGATCGATATCGCTCGCGCTTTCGTCGATCGCCGGCTTCGCCGGTACTACCTGGGTCGCCGGCGACTGGAACAGGGGCAGATCGCCTGCCTCTTCAAATCCAAAAGCGACCTCGGCTTCGATCGCCGCAGTGTTTGAGTTCATCTTAACTCCATTGAATCTGCCGGATTTTAAAACTTTGTCCGCGTCTATGATGAGTGTCCCCCTAACCTGGTTGCTTCTACTAGCCCAGAATTCTATCCGTTTATCCCTAAAAGGTAAAGATAATTCGTGATTTTTATTTCAATTCCGGTAAACAATTGCAAAGCGCAGTGAAAACTTTCAACCGCAATTTTTTACCGGCGGCGCCCAAAAAAAGTATTGACACCGGTGTTCCGTTCGGATACTATAACGACACTGAACGCGTTTTAGTAACCAGGAGGCACGTTATAGTGCTTCCAGCCTGTGAATCGCCTACTGTAAAATCCGACGTGGAAAGTAACTCTGGGAGTTACGGTTAGCAGGAACACTTTTGAGAGTCTCGTCGGCGCAATGCTCCTGACTCGATACAGAGTAGATATAAAGATAAAAAAGGCCTGTTGCCTGCATGCAGCAGGCCTTTCTTTTTATTAGACGCGCTCCACTCAAATATTTTGCATTACACCAGCGAATGTTAGTTGCCTATCGGAACTTAGTTTGAAGTGTTGCTAAAGCAGACTTCTTAATTGTAGAATTCCAAATTCGGAATTGAAAAATCGCGGCCTCCCCGGCTGCGATGAGCTCCTTCGGGAGCCGAGGCCGACCGGTGTGGGAGACGGTCGGCCTTTTCATTTTTTTCAAAGCAACCGCTATAGCATCTCGATATTGCAAAAATGAGTCTGCCGGTTTATCGACAGACCCACAAACTTCCCCAAATATTTGTACTTCTCTATTCGTCTTGGAGCCAGGACGCGGTTCCCTTTTCAAAATGGAAATGAAGTTGCTGTAGGGGTGTCATGTCGCCCGGTTCAAACGCGATCTTGGCAAGCGTTAAAGTAGGTCTAATAAACTTAACGGTCGACGGCCTGTTTGTCGTGCCGCTGTCGGACTGGGCCATTATATTCAACTCGGCGAACGTCGTATTGACATAACCGAGCATTGGAGATATTCCCCCGGACATCGACATTTCCAGCAATACCGTTATGCTCATGAATTTATTGTGCTCTTCGTCGAGCATTACATCTGTCATGATGCGTCGAAAGTCAAAATCCTTATTGATCAACCCCGATTTCCAC
>JBDTZW010000291.1:0-10582 GCA_040004905.1 Acidobacteriota bacterium
GTTCGTGAAGTATCTTATTAGGTTCATCCTGGATAGTTCGATGCCCGCGTTTTAGGAGCCCCTCGGTCATGGTCTCGCGCGTGGCGAGATTTCCGCCCTGTATGACAAAACCCGGAACTACGCGGCTGAACGTCGTCGTATCGTAAGCACTGAGCGCAACAAGGTTGAGAAAATTCCGCACCGTCTCGGGAGCCATTTCCGGATACAGCTCAATGTCGATCAGGCCCGCCTCTGTGTTTAACTCCACGCAGCTTGCGGCCATTGTTTTTACATCCGCTTTGTCGAACGGTTCGACTGCCCGAGGTTCCGGTGTAGGCGTCGGCCGGGAATTGGCTTTCTTCGGTTCGGGAACAGGTGTCGGAGCTGTTTCCTGACCGAACGTTCGGAGTGAAAAGCCGGCACTACAAAGACAGATAAACATTGCTATTCGAAACATCAATTCCATTTTCAGATAAAGAGATTTGCGTGTAAAGTGATTTCAGCAGCATCACATCTATCCGAGGAAAATATGAAGCTTTTATCGAGACTTGCCGTTGTATTTTTGTTTGCTACCGCGGCGATTGCCCAACGTGAGCTCGGCTCTCGCCCGACGCCGACCGGCGGCCCGCTCATGTTCGAACAGGCCGTTTATGACGTCGAGAATTACGACATAACGCTCAATGTCGACCCGAAGACAAGATCGATCTTTGGTACGACGGTTATGACCGCCCGGACAAATATTCCGACAAATGTCATAGTTCTCGATCTCGATACGCCATACACGATCAGTAAGATCACAGATGGAGCCAGACGAGATCTCAAATACGAGAGAAGAGAAGGCAAGATCTGGATCTGGTTTCCATTCTCCAAGCAGCTCGGTGAAGAAATAAAAACTAGCATCACCTACTCGGGAACGCCCCGGGTTGCGCCGCGTGCTCCGTGGATCGGCGGCTTCATGTGGTCAAAGACTCCGAGCGGAGCCGATTGGGTGTCTGTCGCTCTGCAGAATGACGGAGCGGACCTCGAATTTCCGTGCAAAGATCACCCGTCCGACAAAGCGGCGACCTCGTCCATGCACATTACCGTGCCTGACCCGCTGGTTGCGACCGGTCCTGGCAAGCTCGAAGGCGTCAAGAAAAACTCGGACGGAACCTCAACCTACAATTGGCACATGACCAACCCGATCAGCAATTACTCGCTGGTCTTTAACGCGGCTCCGTACAAAACGATCGATGACACTTACAAATCGATCTCCGGCGACACACTGCCGATCGTTTTTTACGTCTTGCCGGAGGATTTTGACAAAGGCGCAAAGCTCGTCGCCGAACAGAAAAAATATCTCGCTTTCTACGAAAAATATCTCGGGCCATACCCGTTTCGTTCGCAAAAGGTAGGCATCGTCGAAACGCCGCACCTAGGTATGGAACATTCGACCGATATAGCGTACGGCAACGGTTTTAAATTTAACGAGGACGGCACCGATTGGCTGCTCCTGCACGAATTCGGCCACGAATACTGGGCTAATCTGGTTACCGCATCAGACTGGAAGGATTTCTGGCTGCACGAAGGATTTCAGTCCTACATGGACACACTTTATCAGGAATATCTCCACGGCCAGGATGCGTATCTAAAAGGAATGGCAAACCGTGTCAAAGGCCTGCGTAATAAACAGGCCGTAGCACCGCGTGAACCGAAGATCGCCTATCAGGTCTACATGGCGGAACCTGATTACGTAAATTCCGATGGCGATATCTACGGCAAAGGCGCGCTTATCCTGCATGCACTGAGATATCTGATCGGCGATGAAAAATTCTTTAAGGCACTTCACCACATGGCCTATCCAACTAAGGAAATGGAGACATACACCGATGGCCGCCAGGAACGTCTCGTCACAACCGACGATTTCCTTACCATCGCCGAACAGGATTCCGGAATGAAACTCGACTGGTTCTTCGAGCTCTACTTACGCCAGCCAAAGCTGCCGAGACTGCTCGGTGCATCCGCCTCAGACTGCAGCGAAAAATGCACATTTAATCTGCAGTGGGAAACGCCAAACAACATGCCGTTCCCCATGCCGGTCGACGTCATCGTTGACGGCAAAACCCAGCGCGTAGAAATGCCAGACGGCAAAGGAAGCGTCATCTACACCGGCAAACCTCCGGTCATCGACCCGCAAGGCTGGGTTCTAAAGGCCCAATAAAGATGGCTCGGGGGAAAGCGCTAAAGAATGTTGCTCACGGTCTCCTTGGAACATTTGTGAGCAGGTACAATGATATCGATGGTTACTGGGGGCTTGGGGTTTTACGTCTTTTTGCAGATGAATATAATGTGAAGACGATCACCTTAGACTTACTAGATATCCCTTCAAAACTCTCAGTAGATTCGCCGTTATCGTTTGTCGAAGAAAAATACCGACAATGGCTTCTCAAGACCCTTGAGAAACTTGCACTTCGAATGGATGATCTTGCCGAGGCACGCATAGAGCTTAGATTCTCAACATTCGAGGAGTTTCCGAAAACCATTCGGGATACTCGTGGTGAACCTTATCTCTGTATCGTTACGCTTACTCGCACCACTGGAAAAACTTTCTCCGCCGCGAGGATCGGAGTCTGCGCACCACATGATCCACGTAAAGACCGTCAAAGCAATCGGGCATCCGGTCCTGTTTAGATCCGCTTACGGGTATGGGGAGAAATACCCCGCCTCAGAACTTTTCAAGCGGACTACAATCAGCTCCTGAGCCATGACCTGACTCTGCCAAACATACTATTCCTGCATCATCCTAAACGTGAGGCTGATCCTCGGCCGCGTGACCTTCACAGATTTCGGAAGCGAATGCGCCCAGTGCTTTTGAGTTTCGCCTTTCATCGCTAATAAGCTGCCGTGCTCGAGCGGTATTGGTACGCGCTCTTTCGTTTTGCGATGCTTGAAGACAAATTTTCTTTCTGCTCCGAGACTTAGGCTTGCGATGGTACCGTTTCGTACAAGCGTATCCTCATTGTCGCTGTGCCAGCTCAACCCTTCTTCGCCATTGTGATAGAGATTTAAAAGGCACGAGTTATATTTTGCCGACGTGATCCTCTCCACGATCTCGCGAAGTTCCAACAATTCTTCAGTCCACTCCTTAGCTTCTTTCGTTGTGCCCGAGTAAATGTATGAGAAGGCAGCATCGCCGAACCACGCGATCTTGCGTTTCGTCACTATCCGTCGACCGGCGATCACAAGCTCATCCGGCCGCCAATCTATGGTTTTAAATAACCTCTCGAAGTGCAGATCGGAAGCAGGCGCATCAAGTACGATGCCGTAGTAAGTCACGAGACCGTCATACGGGAGCAAATTCTCAACACGTTCCGAAGCAAAAAGCCGCATGGATCCATGATACTCGTCTGCCGATGTAAAATGGCGTGCCAGTTGTTACTGTCGATATAAAATTTACTGTTGACAGTAATCTATGTTTACAGTATATTTGTCACATGCTGCATCTCGAAGCGTTTAATGGTGTCGATCATTACGGAGTAAAAGGGCTTGCAGACGCCGCTGCCGCCGTGCTGCGATCGTCCGGCACCAGTCAGGATAAAGGCACGGTTGCCGAGTATCCTAATGAGCGCACGATCCGGTACTACCTGGCCGAGGGGCTGATCGGACAGCCAATTGAGAAGCGAGGTACCTCTTCGGTCTTCGGTTACGAGCATTTACTGGCCGTGCTCGCAATAAAAAAGCTCCAGTCGGACGGTTTGCCTATCAGTGTCATAAAGACGTTGATCGAGGGTAAGGGTGTCAACGAGCTGGAAATGATTCTCGGCGCAGCGTCTGCCTTTGCTCCACCCGAGGCCTGGCGAGCTATTGGCGAGTCCCTGGCTGACAGGCCTCTGTTTAGCGTGCATAACCCCGTTGAAGACGTCCAATTCAGCGCCGCTATACCTGAGATTCCGGCAGGTAAAAAGAATTCGGCAAAGGAGTATCTCGAATCGCTCCTCCTTGGCGGCCGTCGATCCGAAACCGGCCCGCCGCCTCAGGCGCCAGTCGCCGCGAGTGCCCCTGCAACCCTGATGCAAAACGCTTCGGCAAGCTGGCAACGCCACGAGATCGAGCCCGGCTTAGAGCTTCACGTCCGTGACGACTACCAGGCTCCGACAGGATACCGGCAAATGAAAAGATTGCTCGACACGATAAAGAGGCTTTTACAACGATAGAACCATACTTTGGAGGCTCACAATGAATAAAAAACCAGATATCCAGATCCTTGCTGCAAAATCAACGCTAGAGTCCGATAAGGAACAGACCGTCGACGTTCTCGTTAGGATCAATACCCCGGCAAACGAGTCAAAAAACAACCGTCTCCCAAGACTAAATCTGAGCTTGGTTCTTGATCGGTCAGGTTCGATGAGCGGCCGCAAGCTTGACGAGGCCAAGGATGCGGCAAAATACTGCGTCGACCAGCTACTGGCAACGGACCGGCTCAGTACTGTGATCTTTGACGACGAGATCGATGTCCTGATACCAAGCCAGCATTTAGAGAATAAGGAAAAGTTGAAACGTGCGATCGGCTCCGTTCAGGCCAACGGCTCGACTGCGCTTCACCAAGCCTGGGTCCGCGGCGGACTGGAGGTCAGCGAACATCTCGAAAGTGGAGCACTCAATCGTGTCCTGCTGATCACCGATGGACAGGCGAATGTGGGCGAAACGAGTGTCGACCGGATCGTCGAGCAGGCGACCGGCTTGGCCGCAAAAGGTGTGACGACTTCCACGATAGGAATCGGTACCGATTTTAACGAAGATCTTTTGATGCCCATGGCCGAGGCCGGTCAGGGAAATGCATGGCACGTACAGGAGCCGCAGGATATGGTCAAGATCTTTGCGACCGAACTCCAGGGACTCGTAAATCAGATCGGACACGCGGTGAAGCTGAACGTTAAGCCTGCAGACCGCGTAACCGTGGCCGAAGTTCTTAACGATTTCGAGACTGATAGACCCCTCAAATACAAACTTCCCGATCTTCGGGCCGGTTCGTCACTGGACGTTGTCATCCGGCTGCGAGTCCCTCCCATGGAAAGGCAGGCAGCCGTCGACCTGGCTCAGTTCGATCTCGAATACGTCTCGCACGAATCCGGTGTTCTCGAAACGGTTTCGGGTATCTTTGCGGTCGATTTTGACACGATGTATGTTGTGAACGCTTTACCGCAAGACCTTGATGTTGCCGCGGCTGCTCAGCTTCTGATCAACGCCCGTGCCCGCCGTGAGGCGATGGCCCAGCTTGATCGTGGCGAATATGCGGCGTCGGTCGGTACGCTCAAGTCGGTGGCGGCTTCGTCCCAAGCTCTTTTCTCGGCCATGCCGGACGTCAACTTCGATCTGATGAATGAACTGGATGATCTTAAAAAGGTAACCGAAAGCTTGCATGACCGTGGCCAAGACGTTATGTCCCGAAAGCAGATGGCATACAGACGCGAATCGTTGAGAAAGAGTAAGTAATTGCATAAGGCGGAGGGAATGAGATCTCTCCGCCTCTCACCTTCAAACCCTGTCGATCCGTGCGACGAAGCATCCTGCCTCGGCATTTCTTACATTTATAAAGTGGATCTCGTCCGTTCCGAAAATTTGCTCGATCTGCTCATCGATCCGCTCAACGTCGAGCCGTTCTCTGATCATCATGTCTGCGTCGCAGCCGAAGCCTTCTAATAACAGCGGTAGCTTCACTAGTCCGGCGGGAAAGCTCGATTCGTCGTAATCCTCGCATACGTCCGCGTGGATAAAAACGGGGCCGGGCAGCGGCAGGTCGGACAGTCCTTCGAAGGAGTTATAGGTGAACAGAATTCTCTCGTCCTCACCCTCCTTAAACGTTTTCAAGCAGGAGCGGCAAGGGCCGTAGCCGGTCGCTAACGAAACGGAAGCCGGATGTTTATATTGGGGCGAGACAAGCGTCTGTCTCACCTTTGTCGTTATCTCTTCCGATATAGGTACTACTCTATATGACATATTAAACCCTCACTTTTCTTATTTTGTCGTCGTCTTTAAACTACTTTCCATAGTTAATAACTCAGCCTTTCGCTCGATGCCCCATTTGTATCCGCTCAGTTTTCCGTCAGCACCAATAACGCGGTGGCACGGATTGACCAGAGCGACTGGATTGGTCGCACATGCCCGTGCGACAGCGCGAACCGCTTTTGGATTGCCGATTTCTTCAGCGATCTCACCATACGAACGAGTTTCGCCGAAAGGTATTTTTCGCAGCTCCGACCACACGCGCATCTGAAATGCCGTCCCGCGAATATCGAGCGGAAGGCTTAGGATCGTACGTTCGCCGTTCATCCCTTTTAGGATGGTTTTTACGGCATCTTTGAGTTTTTCATCGTCCTTTGCGAGCTCGGCCGCAAAAAACTCCTGCTCGAGCTCATTTTTCAGCTCATCTTCCGTTTCACCAAAACTGACGGCACAGATGCCTTTATCTGTCGCCGCGACCAGCAGCTTCCCGATCGGCGAGTCCCCCACCGTGTAATTTATCTTCATTCCCATTCCGCCCTTCTTATATGTCGCCGGCGTCATTCCCAGCTTCTCGCCCGCTTTTTCATAAAGCGACCGGCTTGATCCAAACCCACTGTCATAGAGTGAAGTCGTGACATCCGCCTTCTTCACATTCCTCTTAAAATTCTCAATTCTCATCATGTCGGTAACCTCTTTTGGTGTTAGTCCTAATATCGCCCTGAATGTTTTTTGCAAGTGACCGGAGCTGACATCGAGCCGTCGACTCAATTCGTCAACCGTCGGAATTTCCGCTTCGTCCGATCTCAGCATTTCGAATGTTTTGTGGATCAAGATCGCCGACTGCCCGGGAAAATACTCGTTTTTCGGTTTGCAGCGAAGGCATGCCCGGAAACCAGCTTGTTCGGCTTCATTCGGGGATGAAAAGAAGGCGACGTTTTGCCGCTTCGGGCTTCGCGACGCGCACGAAGGTCTGCAGAAAATTCCCGTCGTCTGCACACCGAAATAAAACATGCCGTCAAATTCAGCGTTCCTGGCTTCGACTGCCTTCCACCGCCAATCGATCTCGTTTCCTTGTTTTGATAACTCCCCCTTCATCATGTCTACGAGTTTATCGGCTTTCATTCGTGCCTTCTATCCGAAATCCATCATGCAATTTTATTTTTTGAAACACGTGAAACGCCTGAACACCAGTGATAATATGGGGCGTCTGCAACCATGAAACGGCCCGAGTTTCTGAAACGCTCAAAAATTGCCCGATTTTGCCTATTTTGGTATCGTTAAAAGTTACCTGTTTATAAAGAATCGTTATAAAAGTGAGTTTATAAAATGGCAACAGCACCGGAAAGGATCGATACAAGTGAAATAGTGGCGGAGCCGGCGAAAGAGACCGAAGCGGATGGATATAACCCTGATATAAAGGTTCAGGAAACTGGCAAGGCCGAGGTTGGCGCGAATGGCTCGGCAAGATCGACAGAGCGCCATGGACTCGACGAAAAGACGCTGATCGGCATATATCGAACGATGTATATGTCCCGCCGGATCGATGATAAGGAGATCCAGCTCAAGGGGCAGAACAAGATCTTTTTCCAGATCTCCGGAGCCGGCCACGAGGCGGTTCTCACGGCGGCCGCCCTGGCGCTCAAGCCAAAGTATGACTGGTTTTTTCCGTACTATCGCGACCGCGCGTTAATGCTCGGTCTCGGCATGACGGCGCAGGAAATGCTCTGGTCTGCCGTCGGTGCCGAATCCGACCCGAATTCGCATGGCCGCCAGATGCCGTCGCATTGGGGGCATAAGGATCTAAATGTTCCATCGCAGTCCTCATGTACCGGATCTCAGGCGTTGCACGCGGTTGGTGCGGCCGAGGCCAGCTATCGTGCATCGCTCGTCCCGGAGTTGCAGGACAAGATCAACGGGTTCAAGGGTGACGAGGTCGTCTACATGTCGGTCGGCGACGGCACCACCAGCGAAGGCGAATGGTGGGAAGCTCTCAACTCCGCCTGCAATCTAAAGCTCCCAGTGATCTTTGTCGTTGAGGATAACGGCTACGCGATCTCGGTCCCCGTCGAGGTCAACACAGCCGGCGGCGATATCTCGAAATTGGTGTCAGGCTTTCCTGATCTATTGATCCAAAAGGTCGACGGAACCGATCCGCTCGCGTCATACCAAGCATTCAAGAATGCCGCCGACTATTGCCGCGCCCGGAAAGGCCCCGCGTTCATTCACGCAAATGTGATCCGCCCGTATTCCCATTCACTCTCTGACGACGAAAAGCTATATCGCCCCGACGAAGAGCGTCAGGCCGACGCAACCCGTGATCCACTCAAAAATTACGCAGAGTTTTTAATGACGCAAGGCATTGCTTCGTCAGAGCAGCTCGAAACTCTTCGCAGGGACGTTGACGACGAGGTGGGCAAGGCTGCCGATATCGCGATCGTTGCACCGCAACCCGCCGCAGAAACGGCGCTGAGAAACGTATTCTCGCCCGACGTCGATCCTACTGATCGGCATCTCTTTGATACCGAGGAAGGCGCAGAGCTGTCCGGCAACGCGGGCACGATGGTCGACCTCATTAACCGCTGCATGCACGAAGAGATGGAACGCGACACGCGAATGATCGTCTTCGGCGAGGACGTGGCGGACGTCTCGCGTGAGGAGTACATGGACGAGGTCAAGGGCAAAGGCGGCGTGTTTAAGGTGACTGCAAACCTGCAGCGAAAATTCGGGTCGGCCCGAGTTTTCAATTCACCTCTGGCGGAGGCCAATATCATTGGACGAGCTGTCGGCTTATCGCTTCGTGGTTTAAAACCGGTGGTCGAAATTCAATTCTTTGACTACATCTTTCCCGCGATGCACCAGATCAGGAACGAAGTCGCGACAATGCGTTGGCGTTCGGACGGCGACTCGAAATGCCCGATGGTGATGCGCGTTCCCGTTGGCGGATATCTCAAAGGCGGGGCAGTCTATCACTCACAATCGGGCACGACACTTTTCTCGCATACGCCAGGATTGATGATCGTATATCCCTCGACCGCGCTGGATGCAAACGGGCTGCTGCGAACCGCGATCCGCTGCGACGATCCGGTAATGTTCCTCGAACACAAACATCTCTATCGTCAGGTCTATAACAAGTCACAATATCCGTCGAAAGATTTCTTGATCCCATTCGGTAAGGCGAGAAAAGTTCGCGAGGGGAATGACGTGACGATAGTTACATATGGAGCTTTGGTAGAGCGTTCGAACCAGGCTGCAAAACGTCTCGAACAGCAAGGCATCACCGTCGATCTCATCGATCTGCGTACACTTGTCCCGTACGACTGGGATGCGATCGCTGAATCGGTCAAGAAAACCTCCCGCGTAATCGTCGCTCACGAAGACCCGATCTCGTATGGCTACGGAGCCGAGATCGCCGCTCGCATCTCGAACGACCTTTTTGAATACCTCGACGCTCCCGTCCGCCGGGTCGGCGCCACCGACACCTTCGTCGGCTACGCCCCACAGCTCGAAGACTTCATTCTTCCGCAGTCCGATGATGTCGAGAAGGCGGTGCTGGAATTGATGAAGTACTGAAACCTTTCGTTCCGAAACCTCTTAACTAGTCAACGGCCGAAACTTAGCCGGCGAAACAACTACAAAAGGAGCTTTTAAGGATGAAGGAAGAGATCGGGATCCAGAGGTGCGCGGAGAGCAGGGGCGCATCCCGAATACGGTTTGCGATAGGACTCACGCTGATGGCCGGGTTACTCGTACTCGGAGCTTGTAAAAAGGCTGAACCAAAGGCGGGAGACGTCGTCAAGAACGGCGGCGGAATGGAGTTCGCATATGTGCCGCCCGGCAATTTTAAGATGGGTTGGGAGGCAGGCAGCACAGACGGAAGGAACGCACCCATTCATCAGGTAACGTTCGCCAAAGGATTTTATCTCGGACGTGACGAGGTGACGCAGGGCCAATGGGAAAAGTTGATGGGCAATAATCCTTCTTCGTTCACCTCTAAAGACTGCGGTCCAAATTGTCCGGTGAACAGCATTTCGTGGGATAACGTGCAGGAGTTCATCAAAAAGACGAATGCACAGAATGACGGCTACACTTACCGATTGCCGAGCGAGTCTGAATGGGAGTACGCCTGCCGAGCAGGAGCAGGCCCCGATCAAGCCGAAGATCAGACCGCAAACGCGTGGTACGACAAGGGCTCCGATGACAAACTCCATCCCGTTGGTCAAAAAAAGGCTAACGCATGGGGCTTATTCGACATGCTCGGGAACGTCGAGGAATGGGTCATGGACAATTCGCACGAAACTTACGCAGGAGCACCGGCTGACGGTTCGGCATGGACGACGGGAGGAGATTCCGGAAAGCACGTATGGCGCGGCGGTTCATATCGCGACAATTTCGTTAGCTCGACCTACCGCAACTGGGGTGAATCTACGTCAGACGATTACCGTCACGGTGTTCGTCTGGTCGCCGTTCCAAAAGAGTGACACTACGAACCAACTTCTTCCGAGGCGAGAGAATCAAATCTCTCGCCTTTTACTTTTAGGCCGCACGCAAGGCGTATCAACAAAAAAAAATAGCAGTGTTAATATTTATGTAGGCGTACCCGATCGAAGGTTACAAGTGGTGC
>JBDTZW010000083.1:0-10581 GCA_040004905.1 Acidobacteriota bacterium
ATCATCTCGGGGCAACAGACGATAGTGATCCAGATCGTGAATTAGCTTTAAAACCTAACTTCGGTTTTTAAGAGGGGCGCGTGATTGGCTTCTCTTTTTTGTCCCGCTTGTCCCGCCGGCCTCGGGACAAGTGTCACCCCCGCAACTACCAGAATAACAATAGGTTACAAAGTTTTGCACAGGCTTGCCCGCTGTCCCGCTGTTTTTTTACTACGGCCTGTTCCACAGTTTTTCGCAATTTTTTGCACCGGGAGGTTTGTCCCATGTCCCACTGTCCCAGTGTCCCACACGCACGTTAAACGCTTTCAACGCCAAGCCGACATTAGTTACAGTTCTTTCAAATATCGAGACGTATCGACTGAAACGTCCGTTGGATATATTATGTCATACGTCGCAAGGTGAATTCAAAAAAAAAGGCGGGATGATCCCGCCTTTTCGTTTTGATCCGCCCGAACGCCTAAAAATCAAAACGTGCCCCGAGCTGAAATTCCCGGTTGTAGCTTGAGTTGTTAAGCGAGAAGGATGGCGATCCAGAGAAGAACTGCCTCGGTGTTTGAAAATTCGTTTGTTTTGTAAAATGACCGCTCCCGAACGCGTAGATCGTATTATTGACGCTCAACACATTGGATCGGTTGAATAAATTGAAGCCTTCGGCGAAAAGAGACACTTTGTACCGTTCGTGGATCTTAAAAACTCTACCCAGCCGCAGATCCACGATGTACGCCGGGGGCGTCGAAAACTGATTCCGCACGGTGCCCGGTGCCCTGTCCGACGCGCTGTTTCCGTCCCCGTTTGGATCGCCCGATACAAGAGCCGAATAGGCAATCCCGGATTGAGCTTGAAAGATACCTGTCAAAACATAGTCGCTGAGTAAAAATCTTGCGACTTTGTTATCGCTGCGTTTGAACGTTCCGGTGTCGTATACAGAGCTGAATACAAACCGATGGCGAATATCCAGATCCGATCGGCCATACTCGCCCGTCAGATCAAATTGATTCTCTGCGATCTTGGCGTCGTCGGTTCCGGGCACGACGGACGTTTGATCCGGTTTGCTATCCTTCGCCTTCGAAAGAGTATAGCTAGTATTGAACTGCCATTTGTCGGACAAGCGACGGTTGAATTCGAAACTAAGACCGTTGTAAAAGGATTTGGCCGAGCTTTCGAATAAGCTAATACGGCTGAAACCGGCGACCTTTGGTCCTGCATAACCTACTCCCGCAAATCTTTGGACAGTTAGCGATTCACCCGTCGCAACTCCGCTCGCGTCAAAAACAGGGAACACCGTCGTTACCGGTGCACTCAAATTAGCATTTCTCGTTCGAGACAGATCCTCGCCGCGAAACATTGTGTATTGCACCGAGAAGGTCGTATTTTTGAACACCTCTCTTTCAAACTGCAAACGAGCCTGATGGGTAAACGGCTGTTTATAGTTCTTATCGAAAAGGTACAAGTTTATCGGAGCCTGACCTGATGTCGGAGGCGTAGAAAAGACATTTGGATATGTCGGGCACGGATTTGGCAGGTTAAGGTTTAGTTGGCAAGTAATATTAAAAGCTACAACCTGGATCCCATTCTGAGAATGTGCCGTGCCGGTCATGATCGCCGGGGTGCGTCCGTAGTACAAACCATATCCGCCGCGAAGAACGGTCTTTTCGTTGAACGCATAGCTCGCTCCAATGCGCGGCCCGAAATTGTTCTTGTCGCTCGGGCGGAAGCCGGTATCAAAACCAGCCGCAAGGAGCGCGGCATTGGGGTTCTGTATAGGCGGTTTAGCGATCGATTGGTAGTCATATCGAACGCCGAGGTTCAATGTGAATTTTGGCGTTAAGCGCCAATCGTCCTGTAAGAAAAATCCATACTCGCTGTCATTCGGATGTGTGGTGCCGCCTGTCGTGCCAGCCCCAGGAAAACTTTGCTGATATGTCGAAGCAATGTTACGGCCAAGGGCCTGGTACGCCGTAAGGGACGTACCGGGAGGGATCAGCACGGTGGGAGGACATGGATTGACGGGGTTTCCAACTTCCGTCACGCACACTGCTCGAAATGTGTACGACCCACTAAATAGCCCCGGGAAAAAATTGAATATGCGATCAAAAAGAAGATCGACGCCATATTTGATCGCGTGATTACCCACGATATATGTCTGATTGTCGATGATCTGGTTTCGCCTGATCGTCGTTTCACGTGGACTAAAGTTGTTTCGGCCCCATGTAAACGTGCCGTCATTGATCCCGTTCGCGCTCGCCGTAACTGACGCTTCGGGATCGGTCGTGTTGGCAAATCCCGGCTCGCTATCTCTCGAAAACTGATACCGTAATTCGTTGAACCATTTGGACGTGATCGAATGGGTCCAGTTAGCGGTAACCGAAGTGGTCGTGACTTTACTGTTTCCTGTATGTTCGCCAGCACTTAGGCTTCCGCCATTTTCAAGGTTCGTGCCCGTGAAATTCTGCTGGTTAAATCTTACCCAAACTTGATTCTTGTCATTTATGTTGAAATCGACTTTCGCGAGATATGTATCTTGCTGGCGACTGACATCGTACGAGACGACCTTTGGTCCCAAGAAGGTCTGAACGTTGGCCGGAGCGAACGGAAGCGAATTTAAGATAACCGGATTTGGCAATTTTGATCGCTGGCCTTCGTATGCGCCGAAGAAGAAGACCTTGTCTTTCTTTATCGGGCCGCCAAAGGTGCCGCCGAACTGGTTTATCTGGCCGGCGGGGCGAAGACGGTTGGCGGATACGAGATTGGGATTGCGGGCATCGAGGGATTCGTCGCGAAAGTATTCAAACGCACTGCCGGTGAATTTGTTGGTGCCGGATTTGGTGACGACGTTGATGACAGCTCCGGCGGCACGGCCGAATTCGGCGGAAAAGCCGTTTTGATTTACCTGAAATTCTTTGACGGTATCGACCGAGAACTGAGAAGGAGCACGTCCGGAACCCGTCCGACCCGAGGACTGGCCGAAGAAAGTATTGTCGTTGCTCGCACCATCGATCTGGATGCTGTTAAGCGTTCCACGCTGACCGCCGACGGCCAGGTCCCCGGCCCGTGTCGGGTCGCGAATGACACCAGGTGTCAGCGTCGCGAAATCAAGGAAGTTGCGGCCGTTGGTCGGCAGGTTGGTTACGCGGGTCTCGTCGATGGTCGAGGAGATGGATGTTCTGGTAACCTCGATGCCCTGGCCCTGATCATTGACGTCCACGGTCACTCCCGAAGAGCCGACCGGCATCGTGATCTCCAGGGCAGTTTTGGCACCGACCGTAACAGTAACATTGTCGTATTTGGCAGTCGCAAACCCTTTGGCGGCGGCGACCTCGACCGTATATTTTCCGGGCGGCAGAAGCACAAAGATGTAGTTGCCGTCGCTATCGGAAGTGGTCGATTTAGCGAACCCTGTGGCGTCATTCTTTGCCGAAACGGCGACGCCGGGCACCACAGCGCCGTTTGGATCAACAACGCGGCCTTCGATGTTGCCGGTCGTCGACTGTGATTGTGAAAACGAAATGATTGCGAGGGAGGCGATGATCAAAAGGACAAATAGTGTTTTTTTCATAATTGATCGGTAAATTGTCGGAAAAAATCGGGAACAGGCCGCAGGCGAAATTCGAAACGGTAAAACTCATAGGTTTGTGGGAAATTTGCCTGAAATAATATGCTAGTTTGAGGGGGCGGGCAAGAATCGATGTTACATTTTTATTAAATCGGTGTTACATCTTTTTCGCCTTCGATCCATTCTTCTCCGTCGGCGTATATCTCTTTTTTCCAGATCGGAACGGTGCGTTTTAGCTCGCGGATCAGCCATTCGCAGGCAACAAACGCGGCTGCCCGATGCGGTGCGGCGACGGAGATGACGACGCTCGTCTCACCTATCTCAAGTCTGCCGAGACGATGGACGATGCCAATGCTTGAGATCTCAAAATCTCGGTTCGCCTGCTCGATCAGCTTCTGCATTTCTTTCAGCGCCATCGGCTCATACGCTTCGTAAAAAAGATGAAGAGTCTCGCGGCCCTTGGTGAATTGCCTCACATATCCATCAAGCGTCACCGTCGCACCGCATTCAGGCGGCACAACCCGTCGGGCGACGGACGTGATGCCGATAGGCGAGGTTGTGAGTTCGAAGAAATCCAAAATTTTCTACCGTTTGTTCTTTGACTCTTCGATAACCCTCTTCGCATCCTGCATTCCGATGGTTGCCCTTGTCGTAAGAGGTGTGGGTTCGGCCTTCCAATCGGAAACTATTTTTTCGGCCTTTTCTATTTCGTCTGCCGTCATGGCTTCGGCAAGCGTGCCGAGTCCCTTCTGCGCCTCGGCAGTTAACTCTCCAGCTAGATCAACATTCGCCAGCTTAAAATAGGCATACGCAAGAACTTTGTCTTGCGGGATAATCTTGCCTTCGAAAAAAGAAAAGGACAGATTACCTAAAGCAGGTGGATAACCTTGCGAGGCAGCAAGCTTCCACCATTTGATCGCTTCATCATAGCTACCTTTTTGGAAGTAAATATTCCCGACATCAGCTTGAGCAAAAGAATAACCTGCGTCCGCAGCTATTAGTTTGTACAGCGATGACTTCGCGGCATCAACCTGGACCTCTCCGAATTGTCCAGAGTAATAACAACCTAACTTGTAGGATGCCAATGGTTCGCCAGAATCGGCTGCCTTGGAAAACCAAGAGAATGCTTTTCCTGAGTCTTGTTTAACCCCAAGCCCATTGTTGTACATCATCCCTAAATGGTACTGGGCCTCCGGGTTTCCCTGCTGTGCCAATTCTTCCATCTGGATAAAAAGCGGACTTTTGCGTTCGCTCTGGCACGCCATGAGACCAACGGCTAACACGATCAGAACTAGTCGTTTATTTGCAACAAATGTTTTTGTCATAAAGCAGCTAATCCAAGGATCTAGGTTAGGACACGCTCGATCCGCCCGTCAAATCAATGATCAGCCACCGGAAACGGCGGTGAAGATCGCAAGTTCGTCACCGTCGCGGAGGAGGGTTTCGGCGGGAACATATTCCTCGTTTACAGCGATCAGTATTCGATGCCGAGCGATTTCAGGGTAGGCAACGGCCAAATGATCTAAGACGGCGGCGGGCGTGGCGTGATCTTTCAAGTCGAGATCGGTCGATCTTGATCCGATCAGGTCTGCGGTTAAGCCGAAGAATAAAGCTTTGATCATCATTTGTGGATCATCCTCGCTCGAAACCGACCGGAACACTGCTACGCGTCGGGTTCCGCCATTTATTTTATTGCGCCTTGGATGGGGCTGGAGGCTGAGGCGTAAAGACGCTTGGGCATTCGCCCAGAGAGATAACCGAGACGGCCGGCTTGGACGGCAAGTTTCATTGCCGTTGCCATTTGAGCGGCGTCCTGAGCTTCGGCGATAGCCGTGTTCATTAATATGCCGTCGGCTCCGAGTTCCATTGCGATAGCGGCATCGGACGGGGAGCCTACGCCGGCGTCGACAATTATTGTCGCGTCGGGAAGCTGTTCGCGCATGATGCGAAGATTTGATGGATTCTGCACGCCCATTCCCGAACCGATCGGAGCCGCGAGCGGCATCACCGCCGCACAACCAGCGTCAAGCAGTTTCTTGGCCATGATCAGATCGTCTGTGAAGTAAGGTAAAACAATAAAACCTTCTTTGACGAGAACCTTCGCGGCTGCAAGTGTTTGCTCGTTGTCAGGCAAGAGGGTAACCGGGTCGCCGATCACCTCAAGCTTTAGCCAGTCGGTCTCTAACGCTTCGCGAGCAAGCCGCGCCGTGCGGATCGCGTGGTCGGAATCATAACAGCCCGCCGTATTTGGCAGAATTTGCATTTTAGGATCTAGATGGTCAAGAAAGGATTCGGTTTTTCGGTCAAGCGGAACTCGATTGACAGCGACGGTCACCATTTCGGCTCCGGAAGCCGCGTGAGCTGCCTTCATTTCAGGGAAAGATCGGTACTTGCCCGTGCCGATGATCAGGCGCGATGAAAACTCTTTTCCAGCTAATGTAAAAATGTCTGACATTAAGTCGATTTTCCCGCAAAGCCCGAAAGAACGCAAAGAAGAAAAATTCGGCGAAGTATTTCTTCGATCCGCATTCCGCAATCCCAAATCCACAAATCAAATCAGCCGCCGCCTACAAAATGGACGATCTCTATCTTGTCGTTTTCCCGAATATCCGTCTCCGTCCAATCTTTACGCCGGACTACCGACCTGTTAAGTTCAACTGCGATACGTTGCGGGGGCATGTCGAGGCGGCGTAGCAAGTCGTCGAGCTTAAGAGCCTCAGCGAACTCTTTTGTCTCCCCATTGACAAAAACTCTCATATCAAAATGATACAAGAGTTTCGACTAACAGTTAATTTCGCCGCACAGCCGGAGCTTATCCGTGGGCAACAGCTTGGCGTATTTCCACCTCTTCGCCTTCGCTTATTGCCCGTGCAATGACAGTAGCCCGACCCGATTGGAATTGAGGGATCTTGAGATTTATTGTTGCAAGTCCATTGCCGTCCGTGACTGCGTGACAGATCACGGGCCGAAAACTCGAACCCAGTACCTTCACCATGACCTCGGCACGCGGAACGACCTTTCGGTTACTGCCGCGGCAGACCATAACGTAAACATCTTTACGCTCGCCACCTCTGAATTTGGTCTCGCCGATAATATCGACACTGAGACGATTCGTTTCGGGGCGTTCGGCTCCAGCGAGATCGCTGACCGCTTCGACCGCGTCTACGATGATCATCGGCTCTTCGCTCGGAAAATCGATGTCGTCCGTCCGGAATACGGTTGTCTCAAAGCCGACGGGTACAGAGACCACCTGTTCGCTTTTCAACTCAGCTCTATCGCCCAACGTTATATGTTCGGACGATTGTTTCGGAGGCGACGGAAGCGGCTCGAAGACAGGCTTTGCGATCGGTGCCATTTCTTCTTCCTCATCAATTTCGAGACTCACAAGAAGATTGGAATAAACTTTTGTCTCTGCTTCGAGATCGACATTTGGTGTCTCCGCGACCGGTTCGGGCGATAGCGAGACAAAGCGAGGTTCGGGAGTGGTTTTCGACGGGGCCGGAAGTTCGACGGGCGTTTCGACCCGGGAAAGGTCGGCTGAGACCTGGATTTCTGGGTCTTCCTGCTGAACTGGAACAACGGGAAACTCATCGCGAAATTCAAGGGGTTCAGGAACGGTCACCGCCTCGACGGCCGCAGTTTGGACGGCTACGGGAGTTTCGATCGCGGGCGGAACGTCAACTTGCGGAACTTCAGGCTTGGCTTCAACAGTTGGCGGTTCGACGACGATCTCTTCGACGTCCGCCACATCGCGTACGGGAAGCGGAACTGCTTCGACGGACGAATGAGTCTGGAGATCTTCGGCAGTTACATTCTTTTTCTCGGAGCGTTTCGCGGCAGCAGACTTGAGATTGCGCGCGGACATCTCCTTGAGATCTTCGATGCGGCCCGCACTTACGGCTGCACAAATTAGCTTGTGCTGGCGCTGAAGACGCTCGGACAGGGCGCGCTCGTCTAAGTCGCCGGTCAAAAGATCGTCGTAGGGAACGCGCTTACTTGCCAGGATCGTCCCGCGGTTATAGACGAGGGACATAATTACGGGCGAAGTGACGCCTTTGTCCTCGGTCTGGACGTGGTATACGGTCCCGTCAAATTCTATATCAGTGTTATAACCGGTGATCACAAATGTTGTTGGAGCGAACGGCGAGTGCAGCAGGAGGCAAAAGCGTAGTTTCTTGCCACTTTTGAAAGTAGCACATCCGCGCGTTTTCGGTCAATATTTTCTTGTTAAGACGACCTTTTTCCCGGTGATTTTTCGCGGAGCGGACTGCCTTGACACTAACTACTGCTTAACTTACGATTGAGCTTGTTCCAAAATTCTCAAGCTTTACGGGAATTTCGCCTGCTCAGAGCGAGGCAAGATACAAGGTCATATGACAGAATTTAGCGTTTGGGACTATGCACCCATCCTGGTCATGTTCGTGGTGGCAGCAGGGTTTGGGGCGAGCCAACTGCTCGTAACCCAACTAATAGGCCCGCGCAAACGAACGGCTACAAAACTGATGCCGTATGAATGCGGCAAGGACCCGGTCGGATCTGCGCGTGACAAGTTTTCGATCAAATTCTACTCAGTCGCCGTGATCTTCCTTCTGTTCGATATCGAAGTTCTGTTCATGATCCCGTTCGCAGTGTCCTTCAAGTATCTGCTGGCTGTCGAGAGGCTTTCCGGCGTTGCGTTCGGAACGGTCGCATTACTCGAAATACTGGCGTTTATTCTGACGCTGGTCGTGGGATACCTTTACGTCTGGAAGAAAGGCATATTTGACTGGGGTCTGCAAGCACGGGCTGAAGCTCGTACCGAGGCTAAAGAAATGGCCAGAAAGAGTCGGGACCATGCATATGAGGCGAAACGGGCGGCTTAGAGAGGGTTGATCTAGAGATCGGACGCTCGGCACCTCATACCCGATCTATATTTTATGGGTTTAGAAAATACATTATTCGAATCGCTGCCGGACATACTGACCGTCAAACTTGATTCGGTCATAAATTGGGCCCGCAAATCAAGCCTCTGGCCGGCCACATTCGGCTTGGCCTGCTGCGCGATCGAGATGATGAACACGGTTTCTGCCCGCAACGACCTCTCAAGATTTGGAGCAGAAACATTTAGAGCGTCGCCGCGGCAAGCCGACGTGATGATCGTGTCGGGACGCGTTTCGCGAAAAATGGCACCCGTATTAAGAAGGATCTACGATCAGATGCCTGAACCAAAATGGGTTATCTCGATGGGCGCCTGTGCGACATCGGGCGGTGTTTTCGATAATTACGCGATCGTTCAGGGTGTGGACAAGGTCGTGCCGGTAGATATTTACGTTCCTGGATGTCCTCCGCGTCCGGAAATGCTGGTCCACGCGATAATGATGCTTCAGGAAAAGATCATGAAGGAATCGGTCAAGGACCGCCGCGATACGTACGAACCGGAATCCCGCGAATCGATCGTTCCTGGAACGCTTCCGGTTACTGAAGGCACTGCACTCGAGCGGGAGACCGAGATCGAGGTTGCCCAAAATCAGGTTTCGCGGCCGTACACGATCCCGTCTAGGCACGAGCGAAGAAGATCGTCCTAAAAGATCTATTGCAGAAGCCCGGGCATAAGCTAGGCGATACTTTAACGTCGAATGTGCGCCTTTGCTCCGGTCTGGGTTTACCAAAGAATTTTGCATGATTGAAAAGCTTCACGAATTCGTAGAGAAAATAAGAGGCGAGAATGCGTCGTGGGTGTCGGATGTCGCCGAGGGACACGGTGAGGTCACGGTTTTCGTGCCGCGCGAGTCGATCGTTGATACCTGCGCATTTCTCAAGACGCAGCAAGGCTTTGATATGTTGGCCGACCTTTGCGGGGTTGATCGCGGGCCTGAAGTAGATCCGAGATTTGAGGTCAACTACCATCTCTTCTCGACGAAGCATCACAACAGGCTCCGGCTTAAGGTTCTGTTGAACGAAGAAGATCCGCATGTCGCGACGGTAACCCATTTGTGGCGAACGGCTGATTGGCATGAGCGGGAAACGTACGACCTGGTCGGGGTCATTTTCGACGGGCATCCAGATCTGCGAAGGATATTGCTGCCCTCGGATTTCGACGGACACGCTCTAAGGAAAGATTACCCGCTGCGGGGCTACGAGCCTTACAGTTTGAACTAGTTCAGAGATCCAGTTTCTGTTGACTTTCACTAAATAGAGGCTACCTGAAGCTGGAACTCGAAACACTTTATGGCAACTGCTGTAGAAAATATACCCAGCCAGTTCGACGTTGTCGATAACGCGCTCGAATCGCAGATGACTTTGTCAATGGGACCGCAGCATCCGTCGACGCACGGAGTTCTGCGGCTTGACCTGAGGCTGGACGGTGAACTCGTGATCAAGGCCATTCCCGACATCGGCTATCTCCATACGGGAATGGAGAAGCTGTTCGAATACAAGAAATATCAGCAAGGCATCGTGATCACCGATCGCATGGATTACCTCAATCCATTGGGCAACAATCTTGCGTACGTGATGGCGGCGGAAAAGCTGCTCGATCTGGAAATTCCCGAACGGGCCAAGGTTATCCGGGTACTGATGTGCGAACTTCAGAGGATCGCGTCGCACATGGTTTGGCTCGGAACGCATTGTCTCGACATCGGTGCGATGTCCGTATTCTTCTACTGCTTTCGGCAGCGTGAAAAGATACTTAATCTGATCGAGTCAGCCTCTGGCGGACGCATGACTCCGAGCTATTTCCGCATCGGCGGCCTGATGATGGACCTGCCGGCCGGATTTGAGCGAAAGTGCAATCAGTTCATGGCCGATTTCCCGGAGGCGATGGACACGTTCGAGACGCTCGTCACCGGAAATACGATCTGGATGAGCCGCACGAAAGGCATCGGCATCATTTCCGGCGAAGACGCGATCGATTGGGGGCTCACCGGGCCATGTCTTCGCGGCAGCGGCGTCGATCTCGACCTCAGACGAGACAATCCCTATTGCGATTACGAAACCTACGATTTTGACATTCCGGTCGAACAGGACGGCGATGTGTGGGCAAGATTCAA
>JBDTZW010000006.1:0-3135 GCA_040004905.1 Acidobacteriota bacterium
CGATGCCAAGCTCTTCAAACAGCTTTGGATTTCCCAATGCGACGACGCGGGTATTTACTTTGCCGGTCACGCCTTTGCCGGTTACGGACTCGAAATTCTCAACCGCAGCGAATTCGATATTTCGTTCCGTGGCTCCCGCGACAATCGATTCGGCGAGCGGGTGTTCGCTTTGACGTTCGAGGCTGGCGGCGAGGCTCAAAAATTCTTTTTCGTCGATCTTTGATACCACAGAGACTAACCGAGGCCTGCCCTCGGTCAAGGTTCCGGTTTTATCGACCACGAGTGTCGTCATCTTTTCCAGTAGCTCCAATGCCTCCGCGTTCTTGACCAAAACTCCGGCCGTCGCTCCGCGCCCGGTTCCGACCATGATGGACATCGGTGTGGCGAGTCCTAAAGCACACGGACACGCAACTATCAGAACAGCGATGGCATTGGCTAGCGCATATATAAATCGCGGCTCAGGACCGACTAGCATCCAAATCGCAAAAGTAGCGAGAGCGACCACAATAACGGCGGGAACAAAAAAGGCTGATACGGTGTCCGCAAGCCGTTGGATCGGCGCCCGCGAACGTTGGGCCTCGCCTACCATCAGCACGATTTGGGCAAGAAGTGTTTCGCTGCCCACTCGCTCGGCTTTCATCACGAAGGTGCCGGTCGTGTTGATCGTGCCGCCAACAACGCTCGCACCGGACGATTTTTCGACCGGGAACGGCTCGCCGGTCACCATTGACTCGTCGATCGCGCTTCGGCCGTCCGTCAAAACGCCATCAACCGGAACTTTTTCGCCTGGACGAACACGAAGCAGCATTCCAACCATTACGTGCTCCAAAGGAACATCCTTTTCACCGCCACCCTCCCTAACGACGCGGGCCGTCTTTGGCGCGAGTCCGAGCAAAGCCTTTATTGCACTCGACGTTTGGCTACGTGCCCGGAGTTCCAAAACCTGCCCGAGCAAAACCAGCGTGGTAATGATGGCGGCTGCTTCAAAATAGAGGGCTACCTCTCCCATGTGGCCGCGAAATGTCGCTGGAAACAGATTCGGGAAAAGCAAGGCGATCAGGCTGTAGATGTAGGCCGCTCCGGTGCCGATCGCGATGAGCGTGAACATATTCGGGCTGCGGTTTACGACCGATGCCCATCCCCTTTCAAAAAAAGGCGATCCACCCCACAATACGACCGGCGTCGCCAGCCCAAATTGGAGCCAACCGAAGATGCCCGTGGGAATGTATTTCATCACCGGATCTCCCGGCAGCATTTCGCCCATCGTCAATATCAATAGCGGCAATGTCAGCCCTACGCCGATCCAGAATCTCCGCGTCATCGATCGAAGCTCTGACGTATCTTCTTCGGTATTGAGAGAGACGACCCGCGGTTCAAGGGCCATTCCACAGATCGGGCATGACCCGGGACCCATGTGAGATATCTGTGGATGCATCGGACACGTATACTCCACGTCAGTCGCAAGAATCTTTTCTTCCTTCGGCGAAAGAAACGCGTTGGGATCGTTCTGAAATTTTTTCAGACAACCCTGAGAGCAGAAGTAGTAAGTTTCGCCTTTGCGTTCATAACTCGCGGCGGCAGATCCCGGTTTAACCGTCATCCCGCAAACGGGATCTATATATGTTGAAGTCTCTGATGTAGTATTCTCTGGTGACATATTGTCTCAAAGGGACCTGATCATATTATTGCCTTCTCTTTCCGAAAAAATATAGTCCGCCGCCAAACACCGCGGATACTATTGCGTCGTTAAACAGAAACTGCTCATTCATGTGGAAGCCATTCCGTCCGTAACGCGCATAAAAACTGCGCCCATCAGAAAAAAAAAGGACGCAGCCAAGAATATTCTCCCCCAACAAACTAAGTATGACTCTTTTTTTGGGCTCGAACCATTGCCACCGCTGAGCTCAGATAGCGTCGCCCGTCTTCTCAAGCATTACAAAATGGTGAACAGTATTTACGGCGGGCCAGATCGCGAAGAGCATGAGCAGACCCGAACAGAACAGGAAATGTTCTCGCGTGAATCCGATGATACGACCATCACTGGCCGCTGCTCCGACCAAAGTGGTCACGATCCCTGCAAATCCCACCAGAACATGAAGAACCTGCATCGGCTTTGATAAATTTTATAATTTTGCCTTAACCGACCCATCGGGATTAAATGTAGGGTCCTAACACTACATTTCCATCTTTTTCTCAGGCATACTCATTTTTTCAAACTTAAGCAAGAGCCAAGCCGCATGCATGGAAACCTGTTGGGGATCGGGAGATTTGGAGTCGAGAGCCTTTCCAAGCATCGTCATGTGTATCTCGATAGCCGTTTTTTCGGCGTCCATTTTCTCCATCATAGGCTTCATTTTCTCAGTCATTGCGGCGTCCATTTTCGACATGCGAGCCATATGCATTTTGTGGGCCTCGTCGATCTTTTCCATGCAATGCCCGATCTCGGCAAAGGCGGCCCGGGCCATCGCGACATCCTCGATCTTGCCGTCTGAGGTCATCTCCCACAGAACGCGCGTGAACTCCTTAGCACTTCTCTCGTGAGCCATCATCAGCAGGTTGTGCCCATCCTTGTGCATCTCCATCATGTTCATTTCGCCTTTCGGCATCCTGGACATGTCCATTTTAGGATCCTGCGCAAAGACTCCTCCGACCAATAATAGAACTGCCATTGCGACAGAGCCGATCATCAGATTTTGTTTTTTCATTTTTGTATCTTCAGGCTCTATCAAACACTAACGGCAACTGCCTCTTCAGTTTCGACACGTAGATGCTTAGAGCTGACGGTTCCGCAGCAGGAGCCTTCTTTATCCATAACGGGCAAACTCGACGCCTGATGGTCGTGCATTTTTTGACCGGCATCTTCCAATGATTCGTTAGACTTGCAGCAAGCCGATACGGGTTTCATGATGTCCCTGACCGCAATCTCGGATGCTTTTAGGTCTTCGGCCGCGACGTGGTGACTAATATCGTGGGCTGTAACTACGCCGACCAGCTTCAGGTCCTGTTTATCTTCGACAACTGGCGAACATCCGCAGCCGCTTGCCTTCATTGCCTTGGCCGCATCGTGCGCCGTGTCTTCCGGCGTGCAGCACGATTCAGCCTCAACCTTATCCATTACATCTCCGCAACAACTCA
>JBDTZW010000389.1:0-3117 GCA_040004905.1 Acidobacteriota bacterium
AACGATCAATGCCCGCAGGTAAATATTCGCCATGCGGGCATTTTATCATTTTTCCCTGTCGAAGAAAGCTACTCGAAACGAAGGCATTCGATCGGGTCGAGATTCGCCGCTTTTCGTGCGGGAAGTACACCAAAGATCAGACCGACGCCTACCGATGTTCCAAGTCCGGCAATGACAGCCCACATCGGGATCTGTGCGGGAAGGCTCGGGATAAGCAGCAGGATGAGATTGCTGATGGCAACAGCGAGAATGACTCCGATCAAACCGCCAAAGAACGTGAGCGTCATTGCTTCAAGCAGGAATTGAAGAACGATCGCACCGCGGGTGGCACCAATGGCCTTGCGGATGCCGATCTCCTTGGTTCGTTCCGTGACGGAAACTAGCATGATATTCATCACTCCGATGCCGCCGACGAGCAGGCCGAGGCAGGAGATAGCGATCGCCGCAAGGCCGACTCCGCCAAGGATCCCGTCAAACTGCGCGATAAAATTGTCCGCGGTCTTAACGTCGAAATTGTTTGGCTCCCCAGTCTTAACTCCGCGCCGCTGACGAAGAATGCCTTCGATCTCGAGGACCGCGTCATTCAGTTGTCCCTGTTTCCCCTGGATGATAAAAAGGACCTCACCGCGTTCGGGAGCTTCTTTACGGGCTGTTCTATATGGCAGGAAAACTTTTCGGTCTTCTTCGTTTTCGCCGAAAAATCCGGATTTTCGTTTTTCAATGACGCCGATTATTTCCCAGGTGGCGCCGTTCATGCGAACAACCTTGCCGACTACGTCATCCGGCTCGTTGGGAAAGAGGGCTTCGACAGCGTTGACGCCGATCACGAGAACCCGTCGCCGCTGATAGTTGTCAGCTTCAGTTATAAATCGACCCTGACGAATGACAAGATTGGTCATCTGCGCGTAATTTGGCATTACGCCGTCGGTCAGCGCCCAGCGATAATTTCGGCCTTCGTAAACTAGATTGTCGTCAAAACCGCCGCCAAATGAACCGATGCTGGGAGCAACCTCGGTCAGATCGGCGACCGTGCTTGTCTGGTTGAGGATCGCACTCGCGTCATCGTCAGTAAGGGGTTTGCGATTGCGTTCGTCGCGGCTGCGTGGGCCAAAGCCAGTCGAAAGATGAAACGCATAAATGTTGTTCGTTCCGTATTCTTCGACGATCGAGATGATCGACTGCCGCATGCCCGTCAGGATAGACGCGACGACGATAGCGGTCACTACACCCACAACAATACCGAGAATGGTCAGAAATGAGCGAAACTTGTGCGACAGGATAGAGTCCATCGCCATGGCAAGTATTTCTTTTGGCAGTGCGGTAGATAAGGTCATTTTACGAATGCGTCAACGCGACAATCGGGTCTAGCCGGGCGGCTTTCCACGCAGGATAGAGTCCGGCGAGGATACCTATTATGCTCGAGACCAGCACGGAAATGACTAGATAAAATGCTGTGATCGTCATCGTCATGCCTGCGAGCGCGGCTATAAGCTGCGTTACGCCGAACGCGAGCAGGAGTCCGATCAAGCCGCCAACGACGCACAGCAACGCCGATTCGATCAGGAACTGCAAAAGAATTTGTTTCTTGGTTGCTCCGAGAGCTTTGCGGAGGCCGACCTCAAAAGTTCGTTCCGTTACGGAGACGAGCATGATGTTCATCACGACGATTCCACCAACCAACAAAATGATCATAGTTATCGGCACCACAACGACCGCTATGGCATTGGTGAACTGATCCATCTGCGTGACGAATTCTTCGGTGTTTACAAGGCTGAACGTGTCTTCATCGCTGCCCACGAGCTGACGTTTGTTGCGAAGGAGCAGGCGCGCCTCGTCAATCGCTTTTTGAAAAGTTTCCTTATCCGCCGATTTGCCGTGAAGTTGTAGACCGCCAGTTCGCGAGAACATCTGCGCATACAGCGGCAGGGGCATATAAATGTGGCGATCCATAGAATTACCGGCGAACGAGCCGCGTTTCTCTTCCACCCCTACGATCTTCAATGGAATACCACGGACTTTGACCGTGTGTCCGACCGGCGAGCCGATAGGAAAGAATTTTTCGGCCACGTCGGAGCCGATCACGCAAACCTCCGCCGAGCGGGCGACTTCTTCGGACGTAATAAAACGACCGTCGACGATCGTCTTGTCTTCCATTATGTCGAAATTTGACGTCAGCCCTTGGATCTGGACCGAGGGCATTTCGACCCCGCTCTCGCTGAGATCAGCACCGCTGATCATCTGGGCTCCGACCTCGAGGCAATTCCGGCAGTTTGCCTTTACGTACTCGTATTCATCCCAGGTAATATCCTTATTCCGGCGGTTCTTAGCTTCAAATTCCTCGTCGGACATGCGGCCGGTCGATGCCATCCGCGTGATCATAAAATGATTGGCCCCAAGTACCTTTCCAACTTTATCGACGACGTAGGTCTTCAATCCCGTGATTGACGCACCTACGACCACGACCGCGGCCACGCCGATTATGATCCCGATCAGCGTAAGAAAGGCGCGCAGCTTGTGCTCAAGGATCGATTTGAAGGCGATCCAAAATGCGTCGTAGTAAAATGAGTAAAGCTGCCGCATACCGGTCTCGAAGCACAAAAATATTCTTGTCTGAAGGACGATCGGTCCATGAGAATCAAATTGATTTTGGCCCGACAATATGATGAAACGAATAGAAACTGAAAAAGGTTCAGCATTTAAAGCAACTTCGCAAAATAAAAAGCGGCGGCTAATTCTGGCCACCACTTTTGCATGAACAATTATCGTCCGAAGTTTAGAAATCGGCCACGAGATCGAGCCCTGTCAGACTATCGCTGAGCGAAACGAATTTCGGAGAGAAAGTGAATTGCTTGGATCTAACCGAGACGACATAACTCTGGCCACTTTCAAGTCCGTCAAACATGAAGTTGCCGAACGAGCTGCTCACTGCAGTGCGAACACGTCCGTTCATGTCGGTTAATAGGACCTGAGCATTTCGAAGGCCCGCTCCTTTTGATGTCAAAACACGTCCGCTCAATGAAACTGAGGCCGCGGTTACTAAAAAAATGTTTGGCGGCGGATTCGAGGCGAATGTGCCCGAGGCTGCAGCGGTCCAGCTCTGCAAAAAGTTGCCAGATC
>JBDTZW010000466.1:0-10493 GCA_040004905.1 Acidobacteriota bacterium
CTATGCAGGCAAAAGGTTCGCCGTCTGCCAGACGCCATTCGATCACCTGCCCTGAACCCGCGCCGTTGGCAACAAATTGAGGTACCGTCGAGGCATCCCAAGCATTCGGGTCCGCAGTAATTTTGCGTCCGATCGAGATCCTTGTAGCCGTTCCGTGATGGCTGACAAAGACCTTGTAATCCTTAAACCCCGTGCAAATGTCCGGGACCTCATCGTCTTGATTTGCCATCTTTCGGATCGGCTTGCACGTTTTTGCGTCGAGTTTCGTATATTCGCTCGAGAATTTAGGTTTCGGTGAGCTGGTGACAACCGGGACAAGTTGTGAGGAAGGCTCGGCCTTGATCGAAGGCCTCTCGTTCGCTCCTTGGACCTGGCAGCCAGGTGACAAAACCGCCAGAGCCAGAATGCCTATCGACCAACGAAGCATCTGCCGTGTATTTCTCATATTTCTAAAGTTTCGCGTATTCAAAATGCATCCCGTCGATATTGCTCTTATAAAACCCTCCCCAATAAAAACCAAGTTCATTGGCTCGCGGCACCAGGTCCAGCAGGCAGCCCTTTTGACCGATTCCTGCCGGCGCTTTCGCCTCCCCATTCCAGCTTCCGTTAATGTCGAACGCGGTGCCGAAACTGTGATTACTTGGGTTCGAGCCGGACTTGATCACGCGCGGATTGAACGAGCCTTCGAACGTGAGTATCTTCGAGATCAGGCCGTCCGCTTCCCATGCGTCAAAGAGATTCTTAAGAGCTTGATGAGCTTTCGTGTAGAACTTTACATTTCCATTGCACTTTTGAGTATTGCCTTCTGAAAAGAACGGTACGCCTTTCAATTGACGAATAAAAACCGTGGAAACGTTTGCGTTGTCCCAATTATTAGCAAACACTATCGGGCTATGATACGTACCCGGGGCCTTTATCGTGTAGGTCGGATTGCCCAGCTTTGTGAGCAAGGCTGACAGCGGGCTGCTCGGTGAACCGAAATCTGGCTGTCGCGGAAACCAGCCTCGCGGATAAATAGTCTGTCGGTGGAAAAATTCGTCCGATCTTTGGATCATCGAGCCGTAATAGATCCAGAACCATGGCGAATTTTCTATTCCTGCCGGCATGATCACCTGCTCACCTTGCGCAAGGTCGATGAAAACCCGATGTTTCCAATCCGGGTTCGCGGCCCGAAGCTGACCCTCGGTTATCGAAAATTTTCGGGCGACCGATGCAGGAGTCTCAAGCGACGACGCAGTGTAAACGTAGTAGTCCATAAATTCAGATGCGGGCAATTCTTTAAAGACTTTAGTAGGAGTATGCCCTATCCGAGTTAAATCGACGAGAACTTTTTGAAAAGCAAGGCGTTTTTGCCTTTTTCAAAGGCGATATGGTAGTCTTTCTCCTTTGTTAATACTGCATTTTTCTTTTCTATCTAGAGGAGTAAATTATTAAAAATGGCTAATGAAGGAAGCGGACAGGTCGGCAAAGTGGTTCAGATCATCGGCCCGGTCGTCGACGTTGAATTTTCAGACAATTATTTACCGCCTATCTATCAGGCGCTTCGAGTAACTTCGGAAGGGTTTGACGTCGAGACCAAGATCGACGTAGTAGCCGAAGTTCAGCAGCACCTGGGCGAAGGCCGAGTCCGCGCGGTCTCGATGCTGCCGACCGATGGTATGGTGCGCGGGATGAAGGTGATCGACCTCGGAGGTCCGATAACCGTCCCGGTAGGGACTGCGACACTGGGACGAGTCATGAACGTTATAGGCGACCCGGTGGACGAGCTCGGACCGGTCGTATCGGACACACGTTCGTCGATACATCGCCACGCGCCGTCATTCGATGAACAGGCGACGGAGCTCGAGATGTTCGAGACTGGTATCAAAGTCATTGACCTCGTTCAGCCCTTCCTTCGCGGCGGAAAGATCGGCCTGTTCGGCGGAGCCGGCGTGGGCAAAACGGTTCTGATCATGGAGTTGATCAACAACGTGGCCAAAGGCCGCGAAGGTTTTTCGGTTTTTGCGGGCGTTGGTGAACGGACTCGTGAAGGAAATGATCTTCTCCGTGAAATGGTCGAGTCCAAGGTTATTACTTACGGCGACGCATTTACGCATAATTTTGAAGAAACTGGGGCTTTCGATCTGACCAAGGTCGATATGGAGACGATCAAGAACTCCAAAGTAGCCCTCGTGTACGGCCAGATGACCGAACCTCCTGGAGCAAGACTTCGTGTCGCTTTGTCCGGCCTGACCGTTGCGGAATACTTCCGCGATCAGGGAAATGACGTGCTTTTCTTCGTCGACAATATTTTCCGCTTTACGCAGGCTGGCTCGGAGGTTTCGGCACTTCTCGGGCGTATGCCTTCGGCGGTGGGTTATCAGCCGAATCTGGCTTCGGAAATGGGCGAAATGCAGGAACGTATCACTTCGACCAAGACCGGTGCTATTACATCGATCCAGGCCGTTTATGTGCCGGCCGACGACTACACGGATCCGGCACCTGCGACAACATTTGCTCACCTCGACGCCGTTACGGCCTTGTCTCGTCAGATCGTTGAGCTTGGCATCTATCCGGCGGTCGATCCGCTAGCGTCAAACTCCCGAATTCTCGATCCGCTTATCGTCGGTGATGAACATTACAACGCGGCGCAGGACGTTAAGAAGATCCTTCAGCGATATAAGGACCTGCAGGACATCATCGCAATTCTCGGTCTCGACGAATTGAGCGAAGACGACCGGCTGACGGTCGCACGAGCCCGAAAGATCCAACGTTTCTTCTCGCAGCCGTTCACGGTCGGCGAGCAGTTTACGGGTATACCTGGAAAATATGTCAAGGTTGAAGACACGATCAAAGGCTTCAAAGAGATCCTCGAAGGTAAATGCGACGACATGCCTGAGCAAGCTTTCTACATGGTCGGCACGATCGAAGAAGCCCGAGAAAAGGCGCAGAAAATGGCGGCCTCCGCTTAGGACCTGGATCTTGGAGCCTGGATTTTGGACCAACATGCTGAAACTTGAAATCGTAACTCCCGAAAAACGAATACTCGACGCCGACGTCGATTCGGTAACCATTCCTACTGCCTCGGGTGAGGCAGGTATTCTGCCGAATCACGCACCGCTGATCTCGGCCCTTAAGCCGGGTATCCTCACGTACACCTCAAAAGGGGCGACCGATCGGTTGGTCGTTACCGGTGGTTTTGTAGAGGTCAACGCCGACAAAGTTGCTATATTGGCCGACTCCGCGGAAGGGCCGGACGAGATAAATGCCGAAGCGGCGCGGTCAGATCGGGAAGCGGCTGAGAAGGAGCTCTCCGCGTCAGCGTCGGCCCCGGTTGAGGAGACCGAGCTTATTAGAGAACGCATTGAGAGTGCTAACGCAAAGCTTCAACTCGTTGTCGTTAAGTAACTGAAAAATAAGAAGAAGCGGGTAGTCGTAATGTGCATTCACATTACGGCTTTCTTTGTTTGAGCTCCTCATCCTTAAAGTGATACCTCACCACTATTTCAGCGAGGAAATCTCTAATTTCTTGACATTCGGCGGAAATTTGACGATACTTCATTTCACAATTTAGGAAAATGTTGAAGTAATTGAGTGCGATTCGTAGCCGATTAACCAAAGAACGATTTAGGCTCGACTTGTCGGCCATTAGCTTCGGAGGAATCAAAAATACGAGATGGCCTTTCTCACTAGGCATGACCGAAACCATGCCGGGCCTAACGCCTTATTTCGACATTTCCGATCCATTTGTAAAAGCCGCCGGCAGGGCAATATCGATATCCGGCACGCGATTTGTCCATAACAAACGGAGGAAAGATGAAGATCTTGAAAGTGCTTTCGATAGGAGCAATACTGCTTCTTATTACAATTTCTACGGTCGTCGCCCAATCGACGGCCGAGGCGTTCAACGCCAAACCAACCGCTCAGCCCAAGCCAAAAGAGAAATCGCTTCCCTTCAAACAGATCTTTGAGGAAAAGTCGCCCGCTCCTTTTACTCCAGAGGTTGCGTCGACAAACAATTACGTTTTCACCACCGGTCAGATCGGATCGTTAACGGACATGAGCAGCGGTACGACGCAACTAGTGGCGTCGAATCAGGACGACACTGCCTCAATCGTCAACAACCTCGGTTTTGATTTCTTCTTCCAAGGTGTCCGTTTTTCTCAGTTCTCGGCTAATTCGAATGGTTTGATCAGGTTAGGCGGCGCAGCTGTTCAGGGAGGTTCACCGTACAAACCGCTGGCGCAGGCCGGTCTCGCTTTGATCGCACCCTACGGGGCAGACCAGCGGACCCTGATCACTACTGGCAAGGTTCATTTCAAAGTCATCGGTACAGCTCCCAATCGCGTGTTGGTCATCGAATGGCTTAATATGCAGTCCAATTTCAACTCCGCCGGAACGCTCGACCTGACATATCAGGCTCGACTTTTCGAAACTACCGGAGCTATTGAGTTTGTTTACGGCACTATGAACATGAGTGTGGCTGGAGCAGCGGATTCAAATTCCAGGGATCCGAATATCGGATTCTCTTCGGGAGCCACGGCCGGAACCGTTGGGTCAGTAACGGCTCCGCAGTCAGGCACTCCCGCTCCGACATACAGCGGGGCTTCAGCAGTTCCTGTCGCGAATCTCTACACAGCGGGAAATATCGCCGTACTGAGTTCGGCCGCCGACGGAACTAGGCGAACCTTTGATTTTGTTTCGCCGGCTCCAAGCGGGGATCCGTCGGGTATCAACTTTTCGGGAGTGACCGCGACCGGAATGACGGTCAACTGGACAGATACGTCCAGCAATGAAGCAGGGTTTGCCGTCTATCGTTCGACTGACGGAATCAACTTTACCTTTGCCGGTCAGGCAGCTGAAAACGCTACATCGTTCCCGGATTCTGGCTTGTTGCCGTCTATAAATTACACCTATAAGGTTTTCGCGGTCACAGAGGGAGCTCTTAGCGCTGCTTTAGTCGGAAGCCAGGCCACAGCTCCTCCCGGAAATATTTCGGCGAATGCCGCAGGCGGTGTTTGGAGCAGTCCGGCCACGTGGGTCGGCGGCGTTGTTCCGACAAACGGGGACAATGTAACGATCGCTACAGGGGCAACAGTAACTGTTGATACGGCCGCGGCCGCCTTGAGCCTAACAGTTGCGAGCGGCGGAACCTTGACCTTCGATTCGACTGCGGCGCGGACCTTGACGGTCGGCGGTGATGTTACGGTTAATAGCGGCGGTGTTTTCAATAGTGCCTCCACCGGGACGGTGACCACTCATGTCCTATCGGTCGCAGGTAACCTCACTAACAACGGGACGCTCGATTTCAGCACGAACGGAAATACTGCGGGAGCTACGATACTTTTCCCTGCAGGCAGTTCGAACGTCACGTTTGGCGGCACGGGCCCGACAACAAATATTCGTGCGATCACGGTCAACAAAGGGGCTCAAGCAACTGTCGTTGAGCTGAACACCAGTAGTTTCACGGTGCAAGGCGTAAATACCAATGTTGCCGGATTCCTGACGCTTACCAGCGGTACGTTCAAGATATCTGGTACGTTTTCGGCGACCAACCGCATATTTGCTTCGGCAACCTATACGATCCCGGCTTTGGGCGGGATCTGGCTCAACAACCCGAATTTCGCGGTGTCCGCCCAGGCAGGCGGAACTACTTCACAGAACAACGGGCTTTTCCGGTTGACGCAGGGAACCTACAACTTCGGCGTAACCGGCGCAGACGGGTTCGGCGGAGGTACGGGCGCCGTATTCATTATCGAAGGCGGCACGATAAATGCAACTCGCCTGGACCCGCAAAACGCGGTTACTTGGAACCAGACCGGCGGAACGATAAATGTCGGCGTCGTTGCGAATACGCGTTCGAATTTCGGCACCTTTGAACTATTCAGTGCATCCGCGTCCTTTACGATGACCGGCGGCACTTTCAACCTCGTTCAAGCCTCTACGGCTGCTACGCCGGTGGATTTCCGCGTTCTCGCTGCCTCGAATATTTCGGGAGGAGTAGTTAACGTCGGAACATCCGCCACGGCCGCGAATTTCAACTTTAGACTCGCGGGAAATACTCCTTCTATAAATGTCGACAACACGACTAATAACAAGACGGCAACATTTGCAGCCCAGACGCTGATCTTCGGCAACCTTACAGTCAATACGGGCACGACTGCGAATCTTAACGGTTTTCTCGTTGCGGTGCTCGGTTCGACACTCACGAACAACGGGACCTTAACGGGTACGACGGCCAACAGCCGCCTGTATTTCCTCGGGACGGGGCTACCGCAGACATACACAGGAGCCGGCGTTGTGACCGCTGGCCTAGCCAGCTTTGACGTCGACAATCCGCTTGGTGTGACGATCGATCCGGGCGTTTCGCAGATCGTTGTGCTCAGAACTATCTTGTTTTCGGGCAGTCTTTATAATACAAACAAGTTGACACTGGGTAATGGCGGAACAACGGCAGGGATTGTACAGATCGGCAACACTACTACGCCCACGGCTGCGGGTATTTACGACACCGCGCCAGCGTTCAATCTCGGAACCGGCGGACAGCTCGTGTCATATTTGCGGACGACGATAGGGCGGACAACCGGGCCGGAGATCAATCCAACGCGAACGTTGACGAACCTCACCTATGACGATAACAACGGCATTCACCAGTTATCGGTGGCCGGCGGCGGGTTGACGGTCACGGGAATTTTGACTTTGACGAACGGGGTGATCGTTACGGGAAGCAACCAGCTAACGCACAACGGAACCGCAACCCGCACGCTCGGCTACGTAAACGGCCAGCTCAACAGAAGCTACACGGCGATCGGCACCTATACTTATCACGTCGGGCAGAACGGCTACGCTCCGGTCCTGGCTAACGTGACGGCTCTTGGAACCAATCCGTCGAGCTTACAACTCTCGTCCACAGATGCCTTTTTCCCCGGAGTGGACCCGGCCAAGAGCATTTCTCGAAGCTGGAACTCAGTTGAGGTTGGAGATCTGACAGCAGATCTTTCGTTCACCTATCAGGCGGCAGACGTTCACGGGAACGAAGCCGATTATCGCGTCTATGGACCGGCCGGCAATCTCTGTTCGGCCGCGCCTTGCGTAAATACGGCAACGCACGTTGTGGGACCTGCAACCGGCACCACCAGCTTCGGCAGGTTTACGGCCGGCGAGTCTCAGGTTCCGACGGTTATCACGACCGGATCGATCTCTGGCCGAACCGTAACATCGGGCGGCACCGGGATCGTCAACGTTCCCGTCAAAATAGGCGGCGGCGATCTGCCGCAGCCGATCTTTACGACGACGACGAGCTTCGGCGCGTATCGGTTCGATAATTTGACGATCGGACAAACGTACATAATTACGATCGCGCCCAAGAAATATTTCTTCCCGACCACCGTCCGATTGGTAACACTTTCGGCAAATGAGGTGTTTGTGGACTTTATCTCAAATCCTTGAGGTTTTTTGCAGCAGCCATCCGGCGGCCCGACAAAGTAGAGCGTGGCGGGCCATCCGGTTTTTGTGCAGCCGCTGTCTGAAAAGGCAGCGGCCTTTTTTTGACGTTTATCGCGAAATCAGGAGCTCCTCCGACCTCCACGTACCCGATTTGCGTTGCATTTCTCCCTCAATCAAGAAAGGTCCGTGAGAGCTGATCAAGATGTGTTGCACAGGTTGTGGAACGTTCCACACTTTGCACAGACTTGTTCCCCCGTGTTTCACGGGCTTCCGCACATTTTTGCAGCTGGCTTTAGTGGATGATCTTCGTGTTCAGTGTTCAGGAAGTATCACTGTACAGAATGTTCAACTGTTCAAAATGCTCATTTTGTTCCGCCGTTCAACTCGTTCAACTCGTTCAAAATGCTCAGATCGAAGCTCGTATGGTCTCAAAGCTGTCTTGTCCTGAAAATAGGTTTACGTAGAAATTGAGACAAATGGGCTATGGGGTTCTCAGTTCCGTTGAACTTCAGGCATTCGTTGACTTTTGTCATGAGTAGCACGAAAATTAGGTTCATCGGCTTTCCTTATGAAAACCATTTCAATAAATGACATAGTGTCGGGTCTTCGAAATATCACGGATGACGAATTCACTTGTGACAATGTCTATGACTTCCTCGCTGCTAATCCCGTGGATGTCGATTCGATCTCGAAGTTTTTTCATTGGAGCCCAAACTTCTACACCCGGAATCTTATTTACAAAGACGACCGATTTGAGATGATGGCGATCTGTTGGGAAAAAGGTCAGGTCTCGCGGGTTCACAATCATTGGGACCAAAAATGCTGGATGAGCGTGCCGGTAGGAAAATTGCTCGGGCAGAATTTTGCGGTCGAGGCGATCGACGAAAAGATGGGCTACTGCAGGCTTAAAGAAACCGACGATTTTAGTCTTTCGGATTGTTTGGCGGCAAAGGTCGAGCTTGAGCAGCCGATACATCAGATACTGAATTTGCCTGAATTTGATGAAAGGGCTGTCAGCATTCACATCTATTCGAAACCTTACGATCGCTGCCTCTCCTATTGCCGCGAAACCGATACCTTTAAGGAAGTTCAACTCTTCTACACAAGCATCGACGGAAAACTCTGCGATGGCGTCAGCCTCTGATGCCGGGCTCGCGATACTACCGGATCGGTCTGATGGCGTTGATCGGCGCTTTCATTGGGTTTAGGCTATGGACACTCACCGATTCCTGCCTGTGGTTTGACGAGATCTTTAGTGTTCACGTAGCCGAGCATTCCTGGAGCGAACTCCTGCCTTTCGTGGGTCAGGACCTGATTCATCCGCCGCTTTTTTACGCGTTATTGAAGATCTGGATCGCGGTCGGCGGTGAAGGCCTTTTTTGGCTGCGGCTGTTTCCCGTCCTGTTCGCGGCGATTGCCCTCATCCCTTTTCTGCTTATTTGCAAAGAGATCCGTGTCGCTCGATCGGCGACGGTTTTAGCTCTAACTTTCCTCGCTGTAAACGGATCCGCGATCAAATATTCCCGGGAAGTGCGAATGTACAGCCTGCTGTTCTGTCTTTCGTTGTTCTCTGTCTGGCTGTTTTTCCGTTTTTTTGACCGAGGAGTAGACCTTCTCGCTCTGACCGCTGTAAACATCTTTCTCGTCTATTGTCATTACTTCGGATGGCTGGTTGTCGTTACGGAGATCCTTGCGGTCGTCGTCTTTCAGCTCACGAAAGTTAAGCGGATAGTCTGCATGTCGGTCGCCGTCGCCCTCGCGTTTCTGCCGTGGATGTGGGTCGTCTGGAGAGAGAATTTGAGCGCGGCGGATGTGAAGCAGAATCTGGGATGGATAACGAAGCCCGGCGTCAGCGACCTCGTGAATTTTGCTCTCGGCTTGATCGAGCCGTTCTATTTTCAGCAAAGCAGTATAGATCCGGAAAGTCACCTTTATATTACAGTCCCTGTCGTGCTGATCATCGGGGTTTCGATCTTGATCTATTTTAAGGATCGAACGGCGTTTGCGGACAATGATCGTTTAAAAATATTGGCGATGTTGGCGGTCGTTCCTTTAGTAATAGCCTTCATCCTTAGTTGGCTGTTTCCGGTTTCGATCTGGGGTTCGCGTCATTTGACGATCGTCCTTGGGCCGATCGTGATCGTATCCGCAATTGTGGTCACTCGACTGCGTCCGTTTGCACTGAGATATGGCGCCTTCGGAGTGCTGAGCCTCCTATTTGTATTCTCGTTTGCCGAACGGCTGCGGGCCGACCGGCCGGTATATGTTTGGTGTGCGTGGGAACGGCTCGAACCGATAATTGGCGGGACGTTGAACAATCAAACTTCCCAGAAACTTTACGTTTTTGAAGACCTCGTCGCATACCATTTCTGGTTCACAGGCCGCTACCGATCAGACCTTGAGATCGTAAAGGTCGATGGTGTGCCGGAGATGACGGAGGACAAAGCCTATTTCCTGCCTCGCGGATTTGACGGTGTCGGACGAACCACCGAAATGTCAGGCAATCATTTCTGGATCGCTTTTCGAGATATGAAATGGGACGAAAGACATCCACCTCTGAACGTCTTACTCAACAAAGGCTACAAGATCGGGCCGCCGCAAACTATCGAGGCTGACGGCATGAAAGCGTTTCTGGTTGAGATTGAAAAGTAGAACTTGATCTCACATGCCTTCTCCGTAGTCCTTTATCATTTTGATTTGGGGTCGTGTCATTACGATCTTCGAACTAATAGGAGTCCCGATTCCCACAGACGTCGTTTAACTGCCCTAATACCGGAATCTAACTCCTCGAGTACTATAGAAAAAGCCAGTTCGGCATCAATTTGTATGATCGGAAGGACCTTTCCCAGATTCTTGGTTTTTAGATCGCAATGAATTTCCGACATTCTCTTGATCGAGGGATCGTCTTGGATGACACAGATCAGGCAAGTATGAGCATCAGCCAGGTCGCGAAGATTTCTCTGGAGGTCTAGAGCCAGTAATGTAGAAGAAATGATCATTAGACAAACGCTTACTTTCTTTTCCACCTGACGCCGTCTCTCGTGTCTTCGAGAATAATTCCTTTTTCG
>JBDTZW010000019.1:0-10433 GCA_040004905.1 Acidobacteriota bacterium
AAGTTTTTCATTTTGAATTGCACTCAAGAAAAAATATATCGCAAACCGAAGGATTATCAAAAGATTTGATGTGTACGGTAGTCCAATAGTTGTTTGACGGGCAATTGACTACTTTTCTTCACTTTTCCCATTCTGAAGTTCCAAAAGGAGCGCATATTTGAGAAATGCATGATGCGCCGCAAAACGCGCTATGCAAAAGCCGGGAAATCCGTCGAGAAATCCTAATCTCACAAAATACGTCCTCAAGAACGCGATCGGCGCTGCCATGGTAACCCCAAACTTAGTCGTTCGCCTCCCGCTCTCCAGCATATGCCGCGCGGCGAGCGGAGCGTATCTCTCGCCGATCATCCGGTGATGGTGCTCCGGTCCATCGATACTGAAGTGAAGAATATCTCCGCGCAGCTCCTCTACGACACTTCCGCTATCCATCGCGACCGACTCGTGAACAAGCCGCCCGTTCCACCGCCCCTTTCGCCGATCGAAAAGCCGCAACTGCCGGTCGGGGTACCAGCCGCCATGCCTTATCGGTCGACCCATGTAAAGCGTAAGCCGCGGAATTCTGTAGCCGTCGCCGCCTTCTTTCAGGTGTAATATCTCGGTCTTTAGCTCATCCGAAATTCGTTCGTCTGCATCAACGCTAAGGATCCAATCGTTTTCCGCCAAATCAACTCCCAATTGCTTTTGCTGAGAAAAACCCGGCCACGGGTTGACGACGATCTTAGATCTAAGCTCAGCTGCGATCTCGCGGGTTCTGTCCGTACTTTCAGAATCTACGACAACGACCTCGTCGGCCCACGAAACCGACCGAATGGCGTCAGCGATCTTGTCCTCTTCGTTAAATGCGATTATTACGGCGGAAAGTTTCACCGAGTGGATTTTCGCAGACATCCTCAAAAACTTAAAGCGTCGGAAGGCCGACGCTCTAAGAATTGCAAGAGGCTGCGGGAACTACTTATTCTCAGTCGGAGAACCGACATCGATGTTATTAACGCGAAACGTGGTGGATGTTGCACGCTGAAGATCGGCGAGCGCCTTGTTATAATCGGTCTCAGCCCGGATCTCGGCGTTGCGGGCGTTGGTCAGCGTGTTCTCTCGCTGAAACAGGAGAAAGGTCGTCGATTTTCCCGCATCGTACAATTTCCGTTCGCCTTCAAGTTGGAGCTCGGCGTTTTCCCTCGCGCTCCGTGCCGTGGCAACACGTTGCCGAGACGTCTCGACCGCCTGCACCGCGTTGCGGACCTCGACGATAACGACCTGTTCCTCAGACCTGGTCTGTGCAGCGATCTGCTCTTCCTGCACCCTTGCACCGGCAAAATTTGCTCGTGCCGTTCGATTTCTGAACGGAAAAGATATTGTCACACCGAGTGAATAATTCGGGGCATCGCTCCGGAAAATGTTCGCGAGCGAGCGATTAAAACCGCCAGCGAGAAACGTCGGCGTACCGGCGATCGGGATCAATGGATTGGGTATCTGATTCGCCGGCAGCAAAAGCGTATTCAGTCCCTGCCGCAAGATCTCCTCATTCCCCGAGAATTGGGGGAAAAGCGTGGTGTCCGTGATAGCTCCGCCTCGAGCTAGCCCATTAAGTGAAAAAGTCGTATTTAAGTTGATCTGCGGCCTCGTCTGATTTTTGTAATACGCGAGATCAATTGTGTTGACCTCAGCCTGGAGCTTCAGCCGTCGTAGCTCATGTCGATTGTTCATCGCGTCTTTCAACGCCGCGTCGAAATCGACGGGCTCGTTGCTAATGACCGGCTTATCGACCGGCACATAGCTCTGCGACCATTCGGCGGACGCCGGTTCCTTTATCAAGAGCTGTTTTAAAGCATTTTCAGATATCGACACTTGCTGCGTCGCAAGCAGCAGATCGGTCTCTCGGTTCGCGAGCTCTGTCGCGACCTCGTATCGCTCAAGCGGAGCAGCGGATCCAGCTTGGATCTTAGCCTCGATCTGCCGGAGATTTTCCTTCGCGAGGTCGACGTTCGCTACCCGATTCTGCTGATCGCGCAAAGCGAATACGAGGTCCCAATAGCCCTGTTGCACCCTTGTGATCGTCTCGATCGCTATCCGTCGAAAATCGGCGTCGGTCTGTTGAAGACGTTTCCGCGCGATCTTGATCAATCGCCGATTGCTGTCCGTATTAAAATTTCGCAAGAGCGGCTGCGTGTATGTAAATCCCAAACTCGAAGAATAGATCGCACTCGTAGATGAACCGATCGCACCCGAGCTGACCTGAGCCTGAGCAAAAGCGTTTTCAGTTCGCGTATTATCGAAAAAACCGCGATAGCTGCCTCCGCCAGGCCCGACGAATCCGGTAACATCCGCGTTCACGCGAAAATCACTCGTCCCGGCTTGTCCGGTTGTGTGATTCTTCGTGTAATCAGGATTTACAGTGAAAACCGGATCGTAGACACCCAGTAACGACCGAAGACTGGTTTCCTGAAATCGAACGTCATCGCGCGAGATCTCGATATCGTTATTGTCCTCGAGAGCTTTCCTGATCGCGTCGTTGAGCGAGAGCGGAAGAGGCAAAGCGGTTTGAACACCGATGCGCGACAGCGAGCTACTCGGTGTCACGTCCGCACCTTTTGGAGTAGCATCGGTTTTCGCCGGCATCGTCCGTGTACGGACGTTTTCCGCGACCTGCGGCTCCTGAGCCCTGGAAAATTGCGAAACCGACAATAGAAGCGCAGCTAAGATCAGTAATCTCGAAAAATTTCTTCCGAATAGTTTCATTTAATGGAATTGCTCCGGTTAATGGAATAAACGGCATTTTACACCGCTTAAATCTCAATCCGGTACTACGCCCTCGCATTTCTGTTTGTTTCAACTATTTGCGGGCATGGAGATGTTCAAAAACACTGCAAATCGCCCAAATTGCCGCGTTGAACTTTGCACTAAAGTGCGATATCGTCAAAGTTTTGATACAGCAAATTGCTGGAGGCGAATATTTTCATATGGCTATAAATGTTGCAATAAACGGCTTCGGCCGTATTGGTCGAAATGTTATGAGGACCTGCCTTGGTTCCAAGGACATAAATTTCGTTGCGGTCAACGACCTGACGGACACTAAAACCCTGGCGCATCTGCTCAAGTACGATTCGATCATGGGCAATCTGGAGCACGCGATCGCTGCTGAGGGCGATACGATCAAGGTCGAGAGCGATAAATTCAAAGTATTTTCGGAAAAAGACCCGGCGGCGATCGATTGGGAATCCGTTGGTGCGGACATCGTTATCGAATCGACGGGACGATTCACAAAAGCGGAAGATGCCGGAAAGCACCTGCGCGGGAGTGTCAAAAAAGTCATCATTTCGGCTCCAGCAAAAGGCGAGGATGTAACGATCGTGCTCGGCGTCAACGAAAACATGTATGACGCGGCGAATCATCACATTATTTCAAACGCATCGTGTACCACGAACTGCCTGGCTCCTGTAGCAAAAGTGATCCATGAAAAATTCGGGATCAAGAACGCGTTGATGAACACGATCCACAGCTATACCAATGATCAGGTGCTTCTCGACCTGCCGCACAAGGACCTCCGCCGTGCCCGCGCGGCTGCGTTGTCGATGATTCCAACCTCGACCGGTGCGGCAAAGGCTGTTGCTCTCGTAATCCCCGAACTAAAGGGTAAATTCGACGGCATCTCCGTCCGTGTCCCGACCCCTAATGTTTCGCTGGTTGACGTCGTAATGAACGTCGAAAAGGAAACATCGGTCGAAGAGGTCAATGGCGTCCTCAAAGAGGCAGCTAACGGTTATCTAAAGGGCATCCTCGCCTTCTCCGAGGAACAGCTGGTTTCGATCGATTTCCGCGGCAATTCAAATTCTTCGATCGTTGACGCCGAAAATACCAAGGTGATCGGCGGTTCCTGCATCAAGATCCTCGCCTGGTACGACAACGAATGGGGATACTCCTGCCGCGTCCGCGACCTAGTGAAGTTCATCGCTGAAAAGGAATTGTAAAAAGGGAAGCGGCCATTCGATGGATAAAAAAACGATAAAGGATATCGACATTACCGGTAAGCGAGTCTTTATCAGGGTCGATTTTAACGTCCCTATCAAGACCGGGAAGATCGAGGACGATACGCGCATTCGCGGCGCGTTGCCGACGATTCTTTACGCGATCGAGCAAGGCGCAAAAATTGTCCTGGCTTCACATCTCGGCCGGCCGTTGAAGGACAAGAAAAAGGCGGAAGATAAAGGGATGTCTTATGATCCCGCCAAATATTCGCTTCGCCCGGTTTTCGATTATTTGCGAACTCTTCCGGAGCTTCAGCTCATCTCTGGAAATGCCGACGACAAGTCTTTGCAGCTAAGCGGCGAAGCGGCTGCGGTCGGGAAGGCTGAGATAAAGAACGATCGGGTGTTTTTCGTCGAGGACTGCATAGGCGAAAAGGTTGTCAATCAGGTAAACGTGCTTGAAGCGGGTCAAGTTCTACTCCTCGAAAATCTTCGCTATCATGCCGAAGAAGAGAAAAACGATCCGGCATTTTCGAAGGAGCTTGCCGAATTATGCGATTTGTATGTGAACGATGCCTTTGGCACTGCGCATCGGGCACATGCTTCAACCGAGGGGATAACGCATTTTGTAAAAAATAAGGTAGCCGGGCTTTTAATGGCAAAAGAGCTGGATTTCCTCGGCAAAGCTCTTTACGATCCAGAGCGGCCATTCGTAGCCGTCCTGGGCGGCGCGAAGGTTTCGGACAAGATCCCGGTGATCGAATCGTTGATAAACCGAAACGTCGATAAGCTCCTTATCGGCGGAGCGATGGCCTACACATTTTTCAAGGCCCAGGGATTCACCATCGGCAAATCGCTTGTCGAGGATGAAATGATGCCAAAGGCGCTCGAGATCGAAAAACTCGCTCAGGACGCCGGGGTCGAATTGATTCTGCCGACGGATCATCAGGTTGTCGATTCCTATGATCCACTTAATTCCCGCAAGACCATCCCGATCGCTTTTACCAACGCCGGTCTCGTCGGCCTGGACATCGGCCCGGAGACGATCGAGATATTCAAGCAGGCTTTGCAAGGAGCAAAAACGATCGTCTGGAACGGCCCGATGGGAATGTTCGAGGAAAAGCCATTCGATGAAGGAACAGTCGCCATCGCCGAGGCGGTTGCCGAAGCCACCGAACACGGTGCGACCTCAATAGTCGGCGGTGGCGATTCCGTCGCCGCGGTCAACCAGGCTGGACTCGCCGGCAAGATCTCACACATCTCAACCGGCGGTGGAGCAACCCTCGAGTTTCTCGCAGGTGACGCTTTGCCTGGTGTTGCCGCTTTGGATTACAAATAAGGGCCCGAGACCATTTGCAGTGGGAAGAGCGGTGGGAAGAGAAGTATGACCAGCCCTTAGCGGTAATGGTTTAGATTCGATGTCGTGCAGGAGGCATGTCATGACAAGAATTCTCGTTGTATTTTTCTCGTTGTTGATCGTAGGTTCAGTTTCCGCTCAGGGGAACGAGGATCGAATCATCATTTGGGGAGGCGACCCCACGTGCGGATATCGGGGAAAGGGATTTACAGCTGCCGATGACATCTCATGCGCAGCCATGGACACACCGCGTGGTGTGGTAAGCGTGGTTACCCGTAACGGCTTTAGTTTGGCGGTCAGTTTCTCGGAGGACAAGCGGTATTTGATCGTCGCGACCTTCCTAAAAAACGGGACACCCGCTCCGATCGACTTCGATACTGACCGTTGGGGAGCCGCCCATTTTCGTACAAAGGAGGATTTCTTTACAGGAAAGAAGCCCTTTCTAGCGGAGACCGCGATCCCGTCACGTGATATTGTCCGGGGCGTAAGGTCCGGGGTAAATCTTGACAACTCAATAGATGTATTCATGGCCAGTATTTCTAAGTCGTCCGAAGTTAAGGAGATTCGCAGACAGGACGGCACCCGTGTTAAGAAAGTGGTCATAATTGACGACCCTGATGCGAAAGTTGGCGCGGAAGACCGGAACGATTCTCGATCCAGAGCGGCCGACGACGGACTCGCGAAGATCCGAAAAACGGCATTAACTCAGAAGTGGGTTTCTCCCGAGAGCGACGCAAAAGGCCTAGTATATTTCCGGCGGATGAAAAAGGCCGGCATGGTCGTATTTTCGTTCAAGATCGAAGATGCGATCTATGTTTTTCGACTTCCTAGAAATCGGGGTTGAGATATCTCCAGTTTTAGTTAAATGGATATTAGTTTAGACTCGAATTTGGGCAGACGTGCGCCCTTGTAATCCGAACCGACCATGAGAAAACCCGTAATTGCCGGAAACTGGAAGATGTATAAGATGCTTGGCGACGCGGTTGATACCGCGCTGGTGTTAAAGCCGCTTGTCGCCAACGCAACTCACTGCGAAGTCGTCATCGCTCCCGTTTTTACCGCATTGAAGACGCTCGGCGATCGCCTCGAAGGCTCCAACATTCATCTTGCAGGCCAGAATAGCGCCGTCCAAAACGATTTCGGAGCACACACCGGCGAGATCGCTCCCGCGATGTTAAAGGATGTCGGATGTTCGTACGTGATAATCGGTCACTCGGAAAGGCGGCAGTTTTACTGCGAGACAGACGCCTCCGTCGGCAAGAAAACCAAGGCGGCGATCGCTGCTGGTTTGACGGCGATCGTCTGCATGGGCGAATCGCTGGCGGAAAGGGAAGCCGGCAATGCAGAATCCGTCGTCGAAGCCCAATTGGATAAAGGGCTGGATGGTTTGACAGTATCCGACCTGGAACGTATTATTATCGCTTACGAGCCTGTCTGGGCGATTGGAACGGGTAAAACCGCCACGCCTGAACAGGCTCAAGAAATGCACGCACACATTCGCAAGGCCGTCGAAAAAGCACACGGTGCCTCGGCCGCGGAGGAAATGCGGATCCTGTATGGCGGGTCGGTCAAGCCTGATAACATCAGGGAATTGATGACCCAGGCAGATGTGGACGGTGCACTTGTCGGCGGAGCAAGTTTGGAAGCCGAAAATTTCGCGAAGATCGTGAATTATCGCTGATCTTTTGCAGTTGGTTTTGAGGGTAATTTCTAGTGTTGATCTATATTTTATACACGATCTTCTTCGCTTCATGTGTACTGTTGGTGGCGACTGTTTTGCTGCAGCCGGGTAAGACGGATGCCGGAGCGTTGTTCACGAGCAATATTTCTAATTCGGCATTTGGCCCGCGTGGAACAGCCACTGTTCTCTCCAAACTGACGATTGGAGCTGCAACCGCATTCTTCCTGTCAGCCCTTCTGATCTCGATGCCGGCTCTGACAGGGAATGTTTCGGTCCTTTCAGCCAATCCGGACGCACCGGCTGAGACCAATTCCAACACGGCTCCGGCGAATACCAGCCCGGCTTCCGATGCTAACGCTAATGCGGTGGCGCCTGCAAATACCGCAGGTCCGGCCAACACGGATGCCAATGCTGCTCCGGCCAATAAGTAGTTTTTGATAATTGATCTTGCCGAGGTGGCGTAATTGGTAGCCGCGCACGTTTGAGGGGCGTGTGGAGCAATCCGTGCGGGTTCGAGTCCCGCCCTCGGTACCACCCCAAAAAATAGAAAAGGACAGGTCACGCACCTGTCCTTTTTTCCGTTTTAGCTGAGTGTTCTAGTCGCCGACGAGCATTGTCCCCGTCCCTTCGTCGGTAAATACTTCCGAAAGAAGCGCGTTACGCTTTGAACCGCCGATCACATGAGCCGAGTGCACGCCGCGTTTCAGCAACCCGATCAGGCTCTCAAGTTTCGGCACCATTCCGCCCGTCGCCCGCCCGCTGTCGATCATATGCCGGGCATCGCCAGCCGTCAGCCGCGAGAGTTTTGTGTCCTCGCTGTTCTCATCGAAATAGATACCATTAACATCGGATAGCAAGATCAGTTTTTCTGCCCTCAGACTGGCCGCTATCTCGGAAGCGATAGTGTCGGCGTTGATGTTATAGATCTTCCCTGCGTCGTCCGCCGCGAGCGAAGAGATCACCGGCAAATACCGGTTCTCGAGTAATAGATCGATCAGATGGGCGTCGATATCCACGACATCGCCGACGTTTCCAAAATCGACCGTCTCGGTTTCACCCGTCTCCTTGTTCAAGACATCCTTCGGCGGACGCCGGACCGCCTTTACAACACCGCCATCGATGCCCGACAGCCCCACCGCTTCGATCCCGCGATGGCGAAGGGCCGCCAGGATCTCGATATTGATTTTTCCCCGAAAGATCATCTTCGCGAGGTCCAGAGTATCGTCGTCCGTCACCCGCCGGCCGCCAATAACGGTCTGCACAACGCCGAGTTTGTCCGCAAGCTCGGTCAACTGCTTTCCCCCGCCATGGATCACGCACACGCGAATCCCTACCTGATGCAGCAGAGCCAGTTCTTCCGCCAGCGACGCAAGGTTCTCCTTGTCCTCAGTGACCTTGCCCGAGAATTTGACGACAAACGTTTTCCCTTGGAACCTCTGAATGTAGGGAAGCGCCTCGCGCAGGATATTTAGCTTGTCCTGGTCCATTTGATTACCACTGATAGTACGTCGCGGGCGAGTAGTTCAGGATATTTCTCCCGTTCTCTTCCATGTGTTTATAGGCGGACTGCACCGCAACCCGTCCGGGTCCGGTGAGGCGAAGCCAGATGTGCCGGTAGTACCAGGTCGAGAATATTCCCCAACTAAAGTTGCCGCCCCGCGGGTATTCGAGGTGCAGGATCATATTCACCGTCGGGTCTTTGAATAACAGTGCCGTCGGTTTTACGAGTATCGTCTCTCCCGGTGCCAGATGCCGGACAAATGCATTTCCCGCCGCATGCAGCAAAAGCAGCCCTGGCGTCTGCGGTGCAAAGAACCTGTCCATGAACATGCCGAGCGGATAGTGAGTCTCACGCTCGTTGCCATTTCGCGTCGTGTACCAGACGTTGGTCGAGAACCAGTCGTAGCTTACATTGCTCGTCGCCGCCAGAAATATATGTTCGCGTACATCGATCGCCTGGCCCGGCTGGATCGGCAACGCGATCAACTCGCCCGATTGGTCTTGCGAAAACGCGATATGCCCCGGCCCTTCCGCCTGCGTCATGATCAGCGGCATCCCGGCAAAAAGCCTCTTCCACGCCCCTTTGAGTGACATGGTCGTCATCTTGATCTGCGGCTCCATCCACAGCAGGACGTGATGTGTAAAATAAACGCCGTCACCAGGTGCCAACGAAAAATCCGCAACCGGAACATATTCGCCTTCGATCTGGAGCGACGAGTGCCCAAATTGGATCTTGGCCATGTCATGGCGGCCCGGCATTTCGATCCAGCCCGATTTGGTCTTGGTCTGGCGGATGTCGATCGAGATGCCGCAGCCCGGACAGCTTATCGCGGTCCCGTCGCTGACCCTGTTGCACCAGGCGCAAGTGTATGTTCGTTCGATATTAGACAAGATACACCTCGATCATTCCGTATTGTGATGAACGTACATCGATTGGATCCCGACGCGTCCCGGGCCTGTCATCCGCGCGAGACTCATCCCGCTTCCGCCAAACCAGCCGGTCGTGAGTTGTTGGAATTCGACATCCATCGTCACGGACGAATCCTTGTAGAGAAATGCTCCAGGCTCGACCAGAATGCTCTCGCCTGGTTTAAGCACACGCTCGAAAACATTCCCGTAGCCGTGTAGGATCAGCAGGCCCGGTTCATTACCGGTCATGAACCTGTCCATGAACATCCCTTGTCCGCCGAATAGAATGTTTCGCAGACCTTTGACGCGGACAAACGAAAAATTGATGTGATGCGAGGCTAATAGAAATGCGTGTTCGCGAACGTCAAGCTCCATACCCGGGTGCAGCGGCAAAACCACCAGTTCGCCCGTCGCGTCACGTGAAAAGGCGACCCGTCCCGGCCCCGTCGCGATACTTATAACGAACGGCATTCCTGCCAAAATTCGCTTTACGCCGCCCTGAAGCGTCATCACGCTCATCGCTGTCGCGTCGTCCTTCCAAAGCAAAACGTGATGCTCGAAGAATATCGAATCATTCACACCGAGATTTATCTCCGCAACGGGGACGATCTCCCCTTCGACCTGACAGCTGCTTTGGCCGAATTTGATCTCGGTCATGTCCTTGATCCGCGGAGCCTCACGCCAACCCGATTCGCTGACCAGATTCTTTATATCCAGCGGTGCCCCGCAAGTCCGGCACGAAACGGCCGACTTTTCATTCATCCCCTGACACCACTGGCAGTGGATCCGCTCGATCGGAGCATCAGCGTGATGTTGTGCGGGCAGTGCCGGCGTCGGATGCTGGACATTGGCCTCTTGAGGCCAGGCAGGCGGTGCGGTTTGCGGCGACTGCGGCGGCGGAGCAGTAGTTCCTTGCTGGACGACGGTTCCGCAGCCTCCGCAAAAACGCTGCGCGTCCGTGAGTTCGTGGCCGCATTTTGAACAGACCTTCATCTACGAATTCCTCGCTGGTTCAAATCGATAA
>JBDTZW010000469.1:0-10381 GCA_040004905.1 Acidobacteriota bacterium
TCGTATTGTTGGTGAATACGAAATCCTGCGAGCCGGTTCGTTCGAAAAACTGGGCAAAGGTGGTGGTCTGGCCGTAGGCGGTCAGGAACGATGAAAGGAACAGCATGCCAAAAACAGCAGCGATACTTGACAGACGAGTGATTTTTGATTTGGTGTAAATAGGATTCATGAGTAGTTTTCCAGTGGGCCTACCTGCGGAAGGCGTAATGCGATTTCGAATCGAGAGGGTTTGCGAAAGGTAGGAGGGAAGAACGTAAGCCCTTCCATTAATATAATATATGGTCAAAGAGCGAGGTTGTCCAGAACATTTTTGCATTGGTAAACAGATTTTGGGGATCTCGAACTTTACCTTCACCCCAGATTCTGTAGTCCCGGACAAAGAGACCCGTAAATCGGGTATATATTTCCTATAGAAACCGGCCCGGTGTTATACTTTCGTCTTATTTATTTAGTCAAAAGGAGATAAATCTTGAGCGTTTTAGTAGATAAAAATACGTGCCTGATCGTTCAGGGGATCACCGGGAAAGAGGGCACGTTTCACATGCTCCAAATGCGTGATTACGGCACCAACGTGGTTGGGGGCGTCACGCCCGGCAAGGGCGGCACTACTCACGAAGGTGTACCGGTGTTCAACACAGTTGCCGATGCGGTAAACGAAACGGGCGCAAATGCGTCTGTGATCTACGTGCCGCCGGCGTTCGCCGCTGACGCCATTATGGAGGCCGCCGAAGCAGGTTTGCCGCTTGTTGTCTGTATCACCGAAGGGATTCCCATCTCCGACATGGTAAAGACTCGCGAGTATTTGCGAGATAAGGGCACCCGGCTGATCGGTCCAAATTGCCCCGGCATAATTTCGCCGGGCAAATGCAAGATCGGAATCATGCCCGGCCATATTCATAAGGAAGGCAGAGTGGGAGTTGTTTCGCGCTCAGGAACGTTGACCTACGAGGCAGTTGGGCAATTGACTGCTCTCGGACTCGGTCAATCAACGGCGATCGGGATCGGCGGCGACCCAATAATTGGAACTACTCACACTGACGCGCTGAAACTGTTCCAGGCTGACGACGAAACCGACGCTATCGTAATGATCGGTGAGATCGGCGGTACAGCTGAAGAAGATGCGGCAGCCTATGCAAAGGATAACGTCACAAAGCCGATAGTTGCATTCATCGCCGGCCAGACGGCACCTCCCGGACGCCGAATGGGCCATGCCGGTGCGATCATCTCGGGCGGTAAAGGAACCGCAGCCGAAAAAATGGCTGCCCTGACCGCAGCGGGAATCCGCGTAGTCGAGTCTCCCGCAGACATTGGCGTTGCAGTACAGGAATTGTTAGGTAGTAAAGTCTCGGCCTAAGCTGATCCGATCCCACGGAATACATTCGGGAAAGCGGCTAGCTAAATATAAAGTAAGGAGAAATAAATAATGCGTAAACTCACCGTACCAGTATTTTCGGCGCTGCTGCTGCTCGCCCTTACATCTTTCGGCCAGGTAAGATCCGATCAGCCGATTCCCACAGATCCGAACGTGAGGATAGGCAAACTCCCTAACGGGATGGCCTATTACATCCGTAAAAACGCTAAGCCGGAGCACAAGGTAGAGCTTCGGTTGGCCGTCAACGCCGGTTCCATTCTTGAGCGGGAGGATCAGCAGGGCCTAGCTCATTTCATGGAGCACATGAACTTTAATGGGACCGCTCATTTCAAGAAGAATGAGCTCGTCTCGTACTTGCAGTCGATCGGTGTGCGTTTCGGCGCCGACATCAATGCTTATACGAGCTTTGACGAGACCGTCTATCAGCTGTCGATCCCGACGGAAAATCCGGAATTGATCAACAAAGGCCTGCTGGTCTTGGAAGACTGGGCTACGGGAGCGACACTCGACATTGAAGAGATCAATAAAGAGAGAGGGGTGGTGCTCGAGGAACTCAGGCTTGGACGCGGCGGTGAGCAGCGAATGCGGGACAGGTATTTCCCAAAGCTGCTCCGGGATTCCCAATACGCACAGCGTCTGCCGATCGGCAAGAAAGACATCCTCGAGAAATTCGACCGAAAATCGATACTTGATTTTTACGAGACCTGGTATCGGCCCGACCTGATGGCGATAGTTGTGGTCGGCGATCTGGACGTCAACGCGATCGAAATCAAGATAAGGTCCGAATTTGCCCAGATCAAAGCGAAACGCCCATTCGTTAAGCGAGAAACGTTTCCAATACCCGACACGAAGGGAACCATCGTTGCCGTTGAAACTGACAAAGAGGCTCAGATTACGACCTCGCAGATCATCTTCAAGAAGGCGCCTGAGACGGTTAACACTCTGCCAGAGCTGCGACAGCACCTGGTTCGCGAGATGCACGATGGAATGCTGACCGCCCGCCTCGAAGAGATACGACAATCGCCGAATCCTCCCTTCGTATTCGCGGCCGGTGGCTTTGGACCGCTATTTCGCGAAAAATCAGAGTTCGGGTTATTTGGAGCTTCGGGACCGGAGAATGTTGGCTCTACAGTTTCGACACTTCTTACCGAAGTTAGGCGGGCTCAGCTTTTTGGTTTTACCAGCGCCGAACTCGAACGTATGAAGGATCGATACTTGACCGATTATGAAAATCGATTCAAGGAGAAGGACAAATCGGAATCGACCGGATTCGCAGACGAATACGTAGCTAATTTTCTTACGCATGAGCCGGTCCCGGGAATCGAGTTTGAATATCAGTATGCCAAGAGCGTTCTGCCGACGATCACTCTAGGTGAGGTTAACGAGGTAGCCAAGACGACCACAACCGATGACAATCGGGCGATCATAGTAACTGGCTCTGCGAAGGAAGGTGTTAAGTATCCTACCGAAGCCGAGCTTCTAGCCTTGCTAAGGACCGCGGAATCAGCCCAGCTTAAACCTTACACTGAAACTGTCGCGACCGAACCGCTGGTCAAAGAGCTTCCTTCGGGAGCGGCGATCACCGATCAAAAGGCGAATACGGACCTTGGATTGACATATTGGACGCTTTCGAACGGCGTAAAAGTCATTTTGAAGCCGACCGATTTCAAGGAAGATCAGATCCTGTTGCAGGGAACAGCGCCGGGCGGACTTTCCCTTGTTGGGGATGACAAAGCGGTTTCCGCCAACTCGCTTTCGCAGTTTGTCGGCGAGCTGGGCGTTAAGAATCTCTCTAAAAACGAACTCGATAAAATGCTGGCGGGTAAAAAGGCAGATGTCGGTGTCGGCCTATCAGATACGAGCGAGATCGTGTTTGGCGAGACGACGCCTAAGGACCTCGAGACGATGCTCCAGTTGGTTTACCTAAAATTTACTAGTGTTAATTTCAATAAGCCCGAATTTGATTCTTTCATTTCGAAGCAGAAGATGTTTCTGCCCAATTTGCTCAATAATCCGAGCTCTTATTTCGGCAACGAGGTCATCAAGATCATGAGCCAAAACAATCCCCGCGTTTTCGGCTTACCGACGGTTGAACAGTTGGACAAGGTCAGGTTCGAGGACCTTCAGACGGTCTACAAAGACAGGTTTGCCGATGCATCCGGATTCACTTTCGTATTCGCGGGCAACTTCGATAACGACAAGATCAAACCCTTGATATTAAAGTACCTCGGAAACCTTCCGAGCTCGAAGAGAAACGAGACCTGGAAGGACCTGGGCATCCGACCGCCTACGGGAAAAGTGGACAAGACCGTGAACAAAGGTGTGGACCAGAAAAGCCAGGTTCGGATAACATTCACCGGGCCGTCACCGTTCAGCCAGGACGAGAGCCGCGATCTGTCGGCTCTCGGAGAATTGCTTACGATCAAGCTGATCGAGATCCTTCGCGAAGAAAAGGGCGGCGTTTACGGCGTCGGTGCCTCGGGTGGGTTGGGCAGGATCCCGTATGAGCGATATACCTTTACTATCGCTTTCCCGTGCGGGCCCGAGAATGTGAACTCACTGATCGAGGCCGCGATGGCCGAGGTTGCGAAACTTCGAAACGGGCAGATCGAGGATAAAGATATCGCTAAGGTTAAAGAGGCGCGTCTCGTAAAGCTGCGAGAGGACAGCAAAACGAACAATTACTGGATAAACGTTGTTTCAAGCAACGTGACACAAGGCACGCGGCTCTTCACCGAAGCTCAGGCGGAGACCAGAATAAATGCTATTTCGAAGGATGCGCTGCAAAACGCCGCCAAGAAATATTTGAACCCGGATAACAAGATCCAGATAGTTCTTATGCCGGAAGCGATCACAAAATAGGAGGCCGAACATGACATCGAATGAATACCCAACTCTCATGCATCGATGGTTCGAAGAGGTTTGGAATCAGCAAAAAACTGAAACGATTCGGGAATTGATGACGGAAGATACCGTCCATCATGGCCTGTCCGGCCCCGGCGGTCCGCCCGTTCACGGGATCGAACCGTTCGAGAAGTTTCACTCGGACTTTCTCAAATCGTTCCCCGATCTACACGTTGAGGTAGAGGACGTACTTAAGGATGGAGATAGGTACGCTGCAAGGTTCGCTGTTACGGGAACTCAGAAAGGGGAGTTCACCGGCTTGCCGGCCACCGGCAAGAAGGTCGTGTTTGCCGGTTCGGGTATTTGCCTCGTTGAAGACGGTAAATTCAAGGAGGTCTGGAACGTGATCGACTTCGTTAAGATGCAGTACGATCTTGCACCGGACACTCCCGACGTTAAATGAAATTCTCGCATTCGTTTAGTGTATTGCACGAGGAAATCGATGAGCAGGGACATGTTAATAATGTCGCCTATCTGAAATGGATACAGGACGTCGCGGTTGCTCATTGGCGGAATACCGCCAGTGAAGAGCAATTAGCGAAATACTCATGGATCACGGTCCGCCACGAGATTGACTACAAAAAGCAGGCCTTCGAGGGCGAGGAGATCACCGCGACGACATGGGTAGGCGAATGGTCAAAGGTCACGTGCGAGCGGTTCACAGAAATACATCGCGGCGAAGTTCTCTTGGTAAGATCCAGAACAGTCTGGTGCATGATCGATAGGGAAACAGCTCGGCCGACAAGGATAATGAGGGATCTCGTCAGGCTATTCATCTAAGGTTTATGAAAGTGTTGACCCTTATATTATTATTGGGTGCGTTACTCCGTGCCAAGTCCTTTTCACAGCAAGTGACAGGGACGGTTTCGGATATTGAAGGGGCTTCGATAAGTAATGTGTCGGTCGTTTTTTCAGCAGTAGACAAGAATGTTTATTATCCTGGTAGGACTAATAGCTACGGTCAGTTTCAAGTGACGCTTAATCCGGGGGTTTACTCAATTGAGTTTAGCGTTAGAGGCTTTGTCACAACTACGATGACTAATTTCCATTTGGGACGTCGGAGAATGACGCTAGATATTGTTCTGGACGCCGACATCGATGGTATCGGAGTAATATATTCGGAGTTTGTTTGCGACAAATCTGGCAAATGCGATTATCTTTCGCGTCTGGGCACCGGGTCTACTAAGCCGACAGTTATTGACACACAGACCCCTAAAAATAGGAAGATAAAAAGAAAGAATTAATGAGCACATTAACATTTGGAATTATTAAGCCGGACGCTGTTGCGGCCGGGAATCATGGGAAGATAGTTGACCGCATTTTGGCGGCAGGTTTTGCAATTCGCGGTATGAAGCTGATCCATCAGTCGAAAAAGGTCGCGGAGGGTTTTTATGCGGTTCACGCCGGCAAGGGCTTTTACGAGGAACTGACTGAGTTCATGTCGAGTGGCCCTTGCGTCGTGCTGGCACTCGAAAAGGAGAATGCGGTGAAGTCGTGGCGCGATCTGATGGGAGCGACCAACCCGGCCGAGGCCGCGGAAGGTACGCTTCGCAAGGACTTTGCGTCATCGATCGGCGAAAACGCCGTCCACGGCTCCGATTCGGACGAAAATGCCGCAATCGAGATCAGTTATTTCTTTAGTAAACTTGAATTGGTCTAGCATTTAAGGGTATAAAAGTTTCAGAGTTTCAGACAGTTGCGGAGAAAAGGTCGAAGCTATCGATGAAGTTTTGGTCCGCAAGATTTGGCTGAGGCTTCCTGCGATTTAGACAACGATCCTAAGGACGATCACTTATGAAAAAATGCCCGACTTGCGATAAGACCTATGAGGATTCGATGCGCTTTTGCCAGACGGACGGAAGTCCGCTGGTAGAAGAGGCAGAGGTTGATCCTTATAAGACGATGGTCGCCGGCAAGGACGATCTTGCGGCTGCTCTTCAAAGTATAAACAAGCAGTCCGATCTCGAACCCGAGGCGGTCAAAGCTCCAGCCGAGGATGAAGAGGTCCTGCAGATCCCCGAGGCATCCGATCCGATGAAGACGCAGTTTGTATCGGAGGCGGAGCTAAGGCGCGAGATGGAGGCCAATCGGGCTTCCGAAGAACCGGTTATGGAGATACCTCCGGCGTCGGCTACTCCGACCCCGCCCGCGTTTATCGATCCCGACCTAAATCCGGTGACGGTCGCTCCGCCAGTTGCGTTTGTGGAGCCGGAAGAGCCGCCTACCGCGACCGCGCCATCTTATTCGTCGGGAGCGTCGACCCCGTTGCCCGATTCGCCGAGCAACATGATGACGACGCCCCCAATTCCTTCTCCGTTCAGTTCGCCGGGTGCGAACGCTTCGGATGTTTCGCCAATGGTCCCGCAGTTCCGTGAGCAGGGGCCCGAGCCGAAACCGGAGCCAGAACTAGTTGGCGAGCCGGCTGTCGAGCCGGTATTGAGTAAACCTTTTGAGCCGGCCGTCCCGAGCAGTCCCTTCGCGTCGGATGCCTCAAGTAACCCTTTTAACGAGCCGCCCGTTATACAACCATCGGCGAGCACACCACAGGACCAACAAATGGCACAAACAGATTGGACGCCACCGCCAGCCGGCGGGGCAGGTTATCAGCAGGGCGGAAAACCACCGGCGGCAGCCGGGGGACAAAGCAGCACGCTAGCGATCGTTTCGCTCGTGATAGGGATTCTGAGCCTTTGCTGCGGATACACTTTCATCTTTCCGATCATTGCAATTGTTCTCGGCTTTATGGCTAAGGGCAAAGCAAATAGTGATCCTGCTCATTATGGCGGCGGCGGACTCGCGTTAGGCGGTATCATCTGCGGCTTCGTGGGCATATTCCTTGGCATCATCGCTATCGTATTCTACCTTCTAGGGTTTGCTGCGATGCTCGCCAACGGCGGACGCTAGGAAAATATGTCGATTGTCAGCGAGGTTCTTCAATCAACTGTAGCGATTCTGAAAGGTATGAAGCGTACCCTTTCAGAGATCCCGCGAGAAAAATGGACGGTGCAGTATCCGGATGTTCCGATTACGGTCCAGCCGCGTTATCGCGGGCAGCACCTGCTTCACGTTGATGAGAACGGCAAGGAAAAGTGCGTTGCATGTTACCTATGCGCGGCCGCTTGTCCGTCTGACTGTATTTACATCGAGGCCCAGGACGACCCGCGTCCGTACGAAGAGCGTGTGGGCCGTGATGAGCGATACGCTAAGGTGTATAACATCGACTACGGCCGCTGCATTTTTTGCGGCTTCTGTGTAGAGGCTTGTCCAAAGGATGCGATCACGCACGGGTATAACTTCGAGATCTCAGTTTACAACCGGGCAGACCTGTTGAAGACCAAGGACGATCTGCTTATCACGAAACAGAAGCAATCGAAGAACTACCGCGTGGCGCTTTCGAGCGAAGACGTGGATTCGGAATATAAAGAAGTATAAGACGGCGTGAAATGCGGAATGCGGAATGCGGAGGTAGTGTTCCGCATCTCCGCATTTTGCTTGTCCGGTTTAGCTCGAAATGATCAGAGAGCTTCCACCAACTCAGAAAGGGCGGCATCACGAGATACGGGCACTCGGACTCCGGGAATTTGCCGGCTTAAAACGGGATGATCAGCGGCTCGATCCATTCAAGCTGGCACGGTACGCAAAGCTGTTTGTGGTCCCTTACGAAACTATCGAAGGTCTTTCGCCAGAAACGCGATCGCACCTTTTAGGCGAAGGAAAGGATCTTTGGTCGGGCGGCGCGGCCTCGCAGAAGTTACCGGATGGACGCAAGTTGATAGTCCTTAACCCGACCCACGGAAAGAATCGACACAATGCTACCCTGATGGAAGAGGTCTGCCACGTTTTTCTTGGCCACAAACCGAGCCGGCTAGCGATCAAGAATACGAACAAAGAGGGAAAGGCAATCGCCAGGGACTATAATGCCGAGATCGAGGAAGAAGCCTATTCGACCGGTGCGGCCGCACTTGTCCCGTTTACTTCGCTAAAGCAATTCGTGGTGAATGGAAAGACATCGCGTGAGATCGCAAGGCATTTCGGCGTCAGCCGTGCCCTCGTAGAATATCGCATCAAGATCTCGCGGCTTTGGGACCTGTATAAAGAGTCAGTAATGCAGGGGATCGAATAATGGATAGAGAGAATCAACCGGTCGCGGACAGCAATCCGCAGTTAAAGACTGTGGACAAACTGCGCTTGCTTTTGGACATTACAAAAACGATAAGCCGTTCGCTGGATCTCGAAGAAGTTTTGAATCTGGTGATGGATACACTCGCTTCGCTCATTCCATACGATGCGGCAGGTATTTACCTGATCGAACAGGGCGGCGACAGCCCGTATATCTTTAAGTCAAAAGCCATCCGCGGGTACGAGATTAGTTTTGCCCTCGTCGAGCCGCAGCTTCGATTGGGTGAAGGTTTTATCGGGCTCGTGGCCCAAACAGGAAAATCACTGATCTCAGCGGACGTTTCAAAAGATTCGCGATATTTCTCCGCCCGCGAGCGGACCCGCTCTGAAATGGTCGCGCCGATCATATCGACTGATCGGGTGCTCGGCGTTTTCGACCTCGAGAGCGACAGCCTAGATGCATATTCTGACGATGATCTTCAGTTGCTGCAGCTTTTGACGTCGCAGGTGGCGATCATTATCGAAAAGGTGCACTTGCACGAGCAAGTCGTTGAGAAAAAGCGCATTGAGGCTCAGCTTGAGATCGCTCGCCAGGTGCAGCTCGAGTTGCTGCCGGACAATGATCCGCAGATGGAGAATTTCGACATCAGCGCCTATGTTTTCCCGACCGAAGAGGTTTCTGGCGACTATTACGACTGGGTAAAGATCTTCGACGACCAGATCGGGATCACAGTGGCGGACGCTGTCGGCAAGGGAATTCCGGCGGCGCTGCTGATGGCGTTCCTTCGTGCGAGCCTGCGTGCGGGAATGCAGGTCGGGTATGCTTCGCACATCGCTCTGTCGAATGTGAACGATCTGCTTTGGGACTCAGTTGAGGATAATCAGTTCATCACTGCGATATACGGAATGCTGGACGTCACCAACCGGACATTTGTCTTCTCGAACGCCGGCCATAATCCGCCGGTATTGGTTTCGCCGAACGGCGAGTATCGCTTCGTTGAGTACGGCGATACGCCCCTCGGTATGTTCCGCGAGGTCCGATACCATCAACACTTTATCCGCTTTGAGCGGGGGCAGGTTTTGGTAATTTACACGGATGGGATCACCGAGGCCGCGAACGATAAAGATGAAGAATTCGGGCAGGAACGCCTAGCCAAGAGTGTTCATGAGGGCATCAACCTGCCAGCCAATAAATTGATCGACCATATCCGCAAGGATGTTGCCGACTTCACCGAGCGAAAGTTTCTAGACGACGATGGAACCCTGTTTGTTATCAGGGCGCTATAAAAAAAGCGGAAAGCTTTTCGGCTATCCGAATCACCTTCCGCGTTCCTTCGTTGATTGTGAACTTGTTTTGTTTAGTGTGCTTTGACGGAGCAGTGCATGATGTCGCCGCCGGGCACCACTGGCGTACAGTAGTCGCCGTAATCGATCTTTTTGTTATCGGTTGAAAAGGCGTAAATATCGAATCCAAAGGCATCGAGGAAATCCGTAAGTTCCTCCGACCGGTTCAGATAAATTGACTTGCCGAATCCCAATTCTTCTCGGATCCCAAGGAGCCTTTCAATAACTTCAAGCGGTGCGAAACATTGCGTAGGATCCTTGTAAGTTGCCATTAAGCCTCTTTGCTCTTTCCTGCCGAGTTTATCCCGACTGCAAATTAGATTACGATACTTCCATAAAGGTTGTTCCGGACTTTTTCTGTCCCTCCTCCCGAAACAGAGCCTGCCGTTTGACGAAAAACCGTTGTATTGTTTGCCAAAAGGGAATAGACTTTTCTTTATTGTCCCTTTTCAAGAGGAGAAAAATGATGACACGAATGCTGCTTAAGGCTTTTGTTTTGGGTGCTGTCGTTGCTGGTTTTGTCTGCACGGCAGCGGGTCAGGACGCCCGGGTACTCTCGGCGGCCGGGGATAAGTATCTTATTTCCGCTAAGGCCGGTGGGGTGAATTACGTCGAGGGCCGTGTCATTGTTGCTCGAAATGA
>JBDTZW010000113.1:0-3082 GCA_040004905.1 Acidobacteriota bacterium
AAGCATGTCCGACATTGTCGCGACGACCGAAATATCGGACGCCATAGCCAAGGATTTGAAAAAACGCGGCTTCAACTTTGTCGGTTCGACGATCATGTATGCATTCATGCAGGCGACCGGAATGGTCAACGATCATCTAACGACCTGTTTTAGGTATAAAGAGGTCGGTTGATGCCGAAATACTGGATAGGGGTCGCGTCACGCGAGCACGTGATGCGGGGCGTCGAGGGCGGTTTTGCGATGCTCAATCATGGCAGGAAAGGCCCACTAGAGCGAATGAAAGCCGGTGACATACTCATCTATTATTCGCCAAAAGAGAAGCTGGACGAAAAGGCTCCTTTGCAGAAATTTGTCGCGGTCGGGCGAGTGCTTGAGGGCAGTGCGTATCAAGTGAAAATGAGCGAGGACTTTCAGCCGTTCAGAAAGAATGTTGAGTATTTGAAAAGTGATGACGCGGAAATAAAGCCTCTGATCGACGAACTCAGTTTTATCAAGGACAAAAAAAGCTGGGGTTACGCGTTTCGTTTTGGCCACATCGAGATAGCGGAAAGCGATCTTAAACTCATCGCAAAAGCGATGAAAGCGAATGTTTGAAAATGGATTTTCCGGTCACGCGAGCGATTCGATTTTTAAGGGAGAAAAAGGCCGAGTTTGTGCCGCGGCTTTACGACTATGTCGAGAAAGGCGGAACGCGGGAATCGGCAAAGCAGTTGGGCGTGGACGAGCACGCGGTCGTAAAGACTCTCGTATTTGAAACGAATGAAAAGAAGCCGCTCATCGTGCTGATGCACGGCGATCAACATGTGTCGACCAAGAATCTCGCCAGATTTTTAGGCGTCAAGTCGGTCGAGCCAGCGACGCCAGAAAAGGCATCCAGGCTAACAGGATATCTGGTCGGCGGAACGTCGCCATTCGGAACCAAGACCGCGATGCCTGTATATGTGGAGAAGACGATCTTTGAACTCGGTGTGATCTATATTAACGGCGGTAAACGCGGATTTTTGGTCGAGATAGAGCCCGCTGTGTTGAGGCTGATCGACGCCGTAGAAGTGGAGGTCGGAATATGCTGATCGATGATTTTTTGCCGGAATACGATTTTGTAGAAACGCACAGCATCGCCATCGAGGCCAGTGCGGTTCAGGTTTACGCGGCGGCGAACGAGGTCGATTTTAGCGATTCATTTATTGTCCGGTGGCTGCTTCGTTTACGCGGAATGTCGGGCGAAGCAGTGACGATCGGGAATCTCAAACACTCCAGGTTCAAGGTCCTTGGCGAGATAGCTAACCGTGAATTGCTAATCGGTCTGGCGGGAAAATTCTGGACGCCCTGGGGCGATCTACAGCGGGTGGATGCCTCGAATTTTCGCGAGTTTGAAAAACCCGGCTATGCCAAAGCCGTCTGGAACTTCTCGCTCGAGGGCGCGTCAAACGGGACGTACCTCTCGACCGAGACGCGGATCAGATGCCTCGATGACGGCAGCCGCAGGAGTTTCGGATTTTACTGGACATTCATTCAGCCGTTCAGCGGACTGATAAGAATGGAGATGTTGAAGACCATCAAACGAAAGGCAGAAGTGATTTGAAAGGCGCAATTGCAGTTGAAGAAATGATCATCGTAGGAAGGTCGGTTTTAATTGAAAGCCGTTCTGCTACGAATGCTTTTGCGGTCTTCTTCGAGGATGAGGGCGATACAGCCTATTTTTATGCGCTCGATACCGAACGAGAGGATCCGATTCTCGACGCTCTACATATCTATAATGTTGCAAATGTTACGGACGCAAATTCTCCTTCAAGAGTTCAGATAGCATGGTCGAATGACGGACTTAAATCAGCATTGATAATAAATGGCTCCGTTCATGCCGTTTTCGATTTTTACTCGAAACGAGGATATTGCAGGACCGGTTTTCCACCACCAATTGGCAACTGGTCTCAAGAAGGCCATGAATGGAGCGATAACGCTTTGAAGCTATTTAGTTGAGACGGAAATATGAAAGAAGCAGTAATAGTATCAGCCGTGCGGACGGCTGTCGGAAAGGCGCCGAAGGGGACGTTGAAGAATACGCGGCCGGATGACCTGGGGGCGGCGGCGATCAGGGAAGCGGTCAATCGCGTTCCGGGGCTTGATGTAAATTTGATCGACGATGTGATCATGGGCTGTGCGTTTCCCGAGGCTGAGCAGGGGATGAATGTCGCGCGTACCTGCATGATCGAGGCCGGATTGCCGGTCGAGACTTCGGCAATGACGGTCAATCGTTACTGTTCGTCGGGCCTGCAGACGATCGCTCTTGCTGCCGACCGGATCAGAACAGGTGGTGCCGATGTGATCGTCGCCGGCGGACTGGAAACGATGTCGATGATCCCGATGGGCGGCAATGTTTTTCGTCCAAATCCGGCGATCGTCGATCACTACCCTGACTACTATTTGAACATGGGCCTGACGGCCGAGAATCTCGCAAAAAAATACGAGATCACCCGCGAACAGGCTGATGAATTTTCGCTGCAATCGCACCGGAAAGCTGCGGCCGCGATCCAGGCCGGGAAGTTTAAGGACGAGATCGTGCCGATGAACGTGTTTGTCGATGAGTTTGATGAGAAGGGACGCGTTCGACGAAAAGAGATAGTGTTCGAAACGGACGAAGGTCCACGGTACGACGCATCGCCCGAGGGTTTTGCAAAACTCAAGCCAGTGTTTCATGTCAAAGGAACTGTGACGGCCGGCAACTCTTCGCAGATGTCCGACGGCGCCGCAGCCGCTGTGGTGATGTCGCTGGACAAGGCAAACGAGCTTGGACTGAAACCGCTCGCACGTTTCGTCTCCTTCGCGACCGCCGGATGCCTGCCTGAGGAAATGGGCATCGGCCCGGTCTATGCGATCCCCAAGGCTTTGAAACTTGCCGGACTAACGCTCGATCAGATCGACGTCATCGAGCTCAACGAAGCATTCGCCGCACAAGGCCTGTCGGTGATGAAAGTTCTGGAGATGGACCCGTCAAAGGTCAATGTCAACGGCGGAGCCGTTGCGCTTGGGCACCCACTCGGCTGTACGGGCGCAAAGCTGACAGCCACGCTATTGCAGGAATTAA
>JBDTZW010000094.1:0-3064 GCA_040004905.1 Acidobacteriota bacterium
GTGCCAGTGCCTGGGCCGCGTCCGCGGCATCGTTCAAGTGAATTCCTTTGACATGGAGCGTCGCCGCCGTAGCAATAACAATGAACGCGGCCACGATATTTGCGAAAACAACGCCGATCACCGCGTCTGCACGAGCAAGCGAAAGGTCTTCTTTGTCCGTGCCCTTTTCGACAACAGAGCTTTGTATATAGACCTGCATGAACGGCGTGATCGTCGTTCCGATGAGGGCAACTACCGTGAACAGATATCCGGCCTCAAAATTGAAACTTGGCGTGACGAATTCCTTCCCAACGATACCCCAGTCCGGTTTGGCCATAAATCCTGAAAAGATATACGCCAGAAACACGAGCGACATCAGGAGAAACCCTTGCTCGACGCGTTTCGGGGTACCTTTTACGACCAGCCACCAGACCACCAAGGCCGTGACCGGAACCGAGAAATATCGTGAGATCCCCAACAACTCCGACGCCTGAGCGATACCGACGAACTCGGCGACAATGATCCCGGTGTTCGCGATCAACAGAGCGATCATTACGACAGTGGTCCACCTGACGCCGAATTGCTCGCGGATCAGATCGGCGAGGCCCTGGCCCGTTACAACACCCATGCGAACGCACATCTCCTGCGCCACCACAAAGCAGATCGTCATGGGAATAAATGACCAAAGAAGTGTATAGCCGTACTCGGCACCGGCGGTCGAATAGGTTGCAATACCGCTGGCCTCGTTACCCGAGTTGGCGGCGATTATTCCAGGACCTAGGATCGCGAGGTATGCGTAGAACCGGTATTCAGATAGATAACGGCGGACCCTTGACGGCACGCGGCGAAGCGTCTGCACGATTTTCGTTTGTGAGAAGCGCGTATATCGCATGTCTATTACCGTCGCCGTCTGTCATTGGTGTCTGAGTAAGTGGAAAATCAGAAGAAAATGCTCCGAAAGAAACGACTATAACTCTTTTGAGGTAAATAGGAAAGCGTCATTGTTCCGGTATGATTGTGAGTGAATCTAACTTCTGATAGAGTGCATTTATGCTCAGAACTCGTTTAAGATATCTCGCCGCCTGCTTGCTTGTTTTTTCGTTTTTCGCTTCTTTTCTGCCAGGATCTCGGACGGTTTCCGCGGCTTGGCGTGAGCCCGTTCGCGGGCGACATGCGATGGTCGCCTCGCAGCACGAATTGGCTTCAAAGATCGGTGTAGAAATAATGAAAAAGGGTGGGAACGCAGTCGACGCGGCAGTTGCGGTTGGGCTTGCACTCGCGGTCGTTTACCCAGAAGCGGGCAACATTGGCGGCGGCGGATTTATGTTGATCCGCAAAGCGAATGGCGAGGTCCACGCGATCGATTACCGCGAAATGGCTCCAAAGGCGGCGAATCGCAACATCTTTCTCGACAAGGACGGCAAACTTATCCGAGGTGAAGGTTCTTCTACGCTGGGATATCGTGCCTCTGGCGTTCCGGGAACGCTTGCCGGTTTTGACATGGCGTTCAAAAAGTATGGCTCGGGTAAAGTCACTTGGCGCGATGTGGTCGAGCCGGCGCGTCGGCTCGCACAAAATGGATATGTCCTCTCCTATCGCATAGCTGAGCTTTTCAAATCGTACCGAAGCAATCTTTCGAAATACGAAGACAGCAAAAGAATTTTCTTGAATGACGGGAAATTTTACGAAGAAGGTCAGATATTCCGACAGCCTGACCTTGCAAAAACTCTCAACCGAATAGAGACGGGTGGCGCAACGGAGTTCTATAACGGTCTAACGGCGCAGTTAATTGCCTCCGACATGAAGGCACACGGCGGGTTGATCACTCTTGAAGATCTAAAGGCATATCATCCAGTCGAACGGACGCCGCTTCGCGGGACTTATCGCGGCTACGAGATCATCACGATGCCGCCTCCGAGCTCGGGCGGGATCGTGCTGCTTCAGGTGTTGAATATGCTCGAGGGGTACGACATCGGGGCGATGCAGTATAACTCGGGGGCTAAATATCACGTCCTGACCGAAGCGATGCGTCGCGCTTTCGCCGACCGCTCGGAGTTTATGGGCGATCCTGATTTTGCAGATGTTCCGGTCAAGACATTGGTCGGTAAACCCTACGCTGAAAAGCGGCGGTCTAGCATCGATCCGACCAAGGCTTCATCGAGCGCCGATATCGGTCATGGCGAGATCACAGGCAAGGAGCCGATGGAGACTACGCATTTTACCGTCGCCGACGCTCTGGGAAATGTCGTCACGAATACTTATACATTGAACGATCTCTACGGCTCAGCCGTTACTGCAAAGGGAACTGGTCTGCTGCTCAACGATGAGATGGATGACTTTGCCGCTCAGCCTGGGAAACCGAACATGTTCGGATTGATCCAGGGCGAAAAGAATTCGGTGCAGCCCGGTAAGCGTCCGTTGTCTTCGATGACGCCTACCATCGTCTTAAAAAAAGACGGAACACCATGGTTCGCTGTCGGAGCACGCGGTGGGCCGCGGATAATATCAGCGGTAATTCAGATCGTGATGAATGTCATTGACCATGGTATGGATATTCAAGCAGCGATCGACGCTCCTCGCGTCCACCACCAGTGGATGCCGGACGAATTACTTGTAGAGCCATACGGAATGTCACCAGACACGCTGAATATCCTGCTGGGCGAAGGACATAAGTTCGCAGCTAAACCCGGCTATGTTGCATCAGCGACAGGTATCATGATCGACGCCGACGGAGTTCGATTGGGTGCTATCGATTCGCGAAGCGATGGAGAAGCGGTCGGCTACTGATCTTTTTCGAGAAGTTTGGTGGTGTTTTCGATAACGCTCGTAGACTGCAGTTCATTGGTGTCGCGCCATTTGCCGGCCGCCGGAGCAGCATATGAATCAACCGGGAAAGACTGCTGGGGCGGCAAGACATTAACCGGAGAATCTCCCCTAAGAGAATTTATTACGGGATTTTCAGTGGGCAGTACCGCCGGCGTCGCAGACTCGAACATCGCGGCATAAGCCATCCTGAGGAGTCCGCCTACAAATAGTAAGATCGCCGTGATCGGTATGCCATATACGCCGAGATGTAAAGCGACGG
>JBDTZW010000445.1:0-3063 GCA_040004905.1 Acidobacteriota bacterium
ATCTATGTTCACAACGCCAACGACGAAAAGTGCGATCCTAAGACCCAGATCTGCAACGCTTGGCAGTTCGATTATGTCATGGTCGATCACGGCATTTTCGTCAACAACAACGCTGGCATCTGGATCGATACTTTTGACACGGACTGGAAGATAACCAATTCGATGTTCGGTTATGTAGCATCACGACCTCCGGGTGACGGAATTCACATCGCCAGGGCCGGAACCGTGCTGGTCGAACAAAGCTGGGGGGGCGGCTATAACCGGGCGGAAAGCATCGGCGGTACGTTTATCTGGGTGGGCACGATCGCTTCGCTGACCGTTATTAATTCGGGTTCGGAAAACGGGCAGCGAAGCATATTCATGCATCCGTACGGCGGAGTTTCGTCATTGAACATGAGCGTTATCGGAAGCATATTCGGCGATAGGATCGAGCTTGGCGGACGGATGAACTATATTTCGACGGGTTCCTTCTACGGCGCCCGGACGATACAGGCGGACCCGAACGTTACGATCACCTCGACAGGCGACCGCTTTTGCCTCGACCCAAACGTTTTGCCCGGGCGGTGTACCGACGAAGCGGGAAAGACGGTCAGCAATCCAGGTATTGCCAGCCGTGCCAGGATCATGTTTCAAACCGGGCAGGTTGGCGACGGGGCGGGTGCCGATCACATCGACAGCCGCCCAAATTTTTTCGGCTATAACGTAGAGATAGGCGACGGGCTGCTGCAAATGGACCCGAATATCACATTCGGCGATCTGACCAAATGGGAACTGCCCGCCTCGAACCGTCCAAAACTCAAGGACGGAGCGCTCGTTTACTGCAAGGATTGCAAGAAAAACCCGACCGGCATCTGCACTCAAGGCCAAGCCGGGATCGACGCCGCCTTTGCAAAGCGGATAAATAGCCAGTGGCGATGCGACTGACTGCTGGCCAGATCTTCACCGTGCAATCGTCCAAACGGGTGTAACTGGTTGATAATCGATAGTTTTTGATATCTACTATGAGTTTGCAGAATTTTGCCCGCCAAGCTGGGACAAAAGCAATAAAGCCATAAGCCCTGTCGGCAGATCGGCGGAAAACCAAATATAAAGACCTACATATGAACAATTACGTTATCTATTTAGTGCCCGCGCTCGGGATAGTAGGGTTGATCGTAATGGCAATACAGTCGGCCTGGGTCCGCAAGCAGGATGCAGGCGACGCCAAAATGCAGGAGCTCGCCGGACACATCGCGGACGGCGCAATGGCATTTTTAAAAGCGGAATGGAAAATACTTAGCATATTCGTTTTATTCACGGCGGTTTTATTGGCTTATTCGGGTACGATCCACACCGTAAACGGGAAAGAGATCCACTCAAGTTGGTTGATCTGTATCGCATTTGTCGTCGGCGCGGTATTTTCGGCTACGGCGGGATACATTGGTATGAGCGTCGCGACCAAAGCAAATGTTCGCACGACCCAGGCGGCCCGCACGAGCCTCAAGCAAGCACTCAAAGTTTCGTTTACCGGCGGCACGGTCATGGGCCTCGGTGTAGCGGGGTTGGCGGTTCTGGGACTGGGAGGATTGTTCATTGTATTCCTTGCGATCTTTGCCGGGCTTGGTGCAAATCAGGTCAGGACGGCGATCGAAGTTCTGACGGGATTTTCGCTCGGGGCTGAGTCTATAGCACTGTTCGCCCGTGTCGGCGGCGGAATTTATACCAAGGCGGCGGATGTCGGTGCAGATCTCGTCGGCAAGGTCGAGGCGGGAATACCGGAAGACGACGTGCGCAACCCTGCGACCATCGCCGATAATGTCGGCGACAATGTCGGCGACGTCGCTGGCATGGGTGCCGACCTTTTTGGCTCGTATGTGGCGACGATTCTCGCGACAATGGTGCTTGGGCAGGAGATCGTGGTGCGAGACGGTTTTGGCGGAATGTCACCGATCCTGCTGCCGATGGTGATCTGCGGCCTGGGAATCCTATATTCGATCGCCGGGACCTTTTTCGTAACGATCAAGGATGAAAAATCGAGTGTTCAGAGCGCCTTGAACCTGGGTAACTGGGTCTCGATGCTGCTTAGCGTCGTGTCGGCTTACTTTGTAGTTCAATTGTTGCTGCCCGACGGCCAGATCAGCCTGCGCGGGGTCGGCTTTACGAAGAACGGCGTGTTCGCGGCTATCGTCGTCGGAACCATCGTCGGCGCGATCATGAGTTTCGTCACGGAATACTACACCGCGATGGGTAGAGCTCCAGTTCTATCGATCATTCGGCAATCCGCGACCGGTCACGCGACGAACATCATCGGCGGCCTTGCGGTCGGCATGAAATCGACCGTTATTCCGATCCTGACGCTGGCCGCAGGTATCGTGGCTTCGTATTATTTCGCGGGTTTGTATGGCGTAGCGATCGCGGCGGCCGGCATGATGTCGACGACCGCGATGCAGTTAGCTATCGATGCCTTTGGGCCGATCGCGGATAACGCGGGCGGCATCGCGGAGATGAGCCAACTGCCACCCGAGGTTCGCGAACGCACGGACAATCTTGATGCTGTGGGTAACACTACCGCAGCGACCGGAAAAGGTTTTGCGATCGCATCGGCAGCGCTGACGTCGCTTGCATTGTTCGCAGCATTTGTCGGGATAGCCGGTATCGATCGGATCGATATTTATAAGGCGAATGTACTTGCGGGCCTCTTCGTCGGCGGAATGATCCCATTCATTTTCTCCGCGTTATGTATCCAGGCCGTTGGAAAGGCCGCGATGGACATGGTGCAGGAAGTGAGACGCCAGTTTCGCGAAATTCCGGGCATCATGGACTACACAGCCCAGCCCGAATATGAAAAATGCGTCGCGATCTCGACCAACGCTTCGATCCGCGAAATGATCCTGCCCGGTGCGATCGCCCTGATCACGCCAGTAGTTGTTGGTTTCACATTCGGCCCCGAAGTTTTGGGAGGCCTGCTGGCGGGCGTCACGGTATCGGGTGTATTGATGGGAATCTTCCAGTCGAACGCCGGCGGTGCCTGGGACAACGCGAAGAAATCGTTTGAAAAGGGAGTCGAAATAAACGGCGAGATGG
>JBDTZW010000172.1:0-10303 GCA_040004905.1 Acidobacteriota bacterium
AGCCGTCATTTCGCGGATCCGAATAAATGATGCAGCCGACAGCACCGTGCTCGGCAGCAACCTTGGGCTTAATGCCGCGCCATGAGCCACCGTATCGCGCGAGAACTATCTTTCCTTTAACATCAATGCCGCGTCGAGCTAGTTCGTCGTAATCGGACGGGATCCCGTAGTTCACATAAACCAACGGAGCCGTCACATCCCCATCGATCGAGTATGCGTTGTAAGTCGGCAACTGCTCCGATTGCTGGCCAGACGTCGCATCGCCTTTTACCTCGGGTTCGTTCAACTTCAGCGTAAATTTCTCCGGTGCGGTCATCTCGACAACCCGCGTCTTCGGCGTCGGAAAAAGCACATCGAAATTCTCGATCTGCGCGTCGTATCCCCAGGACTTGTACAACGACAACATGAACTCCGCATTGTCCTTGTCATAAGCCGACCCAACATGATGCGGCCGAGCCGACAGACGCTTCATCCACGTCCGAAGGTCTTCGGCATTGAGATTGAGGTCAAACTTTCCCTCGAGCTGTCTCTGATTTGCCAAGGCTTCGGACGAAAAACCGAGCATCGGGGATTGCAAAGACTGTGCTCCGATGGTGGAGACGGCTAGAAGACAAGTGAGCAAACGGACCAGAGTTTTTCGCATAGGAATAATATCTAAAAAATGTATCCAACTATTTCTCTTTCTTAAAAATTGCACCGGCGACTTCGGGAGACATTTGAAAACCGAGACTTTCGACTGCCCTCGCGAGCGCCGGATCACGCCCAATAGACATATCCTTCGCTGAAGGAATTACTATCTCGTCGGGCGTCACGCCGACCTTTTCAAGACGGCCTCCGTCCTTCATCTCAAGGTCGCCGACCGTTACGCTGAAGCCGTATCCTATCAGGTCGTCCATTCCATAATAATGAGGAAACAACCGGGCCGCCATAACCTGACCGGACGACCGGTCACCAATGACGGTGCCACGTTTCTCGAGCTGGACGACCCGAGCAAATACCTCTGCAGCGGACGCAGACTCACTATCTATCAGAACCACGAGTTTTCCGGAATACGCCTTTTTTCCGTCACCCTTCAGAAGATTTGTATAGGTTTCCTTTCGATAATGAGCCTTCCCAATGTTCACATCTTTCTCAAAAAAAGCTTTGATCAGTTCTTCAAGCGAGTAGACCAGTCCGCCTTCATTTCCCCTAAGATCAAGGACGAGGGCCGACGCGTTTTTTACCCGATCCATCATCTTAGCGACTTTAATATCACTAAATTCAAAAGTCGGGATCTTCCAGATCGCCAGGCCCGGCATCTCATCATAGAACTCCTGCCGAGTTCGTTTTAAGAATTCGCTGTCAAACCTAAGATTGAGATCGCGCGTCGTTGGTTTGAAAACGCTTTGTCGCTCAACCTTGGCTTCAATTTCGACCTTGTATTTCCTGCCGTCGGGCTTGACTATGACAGCGACGATGCGAGGTTGCGGCGCAAGTATCTCGTAATGATACTTAAGCAGTTGAAATTCGCTGCGGGTCGGAATAAAACCCTCAAGCATATAGATCTGATCCCCTGGTCGAATTCCCTTCTTTTTGGCATCGCTATCATCCGCTACGTCAGTCACGAAGGCTTTGTCTCCGATCATTTGAATATGCCAACCATATTTGACTAATACGGTCCTTTCAGGTGGTGCAAATATCAGATGTGAATCATCAAACTGCATCAGCACCCGAGCGACGATATCGTCCATCTCCTCGACCGACCGAGCACCCGCTACGAGGTCGCTCGCTTTCTTTACCGCAGTACCGAGGTCAACCCCTTTAAGCTTAGGATCGAAGTAATTCTCTTCAACATCTTTCTTTAGATTCTTTAGGATCTGTTGGTGCAGTTCGCGCTCAGTATCCAGATTTTGAGCGCAGACCCCGCTGACTAAAACAAGAATACAGGCGTAGCCAAGTGTAAGGAGTTTGATCATACCAAAACGAAAACGGGTTTCTAGACAAGGTCGAGATCTTTGACCTCGTTGTCGGCGATGTCAACCGACATTCGCAGAAGCGCGGTCGAAAAGGTTTTCCCCTGTGCATCGGTCATCAGACTCAGCGTTCCACCGCCGCCTAAGCTTTCATGCAGGAGGAAGTTCAGGGCGTTTAGATTCGGCAGCTCAAAACGTTCGACATTTCCTTTTACCATCTCTCCGAAATGGCGTTTTACATTTTCCGCCGTTACTTCGCGTACAAGCAGCGGGTAATATTCTTCCTTCAAAGCAATTATTCCTACGTTCGCTGTATCGCCTTTATCGCCCGAGCGGGCGTGCGCGAGTTTTACAAGTTGTATCTTCATTTCAATCGGAATTCCCCAATAAATTTGATCACCCACACGACGGTGAACAGCAGGAACGCAACGATAACCATCCAGATCGACCCGGGCAGATTCGATCTCGCAGTATTAGCGGCATAAACGAACTGATTTACGACGACGAAAAGGGCGACTATTACACCGCCAAAAACTTCGAAATAGCTTCGAAAGATCGCCATCGTCTCATCAACGTGTGCGGGCGAGAGCCAATATTCTTTGTTCGGCATGTTCACGAGCGATGGCGGGAGCCGGCGTACAAATCGCGGAACGAGCAGGAATTCGCCAACCACTAGCACGATCAGGCCGATCTCAAATATTAGGAAAACACCCTTTGTCATCCAGCCGTTCGGATTTCCCGCCGCGTCAAAATGCGAGGCGACGGTCGCGGGCAGGTTCGGATAGATATACATCATCTGCACCAAAAAAGCCGCGACGGAAAGGATGAGAAATATACGGGTTTTGGTCATTCTTCAGAATACTTTGGGCGGTAAAAATGCTTTCGGAGTATATTAGAAATGTGTTTGAATGTTAAAGCAAGTTGCAGGGCGTCAGTATGGCAAAAAACGTTAAAATGGTGTTCTTTTTGGTGATCACGTTCGGCGCGATAACTTCGCTGCGTGCCCAGCAGCCAAGCCAGCCGCTACTCGACAATATTCTCGACAAGGCGGGCGAGGAAACGTTCAAATATTTTGACTCGTTCAAGAATCTTCTCTCCGAGGAAACGAAGACGATCGAAACCTTCGACAAACACGGCGAGATCAAAAAAACGAAAACTATCAAATCAACCTTTCTCGTTTACCAGCTGACCAAAGACGAAACTCGAAGCGTCGAGTTTCGAAACGTTGTCTCCGTGGATGGCAAGCCGCTCGATAACGCGGATAAACGCACGCAGGATTTCTTCACGAAAGTCTCGAGCGCCGAGTCATCGTCGAAAGAGCTTGAGCAACTCTATAAAGAAAGTTCCCGGTACGACGGCGACTTGGTTGTAGACGGATTGACCCTGTTTCAATCGCTTGTGTTGGCCAAGAATCTCCGGCCCCTATTTGCATTCAGCTATGTTGGCACGAAGGTGAAAGACGGTGCTTCTGTCTACGAGATCGCCTACCAGCAAACCAAGGGGTCGCCCGATATATCGATCAATAATAAGAAAAACCCGAATTCGGGCAAATCCGGTTTTGATTACGAGATCGACACCGACTCCAACAGGGAATTAAATGGACGCCTTCGAGGTACGCTTTGGATCGATGCCTCTACATTTCAAATAAGGGGCGAACATCGCGAACTAACGGTCCAACCCGACGCGGTTGGCAAACCGATGCCGGTCATTGTAAACGATTTCGAATTCCAGTCCAGCGATTTCGGCATCCTGACGCCGAAGCGAATCACCCATATACAATCTCGTTTGGTGGAGAAAGGCCAGGAAGCCACAAAGGAGATCAGATTGACGTTGGACTATGCGAATTTCTCGCGGCCCGACGTTGAAGTAAAATCCTCAGAGGTTAAGAATTCGCCGAAGCCATAGCTATCGCCGCCTGTAACACATCGTCTGCGATCGCCTCGACGAGGCCGGTCCTGAGTGCGTTCTCCGCCTCGATCCGGCCAGCTGTAAAAAACATTTCCAAAGCGATCGCCTCTCCTACAATCCGCGGCAAACGTTGTGTGCCACCCCAACCCGTGATGATCCCACGACTCGTGCCCGGATGAGCAAAAACAGCATTGGGTGATGCAATGCGCCGATCGCACGCGAGAGCGAGATCAAGTGCTCCGCCGAAACAAAATCCGTTCACGGCCGCGACGGTCAGGACCGTTGATTCCGCGATCGAATTCATCAACGCCTGCCCACGTTCGGCAAACGCCCGTGCTTCATTTGGCTCGACCTTCGCTATCTCGCGAAGGTCAGCTCCCGACGCGAACACGTCGCGGGTCCCCGTGAAAACTACCGCATGCGTATCTTTCAGCTTTTGACCTTCGGCGAAAATTGCGGCGAGGCCCTCGATCATATGAACTGAAATCGGACTCCGGATCTCGGGCCGATCAAAGCGAATGATCAACACGCGGTCGCGGATCTCAGTTGTGAATCCTTTATCCATGTGATCGATAAATCATACATGCGGGAAACGAGGCGTAAAAATGGGTGCCTGACTAAGGCACCCTCAGCGGATCGTGAATTTTCAGAATGATCAAAAGAAAACTGCCCAGGTCGCAAAATCGTTGGAAAAGTTTTCGAACCGATGTTCGATCCTTGCCGGAACGTAGAAAGCATCGCCCTCTTCGCATTTCGTAGGGTCGCCATCGACCACTATTTCGCCGCTTCCTTTCGCAATGAAGTAAAACTCGTCTTCGTCGTGATAAGTCTGCCTATCGGACACACGAGGCGCGAAAAATACAAGCTTGACGCCCTTTTTCTCAAAGGTTTCGATGTCCCAGACGCCTTCCGTCCACTTCTCGTTCGCCTGTAGCGGAAGCTGCGATAAATATTCGTCGATGGTGAATTTCATATAAGATCCTTTCGGTGTCTTTCTATGTGGGCTTCGACCGTAAACCCCTTGATCTGAATGAAGAAAGGCCAAAAAGGTCGAATTCCCGAAAAAATCGCGTTCTCAATACACCAGATCGATGCTAAAGGCCGAGATCGCTTCGTCGGGTTCGCAGGCATATCCCGCTATTCGAAGCCGGAAGCTTTTCCTGATCATATCGTGAAAAATAACGGCCCGATCGGCGGGAGCGAGCCTGTTTAACGAGAGCTCGAACTTTCGCTTCTCCTTCTTTTCCCACAGCTGAAAACTGACCGCGTCACCCTGTTCATTGATGTTTCTTACCTTGCCGCTAAAATTCTCGATCTTGCAGTCGCGCAGCGGAACGATGTTCGTTAGGCTGATCAGCTTGCCGTTGACTGCGTGGCCGCTAGTCGCGACGTTCGTCGACGCCTGGCCAAACATTGAAACCGAGAACATCAACAAAATAACCGGATAAACAATCCCCTTCATAGAACCTCCCCCTTTCACGATCGCTAAAATAACCCTTTGATCCAACCGCCATCGGCGGCAACAGAACTTCCCGTGATATAAGAAGCTCGCTCCGACACAAGAAACGCCGCGAGTGCCGTAAATTCCCGCGGCTCGCCCAACCGCTTCATCGGGATCTGCGATTCCCAGCGTGCTTTCACGTCCGCCGCATCGATGCCTTCACGTTTCGCTGTCGATTCCGCAAGTTCCTCGACGCGTTCAGTCAAAGTATACCCAGGCATGATGTTGTTGACCGTAACTCCGTGTTCGGCGACCTCGTTAGCAAGCGTTTTGGCAAATCCCGTAACCGCCGCCCGCAAAGCGTTCGAAAGGATCAGCCCGTCCACCGGCTGCTTGGCCGCGATCGAGGTGATATTCAATATCCGTCCCCAACGCCGCTCCTTCATCCCCGGCAGCACCAGCCGCGTTAGGTCAATAACACTATCGAGCAACCCGCGCGTCGCCCGATCCCAAACCTCGCGGCTATGCGATTCAAACGGCCCGGCCGGCGGGCCGCCTGTGTTTGTAACGAGAATGTCGATCTGTCCGAATCGAGCAATACCGTCATTTACGATCCTTTCAACGGCGTGCGTGATCGAAAGGTCGCCCGCTACACCTATCACGTGAACGCCGTTCCTTTCGCGAATCTCATCGCAGGTGGCTTTCAGCCGCGCTTCATTTCGCGCACACAGAATCAGCGAGCAGCCCTCAGCCGCCAATTCCTCCGCGACCGCACGCCCCAAACCCTGGCTCGCCGCCGCAACCAATGCGACCTTTCCTTTGATCCCGAGGTCCATGGCCTATTTCTGCCTCAGGTAGTCATCGGTCTTATCAAGCCAATCCTGACGCGGCGGACTGAAGATATCGACGTCCAGCGTATCCTCAAGCGCCTCCGCTTTGTGCCAAACGTTCGACGGGATCACTAGCACCTCGCCCGATCGGACAGTCACTTCCTCCTCGCCGTTCTCACCGATCCAGAAATGCAGAGCGCCGTCGATGATATACGTCAACTGCTCATTATCGTGCTGATGCTTCGGGACAATGCAGCCCTTATCCAGATAAACGTGCGCAAGCATCATCCGATCGGCAGTTATCAGTCGTCGCGAAAGTGCATCAGTCACCTGCTCCTTCGGCATGTCTTCCCAACGAAAGTGTTGAGTTTGGGTCATAGTCATAAATTTATAATTCGCAACCTTAAAAGAGTCGCAGTATCTCGGTAAAGGCTTGTCTCGTATTCTTGCGTATATCCAGATGCGAGCGCAAAGAGAGTCGGCTTATTTTAGTTTCGAGAGCGCAATATAGCCCCGTGATCCGACGCGGGACTATAACTCGTCAAACGTTGTCTGAATACTATGGTTTCGGAGAAGCTGTCGGCGACGGGGCTGCGACCGGAGCAACGGTTGATGTCGGATCCGGAAGCTGATCGGTTCCCATCCCTTTAAGCCAAGCGTCAAAACCAGACATGTCATCCTCATGCCTACCACCATAAAGACTCTTAAGATCCGACAGAAGGTGTTCTCGGTCGTCCGCGCCATAACCGGAATCAGTTTCCGCCTTGTAAGCCCGTCCGTATGTATCCAGCATCCTGTCCAAATAACCCATTTCGAGTGCCAGGATCTTTCCCGATTCCTCGGTCTCCTTACCTTCCGCTGCCTTGATCTTCGCCTGTCTGTCATCTTCGAGCTTCTGGAATTCTTCGCGATAGGCCGCACCGATCTTCTGGTAAGTTTCCGGCAGAGCCTTGGTCGAGCAGCCAGTTTGAAGTGATTTATAAAGGTAGGGCAGGGCCGCTTTTTTGTCCTTTAGGCGAGACCAGGTAATATTTCCGATCGCCAGATTCATAGATCCGACGGCGTTCGTCCGACCGTCTGGACATTTATCGGTCTTAAAATAGTCGGCCTCGGCAGCCTTCGCGGGATCATCGAGTTTAGAAATCGCCAATTTTGCCAAGCGTATCGTCTCGTCATTATATTTGTCGGTCGGGTTTGCTGCGTGTGTAGAGCTATAACCGGCGGATGCCACGGCGAGTATCACCTCCAGGTTTTCCGGATGCTTTTCAAGCACCTTCTTCCCGTAGGTGAAGGTCTGATGGACGTCTCGCGCCTTTAGTGCCGCGTCAAGTCCCTTGTAATTCATCTGGTCTTGAACAGCGTCCTGCAGCAACGGAACCTGTCTACTTACGTAGTCCTTGACCTTTTCACCTTCCTCAAGCGTCGAGCATTTGTCCAGATACTCCTTTCCGGAGGCTATTGCCGCCTGCAGCTTCTCAATTTCCGGACTCTTGCGGTTTGCCAGGAATGCGTTGTAGACGGTCGTACATTCGTCATTGCTGGTCTGTCCGAACGAAAAACCCGACAAGAGAGCTATGGCGATGATCGTCATCGGCCAAGGGGAAATAGACCTTAACACGGTTTTCATTTAGTTTTTCCTCCAAGCTAGGTGTGAACAAACTACGCGAGACTACTGCGCTTGAATCGTTCGATTCACAATAAAACCAAACGGTTGTTACGGTCGTCAAAAATATTAATTTCTGCGATCAAACTTCCGGCGGGACGCTGAGTTCCGATGTGTTGAGGACGCTGGTCTTGATCTCGGGCAAAATTCCCTTTTCGATATAGATCGGGCGAACAAAATCGCGAAGCCTCGGTAAAGCTCTTGCAAACCAGACTGCTCCTATCACGCAGCCGATGCCTCCGATCAGGAGCGTGTACGGAGCTCCGATCCTTTCTGCGACAAAGCCGGCCAGCAGGCTGCCGAACGGCGCCGTGCCCATGAACGCCATCGTATAAAAACTCATCACGCGGCCGCGTTTGTCCTCCTCGACGATCGTCTGGATCAGCGTATTGCTCGCAGCCATCTGCACCATGAAGCCAAGCCCCGTCATAACCATCAAGATCATCGAAAGCCAGATCATTCGTGAAAACGAAAACGCGACCAGGCCGATCCCGAACAAAGCTGCCATCCTCGGAATGTAGCGGCCGAGCCCAACTATTGACTTACGGGCAGCGAGGATAAGCGCTCCGGTCAGTGCTCCCGTTCCCGATGCAGCCATCAGAAACCCGAGCGTGTACGGTCCGCCGTGCAATATCTCGTTGGCAAATATCGGCATCAGCACCGTGTAAGGCATTCCCACGAGACTGACGAATGCCAGCAGAAGCAGAATGCTTCGGATCGGCATACTGTGGGTAACGTAGGTCCAGCCTTCTTTGAACTGCCGGAAGACATTGACCTCGCGCACTTTGCTCACGGTCTCGGCCGCGTTAAGCGTCATTGCGAGCAGCGAGACGATCACGGCAATGTAGCTAACCGCATCGATCGCAAAGCACCAGCCTTCGCCGACGATCGCGATGATCACGCCCGCGACCGACGGCCCGACTAGTCTCGCCCCATTTACCAGCGATGAATTTAGAGCGATCGCATTCGGCAGGTCGTCGCGGTCCTCGACCATCTCGATCACAAACGATTGCCTCGCGGGCATGTCAAACGCATTGATCAATCCCTGAAAGACGCTCAGGGCGATCATATGCCATATCTGAATTGTTTCGGTAAGAGTGAGAACCGCGAGTGCGGCCGACTGCAGCATCGCAAGGATCTGCGTGATCACCAGGAGACGGTGGCGATTCCACCGGTCGACGAATACGCCTGCAATAGGAGCGAGAATGAATGACGGAATTTGCCCGGCAAATCCGACGACGCCCAGCAGCAAAGCCGAACCGGTCAGCTTGTAAACCAGCCAGCTCGTGGCGACCCGCGTCATCCACGTGCCGATCATCGAAATGCCTTGTCCGGAGAAAAATAGCTGGTAGTTTCGATGGCTAAGCGCCCGAAACATGTGGAGCGTTCCCGCCTTTCCTTTACCCCTTGAACTCGTGTCCGCCATCAAAGCTTATTCTTGCAAATACTTAAGCAAGACAAAAGCTCAATAGAAAAAATGCTGACGACAGGCGGGTTCTATGCCTGCTTCTGACCGAACCAGTAGCAGAGCCCGTCAGGAGCAACCACGAAAAACACCCTGAACTTCCCGTTGTCCCGTGTTTCGTCGCCGATCGCCCCGATATTTGTGAGCCCGTTCGCGATAAATTCGTCGCGAAGCTCCTCGACATCGTCAGTATGAAACGCAACGCCGTCCTGTTCAGGATCGCCGCCGTTCTCCGCCAACGCCATCCGGATCCCGTCGCGCTCAAGCACGACCCGCTTGATCGCGTCCTCGTTCGGCGGCTCACCCCGCCTCAAATCCTGCTCGACCGCCATAAATCCCATTTTTTCGATGTAAAACGATCCTGCCGCATCAACATCCTCGCATGCCAAATTCATCGCATCGCCTTGATATCCGTAGGCTGAAATTAATCTTGCTTTCATATCGCTAGTTGTAATATGCGCCCAAACACATAATTTTAACCCATAGCAGTCCTTTGGAATAGCCCTGATCACCCCTCTAGAGTCGAAACCGACCAAGGGGGGAGTTAATTAATGGTGGAAGGAGGATTCGAATGATCAAACGTAAAAGGCCGTTGCTCGAGGCTGTAGTCCGCGTGTTTTGCGGATACTCAGGGCGGAGGGCGGTGGCCCTATTTGTCGCAGGATTAATTCTTGCGGCTGCAATGCCAATTGCGCCGCAGATCATCGCGGCGGCAGAAGCAGAAACCTCTGGCTCCATTCGCGAGTCGAAGGTCAGACAGAAGGAGACCAATATGAGTGAGGCAGCAAAGGAACAGCTCTCAACACCGGCCGCTGACGAATCGATCCGGCCGTTCAAGTTTCGCGCCTCGGATGAGGCTCTCGCGGACCTCAAGAAACGAATCGCCGCGACGAAATGGCCGAATAAGGAACTCGTCAACGATGCAACGCAGGGCGTACAACTCGGGACCATGCAGAAACTCGCCGACTATTGGGCCAACAAGTACGACTGGCGAAAGGTCGAGGCGAGACTCGACGCTTTGCCGCAATTTGTAACCAATATCGA
>JBDTZW010000276.1:0-3060 GCA_040004905.1 Acidobacteriota bacterium
AGTTCACTGCCGAGAATCCCGACGTAGTTCTCGAAACCAGATCCGGCGGATAGCCCAGCGAGCCGATCGACCAACCAGCCTTTGGGTTTTCACTGCTCGGACATCTGCTTCTTCAATTGGACGATGAAGGACTGGACTGCAGCCGCATCGCTGCTATCGGGGAAGTAGCGGAGATATTCGTGGTAGAGGTCGATCGCCTGTTGGTATTTCTTTTGCCGCTCGAGCACTAGGCCGAGCAGTTGGTAGAGTACGCTGGCGTCGGGTGCTCCCGAGAGTTGCTTTAGGCCGGTGGCAAGATAGATGGCGGATTGAACATAGGCGGCGGATTCGACCGAGGTGTCGCCCTTGGCCCCAAGGTTCTGGGCGCGGTCCTGATATAGCAGGCCTAGTCCCGTATAGGCTTCCGGCTGAAAGCCGTTACCTTCCCTGATCGCCCGCTTAAACGCCGCAATCGCCTTGCCGTCGTCGCCGAGATCTTTGTAAATGCGGCCCTCGACCGCCGAGGCCTCGGCGTTTCGCGTGCTGGTCTTGCGAAGATCCCGGATCGCGGCCAAGGCACCGTCAGTATCGCTGCTCTCGGACAACACGCGGGCCAATCCGATGTAGGCACGCGAATAGCCGGGCCGAAGTCTTATCACCTCGCGGTAACTTTCGGCCGCCTTGTCAGGATCGGACGACGCGACCCGTTCCGCCTCCTGGTATTTTAATTCGGCCGGGTCATCGGTCCTTGGCAGCGGGATGTTTACGTCACCCTTTTGCACGGCGGTGATGGCCTTGAAGGTATCCTTAAAACCCTCCGCCCGAACACGTACGGTGTGGCCGCCCGGGGCCACCGTTTTTACGGTAAATTTCCCGTCGGAACCGGTCTTGCCATAGCGGACATCGTCGATCCAAATGATCGCGGCGGGTTCGGTGTTGAATGTGAATGAACGAATCACAGCCGGCCTTTGCGCCGCCGAGGTCACGGCGAGCGCGGCAACTATCAGGAGTAACATTTTTGGAGAGTGCATTGCTTTATCCGATCCTGACAAAATCATCCTCGACATCGATATCTTTGATAGGATTCGTGACGCCATCGTTGCCCCGGTCCTCGGCGAACAGGACCTTGATGAACGGCGGAGTGATCAGGGTCCTGGCCACCGCCATGAACAACACCGCGGCAAAGAACGACTGCTCGATCACACCCAGCCCAAGCCCGATCTGGGCCACGACAATGCCCGCCTCGGCCGCGCGGCACCATGCCCATCCCGACCTGCTCCATCTCGCGCCGCGTCATCCCCCAAGCACCCAAACCGCAGCCAACGAATTTGGTCACGACCGCGACTACGGTCAACACCACGGTCCGAACGATCACCGAGGTTTCCCGAAATACGCTCAGATTCAGCCGCATCCCGATATTGACCAGAAAAATCGGAACCAGAAACTCGGTTACGCCGCTCGTAAGCTAGTGCATCCTAGATTATCCTCCGTCGCCTCGGCCAATACCATGCCTGCCAAAAATGCGACAATGATCGCCGCCAAGCCAACATACTCCGACGTCACCGACAGGCCTAGGTACAGGATCAAACCGAGATTAAAGAAGGGCTTCGCCACGTGCAGCCGCGATATCGCCGGAGCGAGCCGCAAAAGGAAGCAGCACGCCCACTACGCCGACCATCGACGCCCGCGTGCCGACATGAAATATCGCCTGAGGTTTGGTCTCGAGCCCGACGTTGAACAGCAAAAAGATTACGCCGATCTCTGCCAGAACGTTGATCAGTTCCGACTGGCGCAACCCACACTAGCGTGCTCGGCCCTATAATAATTCCGGCCAGGATCTCCCCTACCGCCGCCGGCCGCCTAAGACGCTCAAACACCTCGGCCATCACCTTCGCCGCCGCCAGCATGACGAACAGCGACAGGACCGACGCACTTCGATATTGGTCGCGAGAACAGGGAGCATCGTAAACTCGCCGAAAATCGGCACTTTGGAGATTCAGGCTATATTATAAGGCTCCTGCCCGTCACCGCAACAAAAATCGCCGGACGCATGCCAGACTTGGTTTTTTCGGAACTCGAATCTATAATCTAAAATTCGTGGCTGGGTAGCTCAGCTGGTTAGAGCGCGGGATTCATAACCCCGAGGTCGGGAGTTCAAGTCTCCCCCCCGCCACCATTTTTTTAAAGCTTCTGCAGGCAGCCTTTGGCCCTCTATTGGTTGCAGAAAAATCTTGACTCTCTACGCTTCGCCCTCGTAACTTGAAATGGTTTTACCATTTCCAGGTAGTCACCAAATATCTCTCGGTAATTAAGAAAATGAAAATACTATTATGGTTCGGCTTTCTGCTGGCCATTCCAATGCTTTTACTCGGCATTTCTGATCTTGCGAACGCGAAACTCTGGGTGCTCGCGTTATGGTCGATAATTTTTATCGGGGCCGGCTATAAACTGTTTTTTGCTAAGGCAAAATAAAACCGGTTTCGCTTGGCCGGACGCTCTATTCCGCCGCCCTTTCCGCTAGCTCTGTCCAACGTTCAAGGTCCGCTTCTAGCCGCAAGTTGAGAGCTCGCTGCTCGATGAACAATTCGTGGACTTTGCCGGCATCGCTTGCGGCGGCGGACAGTTCTTTATCGATCGCGGGCAGGCGAATTTCTGTTTCGGCAATCCGTTTTTCGACAGATTCGAACTCCAGCCTTTCCTTAAAGGATAACTTCTTGGATTTTGGCTTTTCTGGCGATGCGGTCCGACTTGCTGCGGGTTTCGGTATTTCCGGTTGTTTCTGCTCGGCGCCTTCATGGTCGCGTTGTTCCAGATAGGCGGTATAGTCGCCAGCGTATTCGCGTACATGCCCGCCGGGCTCGAAGCGGAAAATGTTGTCAATAGTGCGGTCGAGGAAGTAGCGGTCGTGGCTAACGACGATAAGAGCACCGGCAAAATCATCGAGGTATTCCTCAAGCGCGATCAGCGTCGGGATATCGAGGTCGTTGGTCGGCTCATCGAGGAGGAGAACGTTCGGGCTGCCCATCAGAATTCGCAGCAGATACAGACGCCGCCGTTCGCCGCCGGAGAGATTGCCGATGT
>JBDTZW010000176.1:0-3055 GCA_040004905.1 Acidobacteriota bacterium
TGGCAGCCTTTTTACTCAAAGAAAACTCTTCCTATTTACATCCAGTTATGATACAGTGTTGCATCTAAGACGCTCGCGGCGTCTTTTTAGCCGCGCATGCGGCGTGATCTTTGAAAACAGTAGTGGGAACTCTGTCGGTCGTCAATCGTTTGTTGAACCTTGTTAATACCCCGTCTGTCTTGTGTTTTACCGAAATAGGTTTACAACTAAAAAAACAGCGGGACAGCGGGACAAGGCCTTTAGAAGACTTTATAAATGATTGATTCGTAGGTGCTTATAGGAGCAAGATCTGTCCCGAACCGCTCGGGACAAGCGGGACACGGTTATCAGCCGAACTAGATCGTCATAGGTTGGAACCTGGGACTTGGAACAAAGCAATTCGGGAAATTATCCTACAAAAACTGCTCAAACCGTGGAACACACCTGCGTTTCAGGCCTCGGCCGGGTTTTTGACGACGGCGATGAAGGGAAGGTTGCGGTAGCGGCCGGCGGCGTCGAGGCCGTAGCCGACTACGAACTTGTTCGGTACGGTAAAGCCTGTGTAATCGATCTTGAGTTCTTTTTTGATGCGAGGTTCGGGTTTATCGAGGAAGGTGGCCAGTTTGATCGAGTTTGTTCCGCGGGACTTGAGGATCTCGAGCAACCGGGAAAGCGTCAGGCCCGTGTCGACAATGTCTTCGACCACGATCACATCCTTGCCTCGGATCGGATTGCTCAGGTCCTTTAAGATCTCGACATCGCCCGTCGATCTCGTGCCGTCCTTGTAGCTCGAAACGGCCATAAAATCGATCGTCAGCGGCAGGTCGATGGCACGCATCAGGTCGGCAAGAAAAGCACACGAACCTTTCAGCACACCGACGAGCACCAGATCTTTTGCGGCATATTCGCTCGTGATCTCAGCACCAAGTTCCGTTACACGCTCGCGGATCTGCTGCTCGCTGAAAAGGACCTCGAGATTCGAATTGGTAAACTCGGTCTGCGTCAATTTCGTTGATTCGGCTGACATAGGTTGTGATTTGATTGAAAGGACTTTTAGAAATACTATTCAAAAGGCTCGGCTTTTACAAGCCTTGCGGCCTTTGCTCTTTCATCTGTCAGTGATCATCTTTCATCTATTGAGAAGTAGATGAAAGATGATAGATAAAAGATGATAGACGCCGGAGAAAATGCAGGACAACACTAAAGAAACAAGGGATAAGGTTCGCGAGCTGGTGCGGCAGGTGCTCGCATCAGTACCTACCGAGGCCGAAGAGACAATGTCCGCCGAGTCGGCTAATGCTCCCGAGCACGTGGTCGTTAATTCGCTCAAGGAAAAGCTGGGCCGGGAATTCGATCGTGACGAATCCTCGAGATCGCTGATCACCGAAGACGACCTTCGCGGTCTCGATCCCGGATCGCGAGTCCGGATCGCCGCCAACGCCAAATTTACTCCGCTTGCAGCCGATATCGTCAGTGAAAAAGGGATCTTTTTGATCCGAAAAGAGCCGCGAAAGACAGCTTCGAAGATCCGTTCGATCGCCATCGGCGCCGATCACGGCGGCTTCGAGATGAAGGAACAGTTGACGGGGTTTTTGGGTGATCTTGGTATCCAGGTCCGCGATTTCGGCACCGACAGCAAAGACGCCGTCGATTATCCCGACTTCGCACACGCGGTCGCCAAGGCTGTCGGCGGCAAACAGGTCGAGGTCGGCATCATCATCGACGGTGCCGGCATAGGCAGTGCGATGACCGCGAACAAGGTTCCAGGCGTTCGAGCAGCAGCGTGTTATTCAGCCGCTCTTGCGAGAAACTCCCGGGAACACAACGGGGCCAACGTGCTGACGCTCGGAGCCGGCCAGAACTCTCTCGCCGAAGTTAAAGAGATCGTCGAAGCTTTCGTTTCAACCGAGATCACGGAAGACCGGCATATAAAACGAGTGGGCAAGATCGACAGCATCGACAAAAGCTACAGGAACTAGACGGCATGCAGAACAACGGAAATTACGAACGATTAGTCGAGCAGATAACCGACATGGTGCTCGCGAAGATCGGAGGCGAAGAATATTGCCCGACGTTTTGCCGGGCGGATGTCGAGCGGATCGTTGACGCCGGAGCCGAGCGTATCGGGATCGTGCTTGGCGAAACGGCCACTGCGCACGATTGGGCCAGTCTGATAGATCACACGCTCCTGAAACCAGAGGCGACCGAGGGCGATATTCGAAAACTCTGTAAAGAGGCTGCTGAATTCGGGTTTGCATCGGTCTGTGTCAATCCCTCTTGGGTAAAACAAGCTGCTGAATTCCTGAAGGGAACCGGCGTTCCAGTTTGCACGGTTATCGGTTTCCCGCTCGGTGCCACACTTGCGGATGTAAAGGCCTATGAGGCGAGGCGTTCCATTTTCAATGGTGCCCGCGAAGTCGATATGGTGATCAACATCGGAGCCCTAAAATCGGGAGATGACTGCACCGTCGAAGACGACATTCGAGCTGTGGCCGATGCCGCGCACGAGAACCACGTTCTGTGCAAGGTCATCATCGAGACGGCTCTGCTAACGGACGACGAAAAGGTCCGTGCCTGTATTGCTGCCAAAAATGCCGGTGCCGATTTCGTGAAGACCTCGACCGGCTTTGCCAAAGGCGGAGCGACGGCAAACGATGTCGCCCTCATGCGTCGAACAGTCGGAACTGCCTTGGGCGTTAAGGCGTCGGGCGGTGTTAAGGGGATCGAGGACGCGCGTGCGATGTTCGAGGCAGGTGCCACCCGAATCGGAGCCAGCGTCGGCGTCAAGATCGCCCAGGAGGCAAGCGGTGTTAAATCCAATATTATTGCCGGCACTTATTAACTTGATCTCTGAAACAAATGTAAACGAAAAGGCACCGACGGATCGGTGCCTTTCCAGCCAGACTACATGGGTTTTGGTTCTAGTTTGACCGTGTAAAGTTATACACGATAAAGCCGGATCCCTTTACCGGCGAGGAATTGAACATCGCAGGCTTGAATTTGGATTTTCGGGCAGCGTCCTCGGCGGCCTGGCGGAGGAAGGGATGACCGCTTTCAGCCTTTGCCGAGACGACGT